>NZ_JAUSXR010000001.1:637835-956753 GCF_030816155.1 Arthrobacter woluwensis | reverse complement strand
ACGTCCCCGGACCTCACCGAGCAGGACACCACCATGGTTCCTCGTAACGATGAAGACGCGGCGGAAGGCTGGGACAACGAGGGCGGGCATGATCGCGCTCACCTCGCAGAGGAATAGCGCTCGATCGAGCGCACCCATAGCCGCCACCCACTTTGTGGAATCGACAGCGCATCGATACGAAACGGCGGAACCCGTCATGACCACGACAACACCCACCGAACCTCTCGCCCTCACGGGCGTCTTGGCTACGGCTCTTCCACCCGAACTCGGAACCGCTCAAGCTCCGGCTCGATACACGGTGCCGGCAGTCTTCACTCGCCGACCCGAGATCCGGGAAATCTATTTGCTCCGCGGGGATGATGTCCGACAGAGGCTCAGCGACGCCGGTTACCCCGCGGTGGAGTTGCACGTCGAGGATCGGCGGCTGCTGATCACCAACACCAACCTCGAAGAGCTCAAACATGGACTCGCCGGCCTCATCGGTGTGATCCTCTCGCAGATCTCGGCCGCGGTCCTTCAAGAGTGGACGACACGGACTGAAGGACTGGCTTCCCGGGCTCATGAAGAAGAGCTCCGACTGAGCGAAGTGAAGTCCGCTGCCGCCGAAATCGTCTTCACCATCAACGAAGGATCCACCCTGCGGTGAAGCGGAGCGAGCTCAACGAGTCGGTTGCATGGCCGGATTTTGGCCTCCATTCTGGCGCGATACCAGCCACGATGGGTCAATACGGCAGGGACACCCCTGGGCAGCCAGCTCTGAAGAACGAGCGGCGACGCTCGTTGGCATTCTGCCCGTTACCATCTCGAACGGGCGATCATCCAGAACACCTGCGGCGAATACTCGATTGCCCGGCTTCACCGCAGGCTTGCCGAGCAGGGCCTGATGACACCAACGGCCCAAATTCAGGCCCTTCGCCTCTCGGACATCGTCCAAAAACAAAATCATCCCCGTCAGAACGACGGGGATGACCTTGAAACCGCTGATCCCCAAAGTTCTTGGTTCACTGGTTTGTCTAAATATAACGCGGTAGGGGCACTGGGACTTGAACCCAGGACCAAGGGATTATGAGTCCCCTGCTCTAACCGGCTGAGCTATACCCCCTCGGGGCGCCGCCTCGAGGTCCACGACCCCGAAACGGCACCCGGACAGTCTACCCGGCGGCCGCCGTCGTACCTGTCATGGAGACGCCCCGAAGGGCGCGAAGTCTCAGACCTGGAGGTCCTCGTACGCGGCGCCGCGGTAGATGTCTTCGAAGGTCTTCAGCGTGTTCTCCAAGCTGTGCTTCTGGACCATCTCGTGGCTGGCGTCACCCATGGCCTTGCGGGCCTCCTCCGGCTGGTCCAGGACCAGCCGGATCTTCTCGGTCAGGTCGACCACGTTGTTCGGTTCGAACAGGTAGCCGTTGACGCCGTCGTCGGCCAGGTGCGGCAGCGCCATGGCGTTGGCCAGCACGACGGGCGTGGATGCGCTCATGGCCTCCAGCGTCACGAGGGATTGCAGCTCCGCCGTGCCCGGCATGCAGAACAGGTCGGCACGGATGTAGGCGCGGCGCAGCTCATCGTCGGGCGCGAGGCCCAGGAACCGGACGCGGTCCCCCAGACCCAGGGAGGCCACGAGCTGCTCCAGAGCAGGACGGACCTCGCCGCCGCCCACGATCTCGAGGTGGACGTTCAGCTCCTTCGGGAGCCGGGCGATCGCCTTGATCAGGACGTCGATGTTCTTCTCTTCGGCCAGACGGCCGGCGAACAGGATGGTCGGGTATGGGTTCTTCTCCACCACTTCACCGGGCTGCAGCTCGTACGCCGGGGTGTCGATGCCGTTGGAGAGCGGCAGCACCTGGTGCAGGAAGGCGTGCTGGTGCATGGCGCGGGCGGCGAGAGGCGTCGGGGTGGTGACGACGTCGGCCTGACCCATGACCTTGCCCATATCCTTCCAGGAGATGCGGCCGACGATGTCCTTGAACCACTGCGGGAACGGCAGGAACGGGTTCAGGTTCTCCGGCATGAAGTGGTTGGTGGCCACCACACGGATGCCGCGCTTCACGGCTTCGTACAGCACGTGTTCGCCGATCATGTAGTGGCTCTGGATGTGGACCACGTCCGGCTGCACCTTGTCGAAGAGGAGTGCGATCTCCTTCTTGATCTCCCACGGGAAGGTAATGCGGAACGAATCGTGCGTGGGCACCGCGTGGGAGCGGATCCGGTGCACCGTGCCCTCCGGCCGGAACTCGGTGTAGCTCTTGCCCTTGTCAGGGCGGGCGGCCAGGACGTGCACCCTGTGCCCACGAGCGGTCATGCCCTTGGCCAGACGGTAGCCGAACTGCGCGGCCCCGTTCACATGCGGCGGATAGGTGTCCGCGGCGATCAGAATGGTCAGGGGCTTACTGCCGTCGGTGGACGTCATGGGTGAGGTTCTCCTGGCGTTGGTGGGTCGCGGGCTGTGGCCCTAGGCCGATTTACCGGCCGATTTCCGTGCAGCTTCCTTCTTGCGCTTGGTCACCTCGGGATGGTGACGGGACAAGGCGATCACCCCAACGATAGCAAGGCATGCCGCTGCGATCATGGATATCCCGATCACCGGCTGCACATCGGGACGCAACTCACCGAGGATGGTGACGCCGATCGCAATGCCCACGATCGGGTCGATCACGGTCAGGCCCGCGATGACCAGATCCGGCGGGCCTCCGGAGTAGGCACTCTGCACGAACCACGAGCCGAGGCCACCCGCTGCCGCGATCGCCACGACCGTGTACCACGGCACATTGAGCAGGAACTGGCCGTTCGGGTCCAGCAGGTGGCGGCCGATGATGCGGGTCAGAACCGCCACGAAACCGAACAGCACACCGGCCCCGAGAATGTAGACGAAAGCGTTCAGACGATGCCGGAAGCCCACGGCCAGGGAGCCGAACACCCCCACGGCCAGGACCAACAGCAGCACCACGGCCAGTTCATCCGACGCCGCCACATGGTGGTTCTCCTGCGTGGCATTCACCGCCAGCAGCACGAAGAGCGCGGAGCCGGTGACACAGGCTGAGATCGCCACCACGGTGGCGCGGTTGATCTTGAGGCCCTGGTCCTTGGAGTTGACGATCGTGGTGATCACCAGCGCGATCGCGCCGATCGGCTGGATCACGGTGAGCGGCGCCGAGATCAGCGCGATGCAGTTCATGATCATGCCGCCGGCGAGCAGGGCGAGGCCCAGGAGCCAGCGGGGGTTACGGAGCAGGCGGACGAAGCTGCTGGAGCCGAGGGCCAGACCACCGGTGTCCGCCTTGACGGCACTCCCCTGCCGCTGGGCGCCGATCGCCAGGCAGAACGCGCCGAGGATCGCCAGGATGACTGCGAACCAGATCACCGGTCCTCACCGTCCTTCTCCCCCGTCTCAGGGCGCCCGACGACGCCGTTCCGCGCGCCGCCGTCGACGTCGCCAGCCGCACCGGCCGGGTCCGCTTCATCCCGGTGCCCGGCGACGCGCGCCTCCCGCACCGGTCGGCCTTTGCGGATGATGGCGGCGAAGTACCCGATGGCCGCGATCCAGTGACCCACGAGGCCCAGTCCGAGCAGCACCCAGGCCGTGATGGCCAGGGGCCGCCCGCCGGCGAACTCGGACAGCACGAGCAACGGGGTTCCGAGCAGGAGCAGCGCCGTCCGGACCTTGCCGACGACGCTGACAGGAAGATCCGGGTGGCTGCGGAAGTACAGGAGGGAGGCGGCGCCGAGGATCAGATCCGGGACCAGCAGGGCGGCCAGATACCACCACGTCACGACGCCGGCCAGGACCAGGGTCACCGCCACGGCGATCAGCGCGAGGCGGTCGGCGGCGGGGTCGAGGATGCGTCCGAGCTTGGAGGTCTGGTCGAAACGACGGGCCACATAGCCGTCCACCCAGTCGGTGGACCCCATGACGGCGAGCACCGCCACGGCCCAGCCGTATTCGTGGACGCCCAGGACCAGCCACATGAACAGCGGGACGCCGAGGAACCGGATCACCGTGAGGACGTTGGGGACCGTGAGGATGCGGTCATGGTCGACTTGCGGCACGCCAGGGCGTGCGCCAGCGCCGATGAGCTTCATCCTCCCCCTTCCTCCGTGCGAATCCGTCGAACCAGCCCGGCTCCAGCCGGGAACGTGTCAGGACTTGATGAGCTTGCGCAGAAGGACCACGAACGCGGTGCCCGCCGCCACGGCCACGGCGATCGGCTTCCAGCGCTGGGCCAGCTCACCGGCGATGCCGCCGTTCTCGCCGGCGGTGGCGCCGGCGAAGCGCTGCTGCGCGGACTCACGGACGGACTCGGCGCGTTCCTTGACCTCGGACACGAAGCCCTGGGCCTGGGTCTTGACGTCGAGCTGGACACCCAGGTCGTCGCGGATGCCGGTGAGGTGGGCGCGGCGCTCATCGAGGCGGGCCATGATCTGCTGCTGCGTGGGAGCGGGGCCTTCTTCGGCGAGCTTCTGCTTCGCCTTGGCCTCCGCCTCTTCGCGGGCCTTGGCCTTGGCTGCGGCCTTCGCCTCGGCGGCGGCCTTCGCGGCGGGCGACTCCGGGTCGAGGATGGTCGCGTCGAACGCGCTGCCTTCCTTGACGATCCCCAGATCGTGCTTGAAGCCTCGGATCGCCTCGGCCGGCATCAGCGGCATGGCCGACTTGAGCTTGAGGAACCCGAACAGACCGCCGATGCCGGCGATGATCAGGAACGCGGCGGAGACGATGAGAGCGGAAAGCCAGGCCGGCATGATGGTGGCCAGACCCATGATGGCGGCGACCACCAGTGCGATCACGAGCAGCCCCACGAAGAGGAGGGCGGCGACGAAACCGGCGGAGGCGATGCCTACCTTGACGCCCTTGTCCTTGAGTTCCATCTGGGCGAGGGTGATCTCGTCCTGGATCTGGCGGGGCAACAGCTGGGCCGCACTCCGGGCTGTCGCCGGAAGCGCCTTGAGGCTTGTCTGGGGCCGTACGGTGCTCGCATGGCGTCCGCTCATCAGTTTCGCCTCACATCGACTCGACGGATAGAAAGGGCCGTGACCATGGCCACGGTGGCGGCAGACCGACCTCTGGAGGACAGCCCCGCCTTGGACAAAACTATCATTGCGCCACGGCCGTGGAGGTTCCGCCGTCGCCATGTTCATGTGCGTTCACCTGCATCGAGCGGTCCTCGCGCCCCTTCCCGGGGTGGAGCAGCCGCTTAAGATAGTGGAGGTGACCACCCCCACCCTTTCCCTTGGCTCCGCCATGTCCCGGCGGCAGAAGATCACCTACGTCCTGATTCTCGGCGCCCTGACCGCGCTGGGACCCTTCACCATCGATCTGTACCTGCCGGCGTTCCCCGCGATCGAACGGGACCTCGGCGTGAGCCAGGCGGCCGTGCAGCTCACCCTGACGGGCACCACCGTCGGCTTCGCCCTGGGTCAGCTGCTGGTGGGCCCACTCAGCGACAAGGTCGGGCGGCGGGTGCCGCTCCTCTGCGCCACCGCGCTCCACATCCTGGCCTCGATCGGCGCGTCCTACTCGCACGACATCGTGCCGCTGGGCATTTTCCGCGTCCTCATGGGCATCGGCGCGGCCGGCGGCGGCGTGGTCTCCATGGCCATGGTGCGCGACCTGTTCGCGGGATACTCGATGGTGCGGATGTTCGCCGCCATGTCCCTGGTCAACGGCCTGGCACCCATTCTGGCCCCGGTGATCGGCTCCCAGCTGCTCCTCATCACCCCGTGGCCCGGCATCTTCCTCTTCCTGGCCGGCTATGGCGCGCTCGTCATCCTGGGCTGCCTGTTCCTGGTCCGCGAGACCCTTCCGGCGGAGCGCCGTCGCGTGTCCGGCACCAGCGTGCTCAGCCACTACCGCGTGCTGTTCACGGACCGGATCTTCGTGGGGGTGCTCATCATGGCCGGCATGAACTTCGCCGGGCTGTTCTCCTACCTTTCGGCCTCCCCGTTCCTGTTCGAACGGCTCTACGGCTTCACCCCGCAGCAGTACGGCTACCTGTTCGGCATCAATTCGCTGGGTATCGTGGCGGGCGTCCAGATCAGTTCCCGGCTGATCAGAAAGGTCGGTCCCCAGTGGATCCTGGCCTTCGCCACGGTCGGTCAGATCGTCTCCGCCCTGCTGATCATCGTGGCGGACGCCTCCCACGCCGGGCTCCTCGGACTGGCGATCCCGCTGTGGTTCTACATCATGTGCACCGGCTTCTGCTTCCCGTGCGTCCAGGTGCTCGGCCTGGCCAGCCACGGTGACCGGGCCGGGACCGCGGCCTCCCTCCTGGGTGCGAGCACCTTCCTCACGGCGGGCCTCCTCTCCCCCGTGGTCGGGCTGCTCGGCACCGACTCGGCCGTGCCGATGGCCGCGATCATGATCGCCTGCATCGGAGTCGGGATCCTGAGCCTCTGGCTCATCATCCGGCCCCGTTCGGTCCCCGCGATCGCCTAGGCTGGCCACGTGACCCACGACGACGCCCCGCGCCCACGCCGCACCTCCCCCTTCCGCGGGGCGAGGGAGCGCGCACGGGCCCTGCGTGCGTCCGGCGCCCGGGTGGCGGCCCCCTGGCGTCGCGACCCGACGGACCCCCGCTCCGGGAAGAAGGCGCACCGCAATGGGCGGGGCCTCTTCGTGGGTGCCGTGATCGGCGGCGTGCTCGGATACTTCGCAGGCCGCGCAATCGGGCAAGGCGCCCTCGGAATCGTGTTCGGCGCCCTCATCGGCGCCGCGGTGCTCTACCGGCTCAACCCCGGCCCGTCGGGCCGGAACCGGAAGTAGGCCCGGGCCGGGTCCCCGCTCACGCGCGCACCTGCACACGCGCACGTCCCGGGTACCGCGGCGGGTCGACCGTGGCAGGATGGCGGCATGATTCTTCCCCCTCCCACCCTGGACACCGCCCGTCTGCGTCTGCGGCCGTTCACCGAGGCCGACGGCGAGGATCTCTTCGCCCTGAACAGCGACGCCGAGGTGCTGCGGTACTGGGACTCGCCACCGTGGACGGAACGCTCCGCCGTCGAGCGCTTCCTGGCGGGAAACCGGCGCATGGCCGAGGAGGGCACCGGCACACGGCTGGTCATCGAGCGGCGGTCCGATCACGCGTTCCTCGGCTGGATCACCTTCAACAGCTGGAATCCGGACTTCCGGAGCGCGTCCCTCGGATACTGCCTCCGGCAGTCCGCTTGGGGCCAGGGCCATGCCACCGAAGCCGCCGGGGCACTGCTGCAGTGGGCGTTCGGCGCCCTGGACCTCAACCGGGTGCAGGCCGAGGCCGACACCCGCAATGCGCCCTCGGCCCGGGTGCTCGAGAAGCTCGGCTTCGTCCTGGAAGGGACGCTGCGCGAGGACTGCATCGTGAACGGCGTCGTCTCCGACTCATGGGTCTACGGGCTGCTGCGCCGTGATTGGGAGGCCCTGAACCCGGTCCGCTGACCGCCGTCGCACGCCCGGGCGCGGAGTCCGGACACAGAACCCGGGCAAAGAAAAACCCCGGGTCAGCGGCCGTTTCAGGCCGCCCACCCGGGGCGCAAGCTCCTCCTGCTGGACTTGAACCAGCAACCCTTCGATTAACAGTCGAATGCTCTGCCAATTGAGCTAAGGAGGATCGAAGCGAGTAAGACGTTACCAGAGGCGGGGCCCGAACACGAAATCGGGCCCCGCCCGCTGCCCCGCTTCAGGTACGACGACTCAGAGCACCGCTTCTTCCCCGAGCGGCGCCTCCTGGGCGCCGCGCGGCAGCTTCAGCCGGGAGAAGACCACCGCCGCGGCCACGATGAAGATCACACCCAGCAGGTACGGGGCCAGGTGGGCGATTCCGCTGTACAGGAGTCCGGCCACGATCGGCGCGGCCATCTGAATGGCCGACCCCACCGCCTGGAGCGCTCCGGCCACGCGGCCCTGCTCGTCGTCGCCCGCGGAGCTGGAGATGAGGCCGTCCAGCGGCGCCTGCGTGAGGCCCTGCGAGGCCCCGAGCATGAGCACGCCCGCGATGAGCAGCCACGGCTGGGCCAGCACCGAAGCGAGGATGGCCAGCGCCGCACATCCGAGACCCTGCCCCAGAATGCCGATGATGATGGTCTTCTTCTCGCCGATCCTCGGCAGCAGTACAGCCAGCAGGCCGCCCTGCACCGCGATGTCGAGGACGCCGATGACGGCCACCAGGAAGCCGATCTGGGCCGCACTCCAGCCGACGGCGTCGATGGCCAGCACGCTGAAGTTGTTGGTGAAGAAGGCGAACGGGATCATCATCAGCGCGAACACGAGCAACAGACCGCGCAGCCCAGGCCGGCGGAAGGCGTCGGAGAGGACCCTCACCGGGTGCAGCTCCTCGAGCGCGAGCTTCGGGGTGCGGTTCTCGGGCGAGAGGGACTCGGGCAGCAGGAAGATCGAGAGGATCGCCACGAGCAGGGCGACGACGGCGGTGGCGAAGACGGGCAGCCGGATGTCGATGGCGGAGAGGAGCCCGCCGAGCGCCGGGCCGACCATGAAGCCGATGCCGTTGAGTGCCCCGAGGAGACCGAAACGTTTGGCGCGGTCCTTGGCCGGCGTGATGTCCGCCGTGTAGGCGAAGAGCGCCGGGAGGTCGCCGGCGGTGACGCCCTGGATGACACGGCCGAGCAGGAGGATCCACAAGGATCCTCCGATGCCGAACACCAGGTAGCCGATGACCGCGCCGAACGAAGCGATGATGATGACCGGCCGGCGGCCCACGCGGTCCGAGAGGCCGCCGAGGAAGGGGGCGGCGAGGAAGGCACACAGGGCGTTGACGCCTTCCAGGACGCCGACCCAGATGGCGAGGTTCGGATCTCCGTGCGGGAGGTACTCCTGGACGATGAACGGCATGACGGGCAGGACGACCGTCATGCCGACGACGGTGAGCATGGTGAGGACGACGAGCATGAACCAGGCGCGGCGCGGAGATGGCGGCGGAGCTGGAGGCGAGGAGTTCAGCGACATTTCGCTAGAGTAGCACTGAAACTAGAGTCATTCTAGTTTTAGAGCGACTATCCTGGTGAGCATGGCCGACACCACCACCCCGGGACGCCGGGAACGCAAGAAAGCCGCGACCCGCAAGGCGATCTCGGATGCAGCGCTCGAACTCTTCCAGGACCGTGGCTTCGACGCCGTGACCATCAAGGAAGTGGCCGAGCGGGCCGACGTCTCCCTCGCCACCGTCTACGCCCACTTCCCCCAGAAGGAAGCCCTGGTCTACGACGAGGACGACGAGATCCGGGACGCCCTCCTGGCCGCGGTCAGGAATCGCGAGCCGGGCATGACCATCTGCACCGCCATCCACCAGTGGCTCCGCGCGGTCATTGAGGAGCACGAGCAGTACGGCGCGCAAGTGGCGGCCTTCGATGCGATGGTCCAGGCCGCGCCGTCCCTCCGCGAGTACGAGCGGTCCATGTGGATGCGGCATGAGAAGGCTCTGATCCTGACCATCGCCGACGAGCTCGGCCTGCCCGCCACGGACCCGTTCATCCAGGTCCTCTCCCACTACGCGCTGGAGACCTGGGCGTTCCTCGACCGCACGGAGGATCCCCGGGCATCCCTGGAGGCGACGTTCGCCCTCCTGGGACCGGGGTGGACGGCCTTTGAAGAACGCGTGACAAGCGGGCGCTGAGCCGGACAGGTAGTCTGGCCGTCATGACGCCACAGGAGACGCAGAACACACCAGGACCGGAACGCGCGCGGAAGGCCGACGGGACGTTCGGCCCGCTGCTGATCGGCATCGGACTGCTGCTCGTGGCCATGGACGCGTTCGTGACCGGCGGATTCCGCGTCTCCCTCCTGGGAGGGCTGTTGGTGCTCGTGGGGTGCACCGAACGTCTGATCGGCGCCCTGTGGGCCACTCAGGCCTCCCGGAAGCCCGTGGACGCTCCGCAGCGGACGCCGTCAGAGCGCTGAGCGGCTCCCCCCAGGTCTTTCCCGGCTCACTAGAGCCTTTCCGGGCAAAGAAAAACCCCGGGTCAGCGGCCGTTTCAGGCCGCCCACCCGGGGCGCAAGCTCCTCCTGCTGGACTTGAACCAGCAACCCTTCGATTAACAGTCGAATGCTCTGCCAATTGAGCTAAGGAGGATCGAAGCGAGTAAGACATTACCAGAGCCCGGGCCCGAACATGAAATCGAGCCCCGCACCCGCCCGGGGACGCTCAGGCGGTCTGGCGCAGCGACCGCCGCTCCATCTCCAAGGAGAGCAGCTGCCGGTTCAGACCCTGGACCATGGCGGGATCGGCGTCGGCGCCCATGCGCTGCAGCTGACCCAGCAGATCCGCCTTCTGGCGCGTGATGTCCAGCTCGAATAGGCGGGCCAGAATGTCCCGGCACGCCCGCATCAGGGCATCCTCATCGGGCGCCGGGATCATCGCGACCGCGAGCTCCGAGACCAGGCCCCTCAGCGGCTCCGGAACCTCTTCGCGGACCGTCTCCACCCAGGTCACGGGGTCGGATCCGCGCGCGGTGCCCACCGCGCGGATCGCCGTGTGGACGGCCTGGTACGCGGGCACCACGAAGTGGGCCTGGGAGAACATCTGCCAGTGACGCTCGTCGAGGACCTGGGGCTGCTGCAAGGCGACCTCCAGCGACTGCCGTTCCATGGCCGCCGCCGGATCGCGCGGATCCGGGCGACCGTACAGCGGCGCGCTGTCCGCCGGTTCCTGCACGGCCGCTCCCCCCTGATCGCCCGACGACGACGACGGCGCCGCCGCGGCCCGGCGCGCGGCCGTCTGCACCGCCCGGGACACCTCCTCCATGGACATGCCCAGCCAACCGGCCAGTTCGCGGGTGTAGGCGGGACGCAACGACCCGTCGCGGATCCGGGCCACGATCGGCGCGGCCTCCCGCAGGGCCTGGACCCGGCCCTCCACGGTGTTCAGATTGTGCTTCTTCAGGCCCACCCGGATGGCGAACTCGAACAGCGGCCTGCGGCTGTCGATGAGATCCTTCACGGCCTGGTCGCCCCGGTGCTGCCGGAGTTCACAGGGGTCCGCGCCGGACGGCTCGACCGCCACGTAGGTCTGCGCCACGAAACGCTGATCCTCTTCGAAGGCGCGCAGGGCCGCCTTCTGGCCCGCGGCGTCGCCGTCGAAGGTGAAGACCACCTCGCCACCGGTACCGTCGTCCGAGAGGAGCCGGCGCACGATCTTGATGTGGTCCCCACCGAAGGCCGTGCCACAGGTCGCGACAGCGGTGGTGACGCCCGCGAGGTGACAGGCCATGACGTCCGTGTAGCCCTCGACCACGACGAGCTGCCGGCCGCGCACGATGTCCCGCTTGGCCTTGTCGATCCCGTACAGGACCTGGGATTTCTTGTAGAGCGGGGTCTCCGGGGTGTTGAGGTACTTCGGACCCTTGTCGTCCTCGAAAAGTTTGCGCGCGCCGAAGCCGATCACGTCGCCCGTGATGTCCCGGATGGGCCAGATCAGCCGTCCCCGGAAACGGTCATACAGCCGGCCGGACCCTTCACGCCCCGTGGAGAACATGCCGGTCTGCACCAGTTCCTCATCGCGGAAGCCCTTGGTGCGCAGGTGGCCGAGCAGTCCGTCCCAGCCCTGCGGGGCGAACCCCACGCCGAAGGACTCGGCGGCGGCGCGGTCGAAACCACGTTCGGCCAGGAAGCGGCGGCCTTCGATGGCGCCGGGTGTCAGGAGCTGGGCGGCGAAGAATTCCGCGGCGATCTTGTGGGCGTCCAGGAGCTTCTGGCGCTTGCCCACGTCCTCGCGGCGCGGTCCGGTGCCGCCATCCTCGTAGCGGAGCTCGATGCCGACCTTGGCCGCGAGCTTCTCCACCGTCTCGCTGAAGGAGAGGTGGTCCATCTTCTGCACGAAGGAGATGACGTCGCCGCTCTCACCGCATCCGAAGCAGTGGTACGTGCCCACTTGCGGGCGGACGTGGAAGCTGGGGCTGCGCTCGTCATGGAAAGGACAGAGTCCCTTGAACGAGCCGATGCCCGCGCTGCGGAGGGTGACGTACCCGTCCACCACCTCTTTGATGTCGGTGCGCTGGCGGACCGCCTCGATGTCTTCCCGCTTGATCAGTCCAGCCACGGTTCCATCCTAGTCCGGCTGGCAAGCCGGGACGGCCGCGGTGGGTGGTGCGGCACTGGGACGGAGACCGGCGGGATCACCAGAGCGACGGCAGGCTGCCCACGAGGCGTTCGTGAAGGCTCAGCGCCGATCCGTCGGTCAGCGACGCGACCTGGTCGATGACGACCCGGAAGCGGGCGTCATCGCTGTCCGCGGCACGCCAGTCGGCGGCGAACATGGGTTCCAGGTGCTTGTCCCCCGTGGCGGTCAGCGCGCTCACGAGAGCCCGCAGCACCTCCTGCTGCCGCTCGTAGATCGGCTGACGGTGGTCCGTGGTCATGACGAACGTGGTGGCCAGGCCCTTCATGACGGCGATCTCCATGACCGTCTCCTCCGGCACCATCAGCTGTCCGTTGTACCGGGTCAGAGGGTCCGGGCCGTAGACCGAGCGGGTGGCCTCCAGCGCGCTCTGGCAGAACCGGCCGATCAGCTGGCTGGTCATGTTCTTCAGGGCGGCCATGGACTTCCGGCTGCCGTCGGCCTCCCGCACCCAGACGGCGGTCTTCTCGAGGCGGCTCAGCGCCTCATCGACTTCGGCCGGATCGGCATGGGGCAGGTACCACTGCCGGGTGTAGCCCACCACGCGGGCGCGGTGATCCGGATTGTCCATCCAGCGCAGCTGGAAGTGGCCCGCCACCACGGCGTCCTCCACATCGTGCACCGAGTAGGAGATGTCGTCGGCCAGGTCCATGACCTGGGCCTCGATGCAGGTCTGACCGGCCGGGGCGTTGTCCCGGACCCAGTCGAAGATCGGGAGATCGTCCTCGTAGGCGCCGAACTTGCTCGTGCGGCGGCCGTGGATCACGGGGGCGTCGGCGGCCTGCCACGGGTACTTGCAGGAGGCGTCCAGGCTGGCGCGGGTGAGGTTCAGTCCGGCGGGTGTGCCGTCCGGGGCGACGACCTTCGGCTCGAGGCGGGTGAGCAGCCGCAAGGTCTGGGCGTTGCCCTCGAAGCCTCCGATGTCATGGGCGATATCATTCAGGGCGGACTCGCCGTTGTGACCGAACGGCGGATGCCCCAGATCATGCGAGAGGCAGGCGGTGTCCACGACATCCGGATCGCAGCCGAGGGCCCGCCCGAGTTCGCGGCCCACCTGGGCCACCTCGAGACTGTGGGTCAGCCGCGTGCGGACGAAGTCATCGGTGTCCGGGGCGACCACCTGGGTCTTGGCCCCGAGCCGGCGGAGCGCGGAGGAATGGAGCACCCGGGCCCGGTCCCGTTCGAAATCGGAGCGGTAGGTGTTCTTGGCCGGCTCAGCGACCCAGCGTTCGGAAGCGTGGGCCGGGTACTGTGCGTCACTCACGCCCTCAGTCTAGTCAGAGCACCGCCCTCTCCCCCTGCCCATGACGCCGAGACCCACGGATTTTCCGCCGACTTCACCTCAGGGCAGAACCGGCCCGCTGAACCGCCCGGGGGCACTCAGGTCCGGGCGAGCGTTCCGATGTCCTCCAGGAACGCCTCGCGGACCTCCTCGCTGACCGTCGCCCGGGTGTCGGCGATCGTCTCCAGGTAGTCGCGCGTGGTCGGGCCGCGCCGGCCGGCTCCGGTGCCGGAAGCACCGCCCGAGGCAGCACCGGAGGCAGCACCGTCCGCAGCCGCGGGAGCCGAGCCACCGGCGTCGTACACCGCCTTCTCCAGAGCCCGCTGGGAGGCGCTGCGGGCCGCGAACTCGATGTCCGCCGGCGAGAACCCCTCGCTGCGGTCCACGAGAGCCTGGATGTCGATGTCCGCCAGCACGCTCGCGGGGATGAACCGCTGCCACATGGCGGTCCGCGCCTCCTCGTCCGGGAGGCCGATCGGGATCACATAGTCGAAGCGCCCGTGCCGGAGAAAGGCGGAGTCGAGGGACCGGATGAAGTTCGTGGCGCACACCAGGAGACGGCCGGGCTGATCGCGGAATGCCGGAATGATCTTGAGCAGTTCATTCGTCACCCCCTGCAGAGGCGACGGCGGTTCGCCGGAGCGCTGGGCCGCGATCTCCTCCACCTCATCGATGAACACCACCGCATGCTCCAGCTCCGCGATCTCCAGGAACGTCTCGCGCAGGGCGCCGGCCAGGCCCGCAGGATCGGCCGCGAGACGGGACGGGAAGACTTCCACGAACGGCCATTCCAGGCGAGAGGCGATCGCCTTGGCGAAGGTCGTCTTGCCGGTCCCGGGAGGGCCGAAGAGCACGACGGCGCGCGGCGGCACTACGCCGAACTCCTCCGCCAGCTCGCCTTCCGCCAGGGGCAGCACGAGCCGCCGTTCCAGCAGCTGCTTCTCCCGGGTCATGCCCGCGACCTTCTCCCACAGATCGCGCGGCAGAATGCGGCCGCCGAGCTGCTCCAGCGCCCCGAGCTCGGCCCGCTGGATGGGGATCCGCCGCTCGTAGTACCGCAGATCCGCCTTGACCTGGAAGCCGCGGTTCAGGAACGCCTCCACCCGGGTCTCCTGGGTGGGCATGAGCGCGGACAGCTTGTTCAGGCCGAGGGACGCCATGCGCTGCTCGACGCCGGCGAGCAGCGAGGTGCCGATGCCCTGCCCGTGCCAGGACTGGAGCGTGGCCAGGAAGACGATCCAGCCCTGGTCATGCGCCGCGCGTCCGACGGCGGCCCCCACCACCGTGTCGCCGTGCACCGCGACCACGGCATGGTCCTTCTCGCAGGACGCGAGCACTTCGGCCAGATCGTAGACGGAGTCCACGCCGGACGCCTTGAGGGATTCCCAGAGGTGCAGGATCCCCTCCACATCCGAGGCGTGGAAATCGCGGATCTTCCAGGTGGTCATGACATCAGCTCCTTCGCCGGCCTCTTCGCCAGGGTGCCGACATCATGCCACGGGCCGCACCGGCGCGGCCAGGGTCGTTCGGCTAGAGCAACCAACCGTTCTCCGCGGCGATCCGTGCCGCATCACCGCGGGTCCGCCCGCCCGTCTTCGCCATGGCCGCCGAGAGGTGATTGCGCACGGTGCCCTCCGAGAGGAATACCTCGCGCGCGATGTCGGCGACCGTGCCGCCCCGCGCGGACACCCGGAGCACCTCGACCTCCCGCGTGGTGAGCGGGGACTCCCCCGCCACGAGCGACTCGGCCGCCAGGGACGGGTCGATGACCCGCAGCCCGGCGTGCACCTTGCGGACCGCATCCGCGAGCTGTCGCGCCGGGGTGTCCTTGACCACGAACCCGGCGGCTCCGGCCTGCAGCGCGCGCCGCACATAACCGGGCCGGCCGAACGTCGTCACCATGAGCACCCGGCACTGCGGCGACTCCCGGCGCAGCCGCTCCGCCGTCGCCAGTCCGTCCAGCCCCGGCATCTGCACATCCAGGAGCGCGACGTCGGCCCGCTCCTCGCGCACGGAGGCGAGCGCCGCTTCGCCGTCCCCCGCCTCAGCGACCACCTCGATGTCCGGTTCCAGTCCCAGCAAGGCGGCGAGCGCGCCCCGCACGAGGGCCTGGTCGTCCGCGATCACGAGGCGGATCACTCCGTCCTGCGCCATGGGCTACATCACCACTTTCAGGCGGAAGCCGCCCAGATCCGAGGGTCCCGTGCTCAGGGTCCCACCCGCTTGCCTGACCCGTTCGGCCAGGCCGTCCAAGCCGGTCCCCTGTCCACTCCAGTGCGGAACGGCAGGGTCTCCGGGGCCGCCGGAGGAGGCACGGCCGCCTCCGGAGGCGCCCGCGGGGACGGCGAGCGCGGGGCGCCAGACGCCGTCGTCGTCCACCTGCACGCCGTCCGCGGTGAGGGTGATACGGCAGTGGGCCGCGCGGGAATGCCGGACCACGTTCGTGACCCCTTCCCGCACCACCCAGCCGAAGAGTTCCCGGTGCGCAGCGGGAACCTCGTCCACGGAGCCGGGCAGCTCGGCCTCGATCCCTGCGGAGGCGAGGGCGCCTCGGGCCTGGGCCAGCTCCGCGACGACGTTCACGCCGCGATACCCGGCCACCGTGGCCCGCACATCAGCGAGCGCTCCGCGGGCCAGGTCCTCGATGTCCGCCAGTTCCCGGGCGGCGCGGGCAGGGTCGGCTTCCAGCAGACGGCCCGCGAGTTCGGCCTTCACGGCGACCACGGTCAGGGAGTGTCCCAGGATGTCGTGCATGTCCCGCGCCATCCGGTCCCGTTCGGCAGCGACGGCCGCGACGGCCAGGTCTTTCCGGGTGGCTTCGAGCTGCTGCCGGAGCTGGATCTGCCGGGCGAAGGCCATCATCATGAACCCGAGGGACATCACCAGGGAACCCTGGAGGAATCCGGCTTCGGGCTGGCCACTCAGCATCTGGATCAGGAGCGATGCCACGGCGAGGGCTCCGATCATCAGGAACCTCGGGCGTGCCCGCAGCGGCATCATGGCGATCGCGCAGGCCAGGAAGGTCCACGTCCACAGGGCGGCCGTCCCGAGCGACAGCACCACGAGCAGATTGCTGAGCACCAGGGCGGAGATCACCAGCACCACCGCACGGTCGCTGTCCCGGCCTTCCGGACGGCACCACACATAGGGCGGGCCGAACGCGTAGCAGGCGAAGAACACGAGGGTCAGCGCCGTGGCCAGGACCTTGTGCCCCGGGTCCGTGGCCTCATCCGCCCACACCGTGGCATACGTGGGCCAGGTCCACAGCAGCAGCGAGAACCCCGCGCCGATGAGCCAGCTCCGGGGCCCGGCCCCGGACCGCCAGCTGACCCATCGGCCGGGGGTCTCCCGCGTCTCTTCCATGAGAACCAATCTAGAGCTCAGACGCGCTTGGTGTCTTTGCGGAAGGCCAGCGCGGCCCCGGTCACGAACACGGCGAGCCACACCCCGGCGTTCAGCACCCAGAGCCAGTCCCAGTCCTGGGTCAGGGGGCTGCGCGCGATCTGCCCGATCCCGTAGGCCGGGGTCCACTTGGCGATCTCCACGAAGGTATCCCCCATGATCTGCACGGGCATGAACAGTCCGCCCAGCATGGCGAGGATCGCCAGGACCGGGCCGAGGATCTGCATGACGTTCTGGCTCGGCATCAGGTACCCGACCATGAGGCCCAGCGCGGCGAAGACCAGCGACCCCAGCCAGGCGGCCAGGCCGGCCACCACCATGGTCGCCGCGTCCGAATGCACCCCGAAGATCGCGCCCACGGTGAACTGGGCCACGACCGCGATGAAGCTCATGACGAGGGCCGACACCGCTTTGACGGCGATGTACGCCCCCGGCTGCAGAGGCGTCAGCCGCAGCTGCCGGGACCAGCCCTGGGCGCGTTCCACCGCGACCTGGGCCCCGGACCCCGTGGCCGAGGTCATCGCGGCGTAGACGGTGAGGCTGATGAGGATGTACTCCCCATAGCTGTGCTGGCCGCCCGGCAGCATCTGGTTCTTGTTGGCGAGGCCGAAGACCGCGAAGAACACGGCCGGAACCACGAGCGTGAAGATCAGGGTCCGGCGGTTGCGCAGGATCCGTTTGATCTCGATCCAGAGGAAGGTGGGGTTGATCCCTCCGTTCGCGGGCCTGCGGTCGGTCAGGTTGATGGCGGCCCGCTCGTCCGGGGCGGTGCCGGTGGTGGCGCTCATGCCCGGGCCTCGTTTCCGGTGAGGGCCGATTCGACGGCGGGTTCGGCGTCGTCACCGGTGAGGGCCACGAAGGCGTCCTCCAGGTTGTTGGCGCTGACCTCGACGTCATGCGCGTCGGTCTCGGTGAGGAGGAAGCGGAGCACCGCGTCCGAGTCCTGGGAGCGGAGGGTGACCCGGGCGCCGTCGTACTCCACGGAGTCCACCTCGGGGAGCCTGGCCAGCCGGGGGTCCTCGTGGCTCAGCGCGGCGCGGATGGTGCGGCCGGCGGCGAGGTTCTTGATCTCGGCGGCGGTGCCGTCCGCCACCACCCGGCCCTGGCGGACCAGGACGATCCGGTCAGCGTAGGCGTCGGCCTCGTCCAGGTAGTGGGTGGCGAACACGACCGTGCGGCCTCGCTGCGCGTCCTGGCGGATGGCGTGCCAGAAGTCGCGCCGTCCGGCCACGTCCATGCCGGTGGTGGGTTCGTCCAGGATCATGAGTCCGGGGTCCGAGACCAGGGCCATCGCGAAGCGGAGGCGCTGCTGCTGGCCTCCCGAGCACTTCTCCACCCGGCGGTCGCCCAGGTTCTCGATCCCGGCGCGTTCCAGGACCTCCGTCACCGGCCGCGGCGAGTCGAACATGGCCGCCGTGAGCTGCACGGTCTCCTTGACCGTGATGTCCCTCAGCAGGCCGCCCGTCTGCATCACGGCGGCCACCTGGCCCCGGGCGATCGCCTGACGCGGCGTGCCGCCGTACACCTTCACGCTGCCCTTGGTCGGCTCGGAGAGCCCCAGGATCATGTCGATGGTGGTGGTCTTGCCGGCGCCGTTCGGGCCCAGGAAGGCCACCACCTCGCCGGGCTTGACCTGGAGGTCCAGGCCACGGACGGCCTGGACCGTCCCGAAACTCTTGTGGAGGCCCTGGGCGTCCACGGCCAGTAGCTGGCTCATCATGTCCTCGCGTTCCCCGTCTGCCGGATGGATGCGGAAGAGCGTGCGCTCTCCCTCGCTCTCCATTCGACCTCGGCGCGGGTGCGAGGACCTCCGCCGTGCGTCACGTCCCGGGCATGACATCTGTCATGGCCGGGACGACGCCGGCGGGGGCGGCGGGGCGGGGCGCCCCGGCCTCAGCCGCCTCAGCCGCCTGAGACGTCCAGTTCGGCCGCCTTGATGGTGGCGCGCTGCTCCTCGTTCAGGCTGCGGCTCTCGAGCCAGCGGTCCGGGAGCGCGGTCTTCTTCGGGGTCCCGGCGCGGCCGCGGGGACCTTCGGCGTCGACGCCCGGGTACGGGGACTCCATGTCCAGCTGGTCGAGCAGGCCGCGCAGGGTCGCCAGATCCGGCACGGCGGCCAGCTGGGCGCGCAGGTCCCCGCCCACGACGTAGCCCTTGAAGTACCAGGCCATGTGCTTCCGGATGTCCCGCAGGGCCTTGCCCTCGTCGCCGAAGGTGTCGATCATGAGCTCGGCGTGCCGGTACACCGCGTCCGCCACCTCGCGCAGACCCGGGCGGATGCGGTCCTCCCGGCCGTCGAACGCGGCTTGCAGATCACCGAAGAGCCACGGACGGCCCTGGCAGCCACGGCCCACCACCACGCCGTCGACGCCGGTCTGGCGCACCATGCGCTCGGCGTCCTCCGCACTCCAGATGTCGCCGTTGCCCAGCACGGGGATGTCCGGCAGGGCCTCACGCAGACGCGCGATCGAATCCCAGTCGGCCTTGCCGGAGTAGAACTGGCTCGCCGTGCGGCCGTGCAGCGCGACGGCGGCCACCCCGGCATCGCGGGCGATGCGACCGGCCTCGAGGTAGGTCAGATGGTCCTCGTCGATGCCCTTGCGCATCTTGATGGTCAGCGGGATGTCTCCCTTGGACGCCTCACGCACGGCGGTCTGGACGATCGCCGTGAACAGGTCGATCTTCCAGGGCAGCGCCGAACCGCCACCACGGCGGGTGACCTTCGGGACGGGGCAGCCGAAGTTCAGGTCGATGTGGTCGGCCCGGTCCTCCTCCACCAGCAGGCGGACGGCGGCGCCCACCGTGACAGGGTCCACGCCGTACAGCTGGACGGAGCGGACCTCCTCATCGTCATCGTGCTCGATGATCCGCAGCGATTCCGGGGACCGCTCCACAAGTGCCCGGGAGGTGACCATCTCCGCGACATAGAGACCCCCGCCGAACTCGCGGCAGAGGCGGCGGAAGGCCTTGTTGGTGATGCCGGCCATGGGCGCGAGCACCACGGGGGTGTCCACGGTGATGTCGCCGAGCTTCAGGGGCGGCAGCTCGATTCTGGTGGGAAGTGCTTCAAGGGTCACCCCTCCATTGTCCCGCAACGGCGCAAATCGCGCGCGCCGCGCCCACCTCAGAGGCCGGCGGACAGCCTGCGGTAGGCCTCGACCGCGAGCGACGACGCCGGGTGGCCGGGCCCGCCGTCGCCGTCCCCGGGGGTGGGGGTCACGTCCGCCGCCCAGGCTTCCAGCCCCACCCGGACGGCCGCGGTGGCCGCGGTGGCGTGGAGCCTCAGGTGCAGGCTGTTCGCGGGACCGAAACGATCCGCCATGACCGTCAGGAGTTCGCGCTCCGAACGGGCGTTCACCACGGCCCACACTCCGGCCAGGTCCGCATCCTCCTCCGCGGCGATCAGGAGATTGCGCATGAGCTCCATCCCGTCGGCGGTCTCCCGGTCCTGAGGCGTGAGCGCATGACGGATCGCCGCCGTCACGGCCTCCTTGCCGTCCGAACCCGCGGGCACGGCGCGCAGCGCGTCCTGCCAGCGTTCGGCGCCGATCTCCAGGAGCGGCGCGATGGCCTCCTCCTTGGTGCGGAAGTAACGGTAGAAGGTGCGCAGGGAGATGGCGGCGCGCGCGGCGATCTCCTCGGCCGTGGTGGCCACGACCCCCTGCGCGGTGAAGAGCTCGGCCGCGGCGGCGGCGAGTTCCCTCCGGGTCTGGGCGCGGCGGCGCTCCCTCAGGCTGGGCTGTTCTGTTTCCACCCCGTGATCGTAACCCAGCAACCCAAATGACGGCACCTCATGCCATCTTGGCGCGATGTGCCATGAAGCGTATGCTGACAGTATGGCCCGGCCGGATCGCCAGGCCGCCAGGGGCGACCGGAGTCATGCTTCGGCACCCGGAACGAAAGGAACATCATGCTTCGCTATACAGACCGCCGCGCCCTCGTCACGGGTGGCGGTTCCGGAATCGGACAGGCCACCGTGCTGCGCATGCTCTCCGAAGGCGGCACCGTCGTCGCCGCCGATGTGAGCGAGGCCGGTCTGGCCGACACCGTGGCCAAGGCCGGCGACGCCGCCCCGCGCCTGAAGACCGTGGTCATGAACATCGCCGACGAGGCGTCCGTCACTGCCGGCGTCGCCGAAGCCGTGTCCTTCCTGGGCGGCCTGGACGCCCTGGTCAATGCGGCCGGGATCCTGCGCTCGTCCCACACGGAACAGACGACACTCGAGTCCTTCGAACAGGTCATCCGTGTCAACCTGGTCGGCACGTTCCTGGTGATCCGGGAGTCGCTCCCCGCACTCAAGGAGGGCACGAGTGCGTCCGTGGTGAACTTCAGCTCCACCTCCGCGGCTTTCGCGCATCCCTACATGGCGGCGTACGCGGCCAGCAAGGGCGGCATCCAGTCCATGACCCACGCCCTCGCCGCAGAATTCGCCTCGGCGGGCATCCGCTTCACCGCGGTCCAGCCCGGCTCGATCTCCTCCGGCATGACCGACGGCAGCGGCCAGAGCCGTCAGAGTGTGGGCCCCGGCCTGCCCGAGGACGCGGACATGCGCCTGTTCCTGAAGCTCTCCCCCGCGCTGAGCCAGGGTTTCGCAGGTCCCGAGACCGTGGCCGGAGTGGTCGCGATGCTCGCGAGCGAGGACGGCGCCTTCATCACGGGCACCGAGATCCGCATCGACGGCGGCACGCACTTCTGAGGCCTGCTTCTCGACGTTGTGTGCTCAGTAGTTGCGGGTGTTCACCGAAACCACCCGCAACAACTGAGCACGCAACGGGGCAGAGCAGCGCGCTCAGCCGGCGACGAGACCTAGCCTTCCAGGGCGCGGCGTTCGCGGCGCGTGAGGGGCTGTTCGGCGTCGACGGCATGGCGGTGCAGATTGGTCGCCTTGACCACGAGCACCGCCACGAGCGTCGTCAGCGGAATGGCGAGGACCAGGCCGATCGAGCCGATCAGGGTCCTCACGACCTCTTCGGCCAGTTCGGCGCTGGTCAGGGTGTCCAGGAACGGCCGTTCGTAGAGCATCACGATGATCAGGACCGGCAGCGCGGCGCCCGCGTAGGCGAAGGCGATCGTGTAGACGGTGGACGCGATGTGGTCACGGCCGATCCGCATGGCCGAGGCGAACAGCTTGGGCGCCGAGGTGCCGGGAGAGAATTCGTAGAGCTCCCAGACGGCGGACGCCTGGGTGATGGTCACATCGTTGAGCGCGCCGAGACTGGCCACGATCAGTCCGCACAGGATCACGCTGGAGATCGAAATGGTCCCGCTCGTGTTGACCAGGGTGGACGCCTCGTGGCTGCCGATGCCCAGGAGTTTGGCGGCGTCGGTCGCCCACAGGGCGAGGCCGGCAGTGACGAGCAGTCCGAAGACCGTGCCGAGGAGCGCCGTGGAGGTCCTGGCCGAGAACCCGTGCGCGAAGTACAGCACCGCGATCAGGATGGCCGTCGACGCCGTGAGCGCCAGCGGCATGGCCGGCTTGCCGTCCACGAGGCCCGGCAGCAGGAAGAACGCCAGCACCAGATACGCCACGCCCAGCCCGAGCAGGGCGCGGAATCCCCGCCAGCGCGCCACGAGGATCACCACGGCCGCATAGAGCACGGCGAGGATCGCGATGGGCGCGGAGCGGACGAAGTCCACGAACACATACGCCGGCGCATGCCCGGCCGAGGCCCCCTGCACCTGCGAGAGGTTCAGGTACCGGATCCCGTCACCGGGGTGGACGGAATCCGACGCGGACACCTCCGGGTTGAACACCACCTGGACCGGCGAACCACCGGCGTCCGGCTGCGTCACCGCCCAGAAGCAGGAGGTCAGACGGCTGGCGCCGGGCGTGGAGCCGCTCTGGCCGGAGCCCTGCGAGGTGCCCTGGGACGGGCCCTGCGAAGGACTCTGACCTGAGCCGCCCTGTCCTGAATCCTGCTGCGCGTCCGGGGAATTCCCGGAGCAGGACGCCTTGGTGACGCTCATGACCTTGCCGGTGTCGAAACTGACGCCGGGCGCCGTGGAATACGGCGAGCTCAGACGCAGGTCCTCATGCTTGCCCGAGGGCCACAGGAGCACCATGCCCAGCACCGTGAGCAGGGCGACCGGCACCAGGATGGCGGCCAGGATCCACCCGGCCCGACGCCGTGCCGCCGCTGCTTCCGCGGACGGCGGCGCGCCGTCGTCGTGCGAGTGGCCCCCGCCGTGTGAATGTCCGGCACCCATGGGTCCGCTCCGCTCCTGTCGGTTCCGCCGTTACTTGTCGCTGACCACCAGGACGTCGGCGCCCAGCTGCCGGGCGCCGCCCGTCTCCAGCAGAGGTTCGACGGCGGCGCGCAACGCCGTCATCGAATCGTCCACTTCCAGCACCACGGGGTGCTGGTAGGCGATGAGGGAGAGCAGGTCACGGACCGCTTCGGCCGCGTCCTCCGCGTCCAGGGCGGGGTCGTGGCCCAGGAATACATCGGTGGCGCCCTCCTGGACCTCCTCCCCCGTGCCCGGCGCCGCGTAACTGATCGCGAAGGCGCGGATCTTCCCCGTGCGGGTGGGTGACACGGTGCTGCCGAATGCCGACTCCGGCTTGGCCCGCAGCACGATCGCGCCGTGAGCCCCGGAGAGGTCGTCGAGGAAGAGCCGCTGGACCGTGCCCAGGGACAGCTCTCCCGGATCGTCCCAGGAGTGCACCTCCCGGTAGTACCGGCCCACCACCTGCGTCAGTTCCACGGATCCCGTGGCGAGATCCATGATGACGTCGCTGCCCGCGTCCTCGCCCTCACCGTCGAACACGGGGAGCTTCAGCGCGCCCGCGGAGACCTCCACGAGGCGTGACCGCTGGATGGGCTCGAGCCCGGCGGACGCCGCGAAACCGGCGCCGTCAGTGCCCACGGCGACCTTGGACCGGAGAGCCGTCACGCCCGAGGGCGAGAGCTCCGCCTCACGGCGCAGCATCACCAGGAGGCTCGAACCGATGCCGTGTCCGCGGTGATCACGGGAGACCTCGATGTAGGACCAGAGCCGTTCGCTGTGCAGGGCGGTCTCGTAGACCACGCCCGCGGCGACCGGGACGGCGACACCGTCCACCACGTCCTCGGCCACGATGCACTGGCGCCACGGCTCACCGTTCGCGCTGTCTCCGTCGATGCTGCCCACGGACGGCGCGAAGGACGCCCGGAACTGCCCCGCCGCGGGGGAATCGGGATCCCCCCACAGCTGGAGCAGTTCCAGGTCGTCGCCTTCACGCCAGGGACGGTACTGGATGGTCATGCTAGGCGCCCAGCAGCTTTCCGGCCAGGTAGGCCTCCAGCTGATCCAGGGAGACGCGCTCCTGGCTCATGGTGTCGCGTTCGCGGATCGTCACGGCGTTGTCCTCGAGGGTGTCGAAGTCCACGGTGATGCAGAACGGGGTGCCGATCTCGTCCTGGCGGCGGTAGCGGCGGCCGATCGCGCCGGCGTCGTCGAAGTCGATGTTCCAGTGCTTGCGCAGCTTGTCACCGAGTTCGCGGGCCAGCGGGGAGAGCTGCTCGTTGCGGGACAGCGGCAGCACGGCGGCCTTGACCGGCGCCAGGCGCGGGTCCAGCTTCAAGACGGTGCGCTTGTCCACGCCGCCCTTGGAGTTGGGAGCTTCGTCCTCGGTGTAGGCGTCGGCCAGGAAGGCCATCATGGAGCGGGTCAGGCCGAAGGACGGCTCGATCACGTACGGGACGTACCGCTCGCCGGAGGCCTGATCGAAGTAGGAGAGGTCCTGCTTCGAGTGCTCGATGTGGTTCTTCAGGTCGAAGTCGGTGCGGTTGGCGACACCCATGAGCTCGCCCCAGCCGGAGCCGGCGAAGCCGAACTTGTACTCGATGTCGATGGTGCGGTCCGAGTAGTGCGCACGCTCGCCGTCCGGGACATCGAAGCGGCGCATGTTCTCCGGGTCGATGCCCAGGTCCACGAACCAGTTCCAGCAGGCCCCGACCCATTCCTCGAACGCCGCCGGGGCGTCCGCCGGCGGGGTGAAGTACTCGATCTCCATCTGCTCGAACTCGCGGGTGCGGAAGATGAAGTTGCCGGGGGTGATCTCGTTGCGGAACGCCTTGCCGACCTGGCCGATGCCGAACGGCGGCTTCTTGCGGGCGGCGGTCACCACATTGGCGAAGTTCACGAAGATGCCCTGGGCCGTCTCCGGGCGCAGGTAGTGCTTGCCGGACTCGTCGTCGATCGGGCCGAGGTAGGTCTTCATGAGGCCCGAGAAGTTCTGGGGCTCGGTCCACTCACCGCGCGTGCCGCAATCGGGGCACACGATGTCGTCCATGCCGTTCTCCGGGGCGCGGCCCTTCTTCGCCTCGTACGCCTCCAGGAGGTGGTCCTGGCGGTGGCGCTTGTGGCAGGAGAGGCACTCGACCAGCGGGTCCGTGAAGGTGGCGACGTGACCGGAGGCCTCCCACACCTTCGACGGCAGGATCACGGACGAGTCCAGGCCGACCATGTCGGCGCGGCCGCGGACGAAGGTCTGCCACCACTGGCGCTTGATGTTCTCCTTGAGCTCGGCGCCGAGGGGGCCGTAGTCCCACGCGGAGCGCGATCCACCGTAGATCTCACCGGCCTGGAAAACGAATCCGCGCCGCTTGGCGAGGGAGATGACCGAATCGAGGGTGGACTTTGCTGCCATATGAACAACTCCAGGGAAAGCGGGCCGCTGGGTGCGGTCCGGGTGCGGATACTCGTGCCGGTCCCCCAGTGGGGACACACGTCCTAGCCTACCGGCAGCACGTACGTCGGGCTGAACGTCTCCACGCCGCCCACCGGGGTGAGTTCGCCGTCCGGGCCGGGGACGAACACGCTCAGCCGGTGCCCGCGTTCCGCCGCGACGCAGAGGTGCGGGGCGCCGTCGTCGGCGCGCGCCCAGGCCAGGTGACGGGGCCACGCGCCGCCGCACGGAAGTGTCCGGAGCAGCCGCTCCTCCCCTTCCTCGCGCGCGACGACGGCGAGCGTGTCGCTCCCGCGCACGCCCACCACGAGTGCCCGCTCACCGGAGCCGGGGTGGCCGGTGATCTCACTCGGATAGGCCTGCTCGTGACCGGGAGCCAACGCCACGGGCTCACCGGCCAGGGCCCACGACCCGTTCTCGGCGCGGACGGCACGGTGGAGTGCGGCGTCGAGTTCACCGACCACCCAGAGCACCACCGCCCCCTTGCTGGCGCCCTCGCCGACCCCAGCCGCGGGCTCCTCCAGGAGCAGATGCCGCGGTCCGGTGCCGGGCGGGAGGTCCAGCCCGCCCACGAGCTCCGGACTGTCCTCACCCAGGAGGTATTCGTCGACCCGGTCCCGGCCCAGGTCCGCCACGAGGAAGCGGTCCTCGCCCAGCGCGAGGGTCGAGTGGGCATGGGGCCCTTCCTGACGGTCGGCCACCGGGCCGGCGCCGTCCTGTCCCGCGCCCTCCTGTCCCACGGTCCACAGCGGTTCGGTGCCCCACGGACCGTCCAGCGGAAGACCGGAGACCGTCCCGGAGCCGTAGTTCGCGACGAGGAGCAGCCCGCCGGCCAGGCCGAGGTGACACGGCGACGACCCGCCGCTGCTCACCCGGGCCTTGACCGCGAGGGTCTCCGGGTCCAGCTCGACCACCTGGCCGGCGTCGAGCTCCTCCACGGCGAAAAGGCGGCCGCCCGGCCCGCACAGCAGGAACGACGGGTTGCGCACGCCAGAGCTCGTGGCCAGCACCGTCAGCTCCCCGGCCACCGGGTCGACCGTCACGCGCTGCACCCCGGAACCACGGCCGGAACCGTCCTCGGTGTAGCTGCCGAGATAGAGAGGGATGTTCATCGTTCCTCCGTGGGGTAAGGCATCATGGGGATATGACTTCTCCTGCACCGGACGGCATCGACACCATCGAGATCCGGGATTCGATGATCCGCCTGGGTCAGCTTCTCAAGCTCTCCTCCCTCGCCGACGACGGCGTGGAGGCGACCGAGCTCATCAAGAACGGGCTGGTCAAGGTCAACGGCGACATCGAAGACCGCCGGGGCCGTCAGCTGACGACGGGCGACGTGGTGACGGTCAACGGTCAGAGCGTCCGCGTCATCGCTGCGGGCTGAGCACCTCGAAGCCGAGGAATTCGGCGACGTGCCCCACTTCCTGAGGGCTGATGCCGTGCCACACGCCGCTGTACTGCACCTTGGTGGCGCGGGCCTTGCCGAGCAGCCAGGCCGCGGTGAAATCGACCTTCTCGCGCGGGATCACGGGGTCCTGCGGATCGCGGCCCCAGAAGAAGGGCGTGCTGCCGTCGAGCTCCGCGTCCCGGAACCAGTCGGTGCCACCCTCGACGGCGAAACCTGACAGCCCCACGATCGCCGCGAAGTCCTGCGGGCGGCGGCGCCACATGCTGGTGGCCATCGCCATGCCCATGGAGAACCCCAGAAGGCTCACGGAGGTGAACTCCTCGCGCACCCCGTCCAGCCACTCGAGGACGTAGTCGGTCGCGGCCTTGACGGCGTCGAAGGAGTAATCGAGGGATCCGGTGAGCGGGAACCAGGTGAACCCCGGCCCCATCGTCAGGGGCGCACGCACGCTCGCGACCACGAATTCGTCCGGGAGCTGATCCGCCAGCCCGAACAGGTCCGCCTCGTTGGCGCCGTAGCCGTGCAGAAGCACCAGCAGAGGCCGGCCCTGCCGCTGATCTTCGGGGACGGACCAGAGGACGGTGGGTGCGGGGAAGGCGGGGGCGTCAAGACTCATGGCTCGTATTCTGCCATCACGGCCTGATCGGCCCGGCCGAAGAGGGCGGCGCGTTCCGGAAGCTACGGTGGCGTAACCGAGCCGCCCGGGGGCATGATGGGAAGAATGAGCGACTCCTCTCAGTTATCTTCAGGGCCAGTATTTCCCGCGCCGGCTTCCTCTCCTCAAGTTCAGCAGGAGAGCGACGGCGGCCACCCGTGGTCCCGGTACGTGGCCCTCGGCGACTCCTTCACGGAGGGCATCGGCGATCCCGAGCCGGCGAGCCCGGGCGGCCACCGCGGCTGGGCGGACCGCGTGGCGGAGGAATTGAGCGCCGGACACCCGGACTTCGCGTATGCCAACCTCGCCATCCGCGGGCGTCTCCTGCAGCAGATCATCGATGAGCAGGTGGACCCCTGCCTGGACCTCAAGCCGGATCTGATCACCATCTCCGCCGGCGGCAACGACCTCATCCGTCCCGGCGGCGATCCCGACGCCCTCGCCAACACGCTGGACGCCGCCGTCGGCCGTCTCGCCTCCGAGGGCGCCACGGTGGTGCTGTTCAACGGCCCGGACACGGTGTCGACCGTGTTGAGCCCGCTCCGCGGCAAGGTGGCCATCTACAACGAGAACCTGCGCACCGTGGCCGCGCGGCACGACGCCGTGATCGCGGACATGTGGTCGCTGCGGCAGCTCGCCGGCTCGCAGTACTGGGACCAGGACCGCCTCCACTTCTCGCCCCTCGGCCACCACACCATCGCGACGATGGTCCTGGACGCCCTGAACGTCCAGCACACTCTGGAACCGCTCTCCCCCAAGCCCATGCCGGAGAAGACGTGGCGCACCGCTCGCACCGAGGACTTCCTGTGGGCACGCGAGCACCTGTTCCCGTGGGTCCTGCGCCGCCTGCGGCACCAGTCGTCGGGCGACGGCATCCAGCCCAAGCGCCCGGTGGCGGGGCCGGTGTTCCTGCCGGGTCAGGAGCTCTGACTCAGGACGCCGCCGGGGCCTGATCGTCCGGGGCCTGGTCGTCCGGGTCCAGATCCGGATCCAGGTCCCGGGGCGCGCCGGGCTTCCGGAACGCGATCCTCATGTGATCGCTCGTGAGGAAGTCGGCGATGCCGATCATGATGAGGCTGAACACGATCTGCTCGGTCACCATCCACAGCGGATACAGCCCGGGGATCGCGGCCATGACGAGCGTGACCACGGGGAAGATCTGCGCGAACAGCCGGAGCCGCTGGTACGCCCAGTACCAGCCCTTGGTCGCGCGCCACGCGAAGTAGAACAGGGTGGCCGTCATCCCGAGCACCACCACGGTGCGCATCCAGACGGCGAACGGCACCGGCTCGCCGCTGCTCGACAGCACCAGCGCGACGACGACGGCCCCGACTCCCAGCACGAGCTCCAGCACCAGGAGCCACAGCACCCAGGTGAAAGCGCGCCGCGTCTTCGGATGGAGCCGCTGCCGCTCCCCGATGCGGACGCCGGCCTGGCGGCCTCCGGCGATGCGGTCGAGACGGAGCAGCAGGTTTTCCAGAGCCATGACGGGATTATCCCATCCGGACCTGCGGAGATCCCCTCAGCGACTGCTCCATAGGATGTCGTTTTCCCCGGATTTCGCGGCGGAATGACTTCCTATGGAGCAGTCAATGGGTTGTGAGGGCCGGATGGGTTGTGAGGGCCGGATGGGAATCTGGAGGCGGGGTTGAGAATGCCGGATAGGCCCGCCTCAGGCGAAAAGCGTCCGGCCGAGCAGCGCGCCGAGCTGGCCCGCTTCCGTGAGGAAGCCGTCGTGGCCGATCTCCGAGGCGATCCGGTGCACCGTGACGTCTCCGGGCAGGGCCGCGGCGAGGGCCTCGGACTGCCGGGGCAGGTAGAGCCGGTCGGACTCCACCGCGGCGACGAAGAACTCGACCGGGCTGTCCGCCAGCGCCGCCTCGACGCCGCCGCGGCCGCGGCCGACGTCGTGGCTCATGAGCGCTTCCGTCAGCGCGATGTAGCTGTTGGCGTCGAAACGGCGGACGAGCTTGCCGCCCTGATGGTCCAGGTAGCTCTCCACCTGGTACCGGCCCCGTTCGGCGAGGGCGGAGGCGTTGAGCGGCGACTCGCCCTCCTGGGGTTTGCGGCTGAAGCGGGCCTCGAGCTCCGCCTCACTGCGATAGGAGATGTGCGCGATCCGGCGCGCCAGGGCCAGGCCCGCCTCGGGCGCCGGGCCGTCGTAGTAGTCGCCGTCGCGGAAGGCCGGGTCCTGGCGGATGGCGAGGGTCTGCGCCTGGGCCAGGGCGATCTGCTCGGCGGTGCTGTGGGCGCCGATCGCGATCACCGCGCACTTGCGGACCCGCTCGGGGAACCCCGCGGCCCATTCCAGCGCCCGCGCGCCACCCATGGACCCGCCGACCACCGCGAACCACTGCCGGATGCCCAGCTGATCCGCGAGCCGCGCCTCGGCGACCGCCGCGTCGCGGAGCGTGATGAACGGGAACCGGGAACCCCACGGTTTGCCATCGGGGGCGGGGCTGGACGGCCCCGTGCTGCCGTTGCAGCCGCCGATGATGTTCACGGCCACCACGAAGAACCGGTCCGTGTCGATCGCGCGGCCCGGGCCGACCAGTCCGTCCCACCAGCCCTCCTCGTCCGTGTCACCCTGTGCGACGTGCGCGCTTCCCGTGAGGGCGTGCTGGATCAGGACCGCGTTGCCGCCATCGGGCGCGAGCGTCCCCCAGGTCTCGTACGCGAGGGTGACGTCCGGCAGCTTCCCGCCGGCCTCCAGCTCCAGCGGCCCGACGACGGCGGTGCGCTGCACACCGTGGCGCGCGTCGGCGTCGCGCTCCTCGCGGGTGGTGGTGTCCCGCGCAGTGGACAGTGGACGGGATGCAGCGATAGTCATGGGGCCTCTATTCCTGAGCTTGCCCGCGCCGGCCGGCGCTGGGCCGAGTCTTCACCCGGGGCACCCCACCGCAGGAGGAGGGTTGCCGGCCAGCGAACCGGGGTTTGGCGCTGGCACTCGTGACTCTCGGACCAGTGTAAAGGATCGGAAGAGGCCGTTTCTGAAGATGACGCTTCATGAGACAGGCTCTCGGGATTTATGTTCGCCCAAGTGGCAGCAAGGGCCGCGCATTCCGAAGAATGCGCGGCCCGTGGATGTCCCGCGGATGCCCCGAGGGGCTCAGACGGCGGCCTTCGCGGCCCGGAAACCGGCGTCCAGATCGGCCAGGATGTCGTCGATGTGCTCGATGCCCACTGCGAGACGGACCAGACCCGGGGTGACGCCCGCGGCGCGCTGACCGGCCTCGCTGAGCTGGGCGTGCGTGGTGGACGCCGGGTGGATGACGAGGGAACGGACATCGCCCAGGTTCGCCACATGCGAGTGGAGTTCCAGCGCGTCCACGAACGCCTTGCCGGCTTCGAGTCCGCCGGCGATCTCGAACGCCACCACGGCGCCGATGCCGTTCGGACCGTACTTGCGCCCCCGCTCGTACCACGGGCTGCTCGGCAGGCCTGCGTACGCGACGCGTTCGACGTCGTCGCGCGCCTCCAGGAACTCGGCGACCTTCAGCGCGTTCTCCACGTGGCGCTCGACGCGGAGGCTCAGCGTCTCGAGGCCCTGCGCGATGAGGAACGCGTTGAACGGGCTGACGGCGGATCCAAGGTCACGCAGCAGCTGCACGCGGGCCTTCAGGATGTAGCTGAGGTTGGCGCCCAGCGCACCGTCCGCGCCGAGGTCGCGGGCGTAGACGAGTCCGTTGTAGCTCTCGTCCGGGGTGTTGAAGCCCGGGAACTTCTCCGGGTCCGCGCCGAAGTCGAACTTGCCGGAGTCCACGATCACACCGGCGATCGCGCTGCCGTGACCGCCCAGGTACTTGGTGGCCGAATGCACCACGATGTCCGCGCCCCACTCGAGAGGCCGGATGAGGTACGGGGTGGCAAGGGTGTTGTCCACGATCAGCGGGACGCCGGATTCGTGCGCCACGGAGGCCACGCCCTCGATGTCCAGGATGTCCTGCCGCGGGTTGGAGACGACCTCGGCGAAGAAGAGCTTGGTGGTCGGCCGGACGGCGGCGCGCCAGTGGTCCAGATTGTCCGGGTCCTCGACGAAGGTGACCTCGATGCCGAACTTCTTCAGGGTGTTGGCCAGGAGGTTGTAGGTGCCGCCGTACAGGCTGGGGCTGGCCACCACGTGGTCACCCGCCTCGGCCACGTTGAGGATGGCGAACGTCTCCGCGGCCTGGCCGGAGCTGAGCAGCAGGGCCGCCAGGCCGCCTTCGAGGCTGGCGATGCGCTGTTCGACGGCGTCCTGCGTCGGGTTGCCGATGCGGGTGTAGATAGGGGCCAGTTCGGCGAGCGCGAAGCGGTTGGCGGCGCTCTCGGCACTCGGGAACACGAAGGACGTGGTCTGGTAGATCGGCAGGGCCCGCGCGCCGGTGACGGCGTCCGGCTCCTGTCCGACATGGATCTGGCGGGTTTCGAAGGACCAGTTGTTGGTCATGGCTTTCCTTAGATTTCAAGGGCCAGGAACGGTCTCCCCCACCATCGCGGCGTCAGCCTTCCCGAAGGAGAACCTGAAGGGAAAGAGACGGCGCCCACGGCCCGCGCTTGCGTGCCGGCGTGCATGCCGACCCGCCTGGTCTTCACCCGGGGCACCCCGCCGCGGACGGAGGGTTGCCGGCCAGCAAGCCGGGGCTCGATGCTGGCACTCATGACCTGCAACCCAGGGTAGGGGGCCGGAGGGAACGCGGAAAAGGGCTGCGTCACAGAACGTCCCAGAGGCCCTCGCCTGCGGCGGCAAGGCGAATGGGGAGGTCTGCCCATTCCCCTCCGCAGCGCGGTGGGGTTGACTCTGAACCATCACTCACCCGCACCATCGAGGAGTTTCATCATGGGGATTCAGACACATCACACATCGCCGTTCGGCCGGCGCCTCCTGGCCGCCGTCGCCACCGCCGGACTCGCCGTGGCAGGCCTGCTCGCCTCGAGCGCTCCGGCGTCCGCCGGGACTCTGGAACAGCACGGCCAGGTGGTGAAGCAATGCTCCGGGATCAAGAAGAACACCTATGCGGTGGCCGGCACCACCGCCACCATTCAGTACTGGTACTCCACCAACAACGGCGGCACCGCCTGCGCCATGCTCTACGACAACAAGGCCGGCGCCACCAACCTCCAGCTCAACATCGCCACGAGCTCGGTGTACTCCCACGACCACGGGATCTACGAGTACTACGCCGGCGGGGTTCAGCTGACCAACATGAGGGGCAAGTGCGTCGGCATCGCGGCCAATGTGTACAACAGGGCCGGGGACAAGGTGCTCGGCTACCGCCACGTCAGAGTCTGCAACTGACCAGGTCTCCAACTGAGCAGGGGCTGCAACCGAGCAAGCCCCGCAACTGCTCCGCAAGGCATCCCCAGCCAGGGACCTCTGCCGCCGGCCCAGCCGCTCCAGCACACCCTGACCGCGCGTTCCGGGCCTGGACACCCAGGCCCGGAACCGGGGAATTCCGCCCGGGCTGCCGGGAATCCGCCGCCGTCGCGTGACTTAGGTAACCCTAAGCTGAGTGCCTAGTCACAAAGTGCAAGGATGATGCCATGCGCATGGATCACGTTTCTTACGCTTGTGAACGCGATGGCCTGGAGGCCACGGCGGAGCGCATTTCTGCCGCTCTTGGACTGCACGCGGTGCGCGGTGGGGTACACCCCCGTTTCGGCACCCGCAACATGATCTTCCCCTTGGCCGACCACAAGTATCTTGAGGTCGTGGAAGTCCTGGACCACCCCGCTTCGGACAAGGCACCGTTCGGCCAGGCCGTGCGGGCCCGCTCCGCGATGGGCGGTGGGTGGATGGGCTGGTGCGTCGCCGTGGACGACCTGGCCCCCTTCGAATCACGTCTGGGCCGCGAGGCCGTCCCCGGGAACCGCAAGTTCCCCGACGGCCGCGAGCTCATCTGGAAGCAGATCGGCATCCTGGGTCTCATCGCGGACCCGCAGGTGCCGTACATGCTCAAGTGGGAGGGTGACTCCACCCTCCACCCGTCGCTCGTGTACCCGAGCGACGTCAGGGTCTCCAGCCTCACCATCGCCGGTTCCGCGGAACGCGTGACCGAGTGGCTCGGCGAGGAAGTGGAGAACCCGCTGGAGGACGTCGCCGTGGAGTGGATCGCTCCGCACGGCACCCCCGGCATCATGTCCGTGACCTTCGAAACGGCGAACGGCTCCGTGACCCTCTGAGGCTCACCCGCCCACGCCGCCTGAAGGCCGCCTGTTCCGCATCGCGCGGAGCGGCGGCCTTCGTCGTACCCCGCTTCCCCGGCGCCACCTCCTCTTTCGGAGCGGCCCGTGTTCAGTACGATGAGTCCACCAGCGACGGCGCCACGCACCGACGAGGCCACGGCCGCCCAGAGGTCCGCGGAGCCGCTCGCTGATCAGGCCACGCTCGCCGGCGCGGGCGCGGTGTCAGAGCCCAGAGGGAGGGCCCATGAAGAGAACATCACTCGCAGCCGCACTCGCACTGCTGACCCTGCTGGTCACGTCCTGCACCCCCGACGGCGGCCGGCCCGCCCCGCCGGCGCCGTCGCCGACGCAGCGGGTCGTCCCAGCAGGCAACCCGGACCGCGACCAGGCCGCCGTCCGGCGGCAGCTGGCGGCCGTCGATCCGTGCGCGCTGCTCGAGCCCCGCACCACCGCGGTCCTCGGGCGGAAACCCGAGCTCGTCAGCACCACGCCGTTCGACTGCCGGGTCCAGGATGAGGGTGTGCAGGCCGTGAGCTACGCGGACAGCACCGCCTCCCAGCGGCACTGGCAGGAGCGGCTCGATCTCGGCGGTGTGGTGGCCTACCGCTCCACCAAGGCGACCGGCCGGTGCACGATCAGCCTGCCGGTCGACTTCGACCACGCCATCACCCTCGCCCAGGATGCGGTGGGCGCCTACGACTGCACGCAGCCCGAGGCGTACGCCAAGGCCGTCGCTCCGCGCCTGCGGGATGATCCGGCGTCGTTCGCGCGGAAGGACCCCCGGCCCGGCGTCTCCGTGTGCGATGTCCTGTCCTCGGCACTCGGGCCCCTCCCCACCGGGCAGGCCCTGGCGCCCCGCAAGTCCTTCACCAGCAGCCTCGCCGAATGCGGTGTCTGGCGGGACGCGGCGGCCTCGGGCGGCGCGCCCGTCTACACCCGGCAGGCCCTCACGCTGGCCTACCGGCAGCCTCTGGCAAAACTGCGCACCGGGGGCGGCTGGCAGGACAGCGAGGTGCGGCCGATCGCGGGGACCGATGTCCTGTTCTGGAAGGATTCCGGAGCCGGCTGCACGCTCCTCTGGGACGCCTGGCCGAACCAGACGCCCGTGCGCGACCGTGTCATCCAGGCACAGGCCGAGGCGGCGACGTGCGCCGACGCCTCCGCGCTCGCGCAGAAGCTCATCCCCGTCCTCGCCAAGGCCGCGCCGCAGACCCTCGCGAAGACGCCCCTCGTGTACTCGGCGACGGAGCCGGACCTCGCGGCGCCCGGAGCGTGCTCCCACGTCGTGGACCAGGACCTCCGGAAGTGCGCACCCGCCACGGGTGCCGCCGCGTCCTCGGACCCGCGGCAGACCGTCGCGTACGGCGCAGCGGATGCCGACACCCTGTGCACGGCCGCGGCCCCGACGGTCCGGAGGATCGCGGGGTCGGCGCTGGAGGCGGTCACGGCCGTCCCTCCGGGCGACGGAGTACTCAACCCCGGTGTCCTCCCGGTGCTGTGCGAATTCGTCGAGCCGAGCCACAGTGTGGTGGTGCGCATCGGCGCCGTGGCGGATCTGCCGCTGAACAGCAGGCTGCTCCTCACGCAGACCCGCACCGCCCGCGACACCGACTTCGCCGGGCATGCGGCCAAGACCAGCTCCGGGGAGGTGCTCCGCGGCGCGCCGGACACCCGGAGGACCGCCCTGATCGCGGACACCACGGCCGAGGCGCCGGGCCTGCTGCTGGTCGAGATGTCGGCCCTGCCGGACCGCGGCCAGGGCACCGGCAAGGTGTCACCGGCGGCCCGGGAGCGATTGAACGGCTTCGACGACCTGGCCACGGCGCTCAGCAAAGAACTGCTCGGCGCCCGCTGACGGCACGGGCACCCGTGCCCGGGCCGAGCGCCCACGCCTAGCCCAGCCCGATCGCCTTGCCGAACAGGTCGTAGCCCACGAACGCCCCCACATCGAGCAGGGCATGCGCCACCACGAGCGGCATCACGCGCCGCCACTTCAGGTACACCCACCCGAACACCAGCCCCATCACCACATTGCCGAGGAACGGTCCGAACCCCTGATACAGGTGATAGCTGCCCCGGAGCAGGGCGCTCGCCAGCACGATCCAGAGCGGTGAGAAGCGCAGCTGCCCGAGCCGCCGGAACAGGTAGCCGACCACCAGGGTCTCCTCCAGCACGCCGTGCCGGATGCCCGACAGCACCAGGACCGGCACCGTCCACCAGTGGGCGTCCAGGGCGGCCGGGATGATCGCCGTCGTGACGCCGAGCGCCCGGCCCGCCGCGTACAGCGCCAGCGTTCCCGCGCCGATGCCGACCGCGAGCGCCAGGCCGGTCCCGGCGTCGCGCACCGGATGCGCCAGGTCGAAGCCCATCCCCCGCCAGGGCTTGCGCCCGGCGACGCCGCGCCACGGCAGGAAGGTGGCGAGGAGGTAGAAGGCGAGCAGCACCGGCACCAGCGAGAACACGATGTCCAGCAACTGGTACAGCAGATCGAAGAACTCCCGCTGATTGCGGGAAGGATTCAAAGTGGACGTCGCGGAGGAGAGCGGCCCGCGGCTGAGCTTGTCGGCGAGCTGCACCACCGAGTACACCGCGGACTGCCCCAGCGACAGCCCCAGCACGAGCGCGATCTCCCACCAGAGGCGCCGCCGTCGCCGCTCGTCCGCAAGAGGCTCCCAGTCCAGGGACGACGACGGCGGGGACGGCTTCAGGCGCGGCATGTCACCACTGTAGTGACGCGCCACGGACACGCGCACACTCCGCCGATCCCGCGGCGCCCCGTGGCCCGGCGGTGCGCCTAAGCTGGGCCTATGAGTGCGCCGCAGCAAATCATCATGATCCGGCACGGGCAGTCGGCGGCCAACGTGGACACCGGGATCTACAACCGGGTCCCGGACTACCGGATCCCGCTCACCGAGCTCGGAGTGGAACAGGCCCGTCAGGCGGGCGAGAAGATCCGCCGGCAACTGGACGGCCAGCAGGTCTGCGTCTACGTCTCGCCGTACCTGAGGGCCTATCAGACCCTGGACGCCCTGGGACTGGGCGATCTGACCGAGCGCGTCATCGAGGAACCACGTCTCCGGGAGCAGGACTGGGCGAACTTCCAGATCGCCGGGGACATCGCGGACCAGAAGGAGCTCCGGAACGCCTACGGCCACTTCTTCTACCGGTTCCGTGAGGGTGAATCAGGGTCGGACGTCTACGACCGCATCTCCAGCTTCATGGAGACCCTGTACCGCCACTGGTCCAAGCCGAGCTACGCCCCCAACGCGCTCCTGGTCACGCACGGCCTCACGATGCGCCTGTTCTGCATGCGCTGGTTCCACTGGTCCGTGGAGTACTTCGAGTCGCTCAACAACCCGGGGAACGCCGAGATCCGCACCCTCATCCGCGAGGAGCACGGCAAGTACCGGCTGGACGCGCCGTTCAGCCAGTGGACGCAATGCCGCGAGACGGCGACCGTCCTGGACGCGCCGCCGCTGCACTTCTGAGACGGACCACCTCTGGGACGTGGCCCGGCCCCGCCGTGAAGGCGGACCGGCCCTGGCCGCCCGGCCCTAGTGCGCCGTCTCCTCCTCGCTCGGAACCGATGACGCGTGCCGGTGATCCGCCACGCCGTCCCGGGCCACCAGCACCTTGGTGCCGCGGTCCTGGAATGCCTTGAGATCCTTGGCGGAGATGCCCTCATCCGTGATGAGATTGCGCATCTGGAAGCCGTGCATCGTGGCGAAGGCCCGCTTCCCGATCTTCGAGGAGTCGGCCAGGATGTAGCCCTCCAGGGCCCGCTTGGCCATGAGAGAGTTCACCTGGGCTTCGCCCTCGTCGTTGATGGTGGGGCCGAGGACCGGGTCCACTCCGTTGACGCCGATGAACGCGATGTCCAGCGCCACCTTCTGCATGATGGTGTCCGTGAACGGTCCCACGAGTTCGTAGGAGCGCGGGTTCAGAATGCCGCCGGTGACCATGATCTTGATGTTCGGGCGCACGGCCAGCTGCGAGGCGATGTTGATGGCGTTGGTGACCACGGTCAGCGTGGGCCGGTTGGACGGGGCGTTGAGGTCATCCCGGGTGGCGAGGACCTGCGCCAAGGCGGTGCTCGTGGTGCCGCCGCCCAGGCCCACCACCATGTACGGCTCCACGAGGGAGGACGCGGCAAGGGCGATCTGCTGCTTCGCCTCGGCGTTGTCGTCGCGGTTGTAGCGGCCGGGAAGGTCGTAAGAGACGGAGCCCGTCGTGGCGCCGCCGCGGGTACGGCTCAGCAGCCGCTGCTTGGCCAGCGAGTCCAGGTCACGGCGTGCCGTGGCGGGAGAGACGCCCAGCTGGGTGACGATGTCCTCCACCTCGATCTGGCCACGCTCGGCCAGGAGGTCGAGAATGGCCGTCAATCGGTCGGTCCGGTTCATGAAGCACGCTCCGCAGTGTCGAAAAGAGTCAGAAGCCGGGCCACTTCTGGAATCAGTGCAGCCCGCCCCGCCCCCAGGTATTTCCGGGAATCCACAATATCCGGATGAGCTTCAAGGTACTCGCGCACAGCCCGTGTGAAGAAACCGTTAAGGTGTGTCGAGACGTTGATCTTCGTCATGCCCGCACGGATCGCCGCCTGGATGTTCGCATCGGAGACGCCGGAGGAGCCGTGCAGCACGAGGGGGACGTCCAGCGCGGCGTGCAGGGCGGCGATGCGTTCGAGGTTCAGCTGGGCGTCGCGGCTGGTCATCGCGTGCGAGGAGCCGACCGCCACGGCAAGGGCGTCGACGCCGGTGGCCGCGACGAAGTCCCGGGCCTCCTGCGGGTCGGTCAGCACGCCGGGCGCGTGTGCCCCGTCCTTCCCTCCGACCTTGCCGAGCTCCGCCTCGACGTAGACGCCCGCGGCGTGCGCGTACTCCCGCACGCGAGCGGTCGAGGCGACGTTCTCCTCATAGTCGAGGTGGGCGCCGTCGTACATGATGGAGCCGAAGCCGAGGTCGACCGCCTGCCGCGCCAGGTCCTCGCTCTCGGCGTGGTCCAGGTGCACGGCGAGGTCGACGCCGGCGGCGCGGGCTGCGGACAGGGTCGCGAGGGCGATGGGCTCCAGCCCGCCGTGGTACTTGGCGCAGTTCTCCGAGATCTGGAGGATGAGCGGCAGACCGGCCTGCTCGGCGCCCGCGATGAGCCCTTCGACGGTCTCCAGGTGGATGACGTTGAACGCGCCCTGACCGCTCCCCCGCCCTGTGGCGCGGTCCATGATGGTGCGGGTGCTGACCAGGCTCATGCAAGTTCCTCCAGGGTGATGATCAGGTGTTGTTCCAGTTCGGTGTGCCGGGGCGAGATCTCGCCGGCCCCCGGCATCAGGACTGCGGCCGCCGACCAGGAGGTGGCGCGCCGCAGCAGATCTTCCGGGTCGTCCAGGCCTTCGGCGAGTGCCGTCGCCAGGGCGGAGACCGCGGCGTCGCCCGCGCCGGTCGGATTGCCGCGGAGGGGTTCGGGGAGCCGGGCCCGCCAGCAATGCCGGGGATGGTCCGCGGAGAAGAGCCGCATGCCCTCGCTTCCGGAGCTCACCACCACCGTGCGGGCGCCCAGGTCCAGGAGCCGCCGCGCCGCGGTGGGAAGGTCGTCGCCATCGAACGCCTCGAGCAGTTCATGGTGATTGGGCTTCAGCACGTCGGCGCCGGCACGCGCAGCGGCCAGGATGCCGGGGCCGGACGTGTCGATGATGGCCGGGACGCCATGCTGGTGCGCGAGCGTCACCAGGGCCGGATAGAAGTCGCCGGGCGCGCCGGGCGGCAGGCTGCCGGACCCCACCAGGACCGCGGCGTCCTGCAGAGAGTCGACGACGACGGCCGCGAGCCGCTGCCAGTCGGCGGCGGCCAGGGCGTGCCCGCTCTCGTTGAAGATGGTCGTGTCGCCGAGGGCCTCTTCGACGAAGGCCATGCTGCGACGGGTCTCGGCCTCGACCGGGACCAGCCGGTGCGGGACCCCGCTGGCTTCCAGCTCCGCGGCGAAGACCTCCCCTGTGGCGCCGCCGACCGGGGCGATGGCCAGCGTCGAGCGGCCCTGCTGATGGGCGACCCGGGAGACGTTGAGCCCCTTGCCTCCCGCACGGGCCAAGGGAGGCGCCACACGGTGACTGGCCCCGTGCTCGATGCGTTCCAGGAAGTAACTGGTGTCGAGCGCCGGGTTCGGGGTGACGGTGACGACGCGGCCCGGCGAGGGCTGCGGTTCCGGGGCGTCCGGCGTCAGTGATGCGTCGCTCACGGCAGCCGCACCTCCAGGAGCCGGGCGCGTGCTTTCAGCGCCGAGCCGAGCATCCCGGCGTCCTGACCGAGGGACGCGGCGCGGATGACCGGGCGGCGCTGGAAGTCGAGCGCGTGATCCACGGCGTGGCGCAGCGGATCCAGCAGGGCCTCCCCGGCAGCGGAGAGCCCGCCGCCGATCACGACGGCCTCCGTCCCCAGGATCGAAACGCATTGGCAGATGCTGAACGCGAGCGCCTCCACGGCCTCATTCCAGATCTTGAGGGCTTCAGGTTCACCCGTGAGCGCCCGTTCCAGGACTTCGCGGGCCCCGTCCACCGGGGTGCCGGTGAGGCGGACGTAGCGCTTGGCGATGGCCCCGGCGCTGCCGACGGATTCCAGGATGACGCTGCCCTGGCCCTCGGGATCCGGCACCATGGAGTGCCCGATCTCTCCCGCGAAGCCGCCGGCCGAGACGGCACGGCCACCCGTGAAGATCGCGGCGGCGATCCCGGTCCCGACCACCATGACCATGGCGTCCTGGAATTCGCGGGCGGCGCCCAGTTCCATCTCGGCCGCACCCGCGCTGGAGACATCGTGGCCGAAGGCGACCGGCATGCCGAGCATCTCCTCCGCGCGCTCACGGAACGGGAAGTTCCGCCAGCCCAGATTGGCCGAGTAGATGCCGATCCCGTGGGCCTCGTCCACGAGTCCGGGCACCGTGATGCCGACCGCCTCGAACGTCCCGACCGGGTACTGGCGGCTGTACTCGGCGAAGAGTTCGGCGATCCGTTCCAGGATCGCCTCCCCCGGACGGTCCGGGTCCAGCGGCGTCTTGTGCCGTCGCAGGGCGAGCACCGAGCCCGCGGCGTTGACGACCCCGGACTTCATGTCCGTGCCGCCCACGTCGAAGGCGAGTACCCCTGCGTCCGCGAATCCCAGTGCCATGCTTCCTGCCCGTCCGTCTTCCGACCGTACTGTCCTGCTGATGGTGCGTGGCGGCCCGTGGAGGGCGCCGTCCCACGGCCCGCGCACCGGGGCGCACGGGCCGTGGGGTTCAGGCCTCAGGCCTCGTCGAGGATGACCGAGCGCGTGAGGTTGCGCGGCAGGTCCGGGTTCAGGCCGCGGACGCGGGCGCGTTCCAGCGTCACGCGATGCACCCGGGCCAGATCGGCGAGGGGGTGCAGGCCCGAGGTGATGTACAGCGCGCCGGTCTTGGCGACGTCGGCGGACAGGCCTTCCGGCTCCTCGCCGAAGAGCCAAGTGACGCGGTTCGGAGCCGCGATGGAGATCGGGCCGTGGCGGTACTCCATGGCCGGGTAGGACTCGGTCCAGCCCTGCACGGCCTCGCGCATCTTCAGGCCGGCCTCATGTGCCAGACCCACGGTCCAGCCGCGGCCGAGGAACGTGAACTGCTCGGCGTCCAGGAGTTCCTGGGACACCGGCGCGCCCACGGCGTCCTTCGCCTGCTCGATCGCCACGTCGAAGCTCTCCCCCAGGCTCGTCAGCAGGTAGACGAGGGCGGTGGTGGCGAAGCGGGTCTGCACCACGGACTGTTCATCCGCGTACGGAAGGCCGATGACGACGTCGGCGAGGTCCACGATCGGCGAGTTGATGTCGCCGATGAGCGCGATCGTCCGGACCTTGCCCTTGAGCTGCGCCAGGACTTCCAGCACCTCGGTGGTGGTGCCGGAGCGGGTGATGGCGACGACGGCGTCATAGCCGCGCTCCGGGCTGTTGCTGTTCAGGAACGCCTCCGACGCTGCGAAGGCGTCCGTGACACCGTGGCCTGCCGCTTCGCGAGCGGTGGCGTAACTCTGCGCCATGAACCAGGAGGTGCCGCAGCCGATGACGGCGATCTTCTGGCCCTTGGCCGGCAGCAGTCCTTCCTCCCGGCTCTGCGCCTGCGCCTGCGCCCAGACCTGGGGCTGCGAGCTGAGTTCCTCGTCCATGTAGGCGCCGAGCACGGGCTCCGTCATCGTTGACTCCTTCTCTGTGGTGTCTCTGTGGTGATCGTCGGTCGGGACGAACCCCGGCATGAGTGGTAATCACCCCACCCATGATCAAACATGCGTGGACCGGGGTTCAATCAATCAGTTTTACGCTACTGCATCGACACGGAAACGTCCACAGAACGCGCATAACGTTTCATCCCCTGGTCACGGAATTTCGGGCCCGATCCCGCGGATCCGCGCGGCGGGAGGGTGCTCGACGCGCACGCCCTCACCTCCCCGGAGGAGAGGCGCGAGTGGCGCCCGGCGGCGAGGGAGTCCTTCGCGACGCCGATGATCACTCTGCAAGCGGCCCGCCGAGGGGTGCGCGAAGTTAAGCATCCCGTGTGCATATCGATCAGAACATGTCACAAACCCCTTGTGATCTGCCGCACATTGAACAATAGTTACCATTACCGCACTTTTTCGCTCAGAGAGGAGCATCCCTTGAGGATTCACAGACCCACGCGGCGGGGCATGGCCTGGTGTATGGCAGGGGCACTGGCACTCCCCCTCACCGGGCTGGCCGGGAGCCTACCCGCCTGGGGCGACGCGCCGTCGTCCGCCCCCGCGCAGCCGATTGTCGCCCCGTCCGCCAAGACCAAGCCGCCCACCCCAGGCAATGACCAGGAGGTCCTGGTCACCGGGAAGCTGGCGGCGGTGGTGTCCACCACGTTCCCCCAGGTCATCAGCTATCTGGACCGCGACGGCGGCGGCACCCTCGCCGGCACGCGGCAGCCGCTCAGCACACTGAAGATCAACGGCACGGAGCAGAGCGTCACGGTCACCTCGCGCAAGACCGACGACACCACCATGACCTACACGCTCACCGTGCCGGGGCTGCCCGGCGTCGCGCTGGATGCGTCTCTTGCCCTCCAGGGCAACGCTGTCACGTTCCGCATCACGGCCATCCGGGACACAGCGGAGAACAGGGTGTCCACCGTCGAGATCCCGGGTCTCAAGCTCGTCACCGTATCCTCGGCGGAACCCGGGGCGCAGCTCGCCACCACACGTCTCTCGACCAACCGCAACGCCACCGGCGACACCTTCACCCCCGTCACGCCCACCACGCCCGTCGACGCCAAGCCCAAGGGCTCCGCCTACGCTCTCGCGGGAACGGCGAAACTGGCCGCCGCCGTCGAAAGCAACTCGCTCTATGACGCGTCCTCCGGGCCCGCCAACCTCGACGGCAGCCGCTTCTTCAGCCAGGTCACCGCGGCGCCGGACGGTGGCCGCGAGGCCTCGATCGCGAGCGGCGCATGGCTCTACCGCGCCGTCGGCTCGAGCACCACCGAAGAGCTCCCGTGGGCCAAGGTGGCGATCACCGCGGACGCCAACGCGGACCGCCAGGTCGACTGGCAGGACGCCGCGATCGCGCTGCGCTCCATCGCCGTCCGCCCGAACAAGGGCGGTCAGACCGCGGACAACGTCATCACGCACATCCCCTTCAACTTCGCCTCCCAGGCCACGCACCCGTTCCTGCGCACCCTCGACGACGTCAAGCGCATCTCCCTCGCCACCGACGGCCTGGGCCAGGTCGCCATGCTGAAGGGCTACACCTCCGAGGGCCACGACTCCGCCAACACGGACTACGGGAACAACTTCAACGAGCGGGCCGGCGGGCTGAAAGACCTCAACACCCTCGCCTCGGAAAGTGCCCGGTGGAACGCCAGGATCGGTGTTCACGTCAACGCCACCGAGATCTACCCCGAGGCCAAGTCCTTCAGCGAGGACCTGCTCAATGCCGACAAGAGCAAGGGCTGGAACTGGCTCGACCAGTCCTATGGCATCAATCAGCGCGCGGACATCAACACCGGCAAGCTCGCCACCCGCATCAAGGAGCTCCGCGACGCCACGGACAAGAACCTCGACTTCGTGTACGTGGACGTCTACTACTCCTACGGCTGGGTCGCTCAGAAGATCCAGGACGAACTCGTGAAGAACGGGTTCCGCGTGGGGTCCGAATGGGCCTACTCCCTCAACCGCAACAACACCTGGTCCCACTGGGCCAACGATGAGAAGTACGGCGGCACGGACAACAAGGGCATCAACTCCCAGATCCTGCGCTTCGTGAACAACAGCCAGGCCGACGTCTGGAATCCGGACGTCCGTCTCGGCGGCAGCCACATTGTCGAATTCGAGGGCTGGACCGGCCAGAACGACTACAACGCGTTCACCAAGAACGTGTGGGAATCCAATCTGCCCACCAAATTCCTGCAGCACCACGAGATCATGCGGTGGACCCCCGAGAGCGTCGACCTCAGCGAAGGCGTCACCGTCACCGGCTCCACGGCCGATGACCGCACGATCACGGCGGACGGCGTCACCGTGCTGAAGGGCCGCGACTACCTGCTGCCCTGGTCCTCCAAGGACAACGGCAAGGCCGACAAGCTGTACCACTACAGCGCCGCGGGCGGCTCCAGCACCTGGGCGCTCGGCAAGGGCTTCGCGAACGCCCGCGAGCTGAGCGTCTACAAGCTCGGCGACAACGGACGGACGCTCGTCACCACCGTGCCCGTGGTGGACGGCCAGGTCACCCTCACCGCCGAAGCCGGGCAGCCCTACGTGCTCGTGCCGCGCGGCAAGGCGTCGCTGCTGCCCGCCACGGCGCAGTTCGGCTCCGGAACGCCATTCCAGGACCCCGGCTTCAACGGCTCAGGCCTCGCCGCCTGGAACCCGCAGGGTTCCGTTCAGCAGGTCCGGGACGCCAAGGGCCGCCGGTACGCCGAGCTCGGCTCCGGTGCTTCCTCCGTCTCCCAGAAGCTCGGACAGCTCGAGCCTGGGACCTATTCCGTGAGCGCCTGGGCGGAGATCGAACCCGGCAAGACCCGGGACACCCGCCTCACCGTCGACACAGGTCAGGGCAAGCCCCAGGAGTACGCCCTCGACCGCTCCACCGCCCGCAACTACGTGGCGGGCGATGAGAAGAACGGCACGTTCTTCCAGCGCATCCGCGTCCTGGTGGACCTGCCGCAGGGCGGCCGGCCCACGGTCCGGATCTCCGCGGGCGACGGCGACGCGAAAGTCAGGGTGGACGACTTCCGGGCGGTGAAAACTGCCCCGGCCCAGACTGGGTCGACGCAAGCCGCCGCCGTGCTCAAGGAAGACTTCGAGAACGTCGACCAGGGCTGGTGGCCCTTCGTGAAGGGCGACGCCGGCGGCACGACCGATCCGCGCACCCACCTGAGCATCCGGAACGCGCCCTTCACCCAGCAGGGCTGGTACCGGAACACCGTGGACAAGACCCTGAACGGGAACTTCTCCCTGGTGGCGCACGAGGAGAATGACGGCCTGGTCTACCGGACCTCCGACTCCACCGTGAAGCTCACCCCCGGCCACAGCTACCGGGTGTCCTTCGACTACCAGAACTCCCTGGCCGATCAGTACAGCTGGGTCTGGGGGTACGAAGCGAAGGCGCCGGTCACGGTCGAGAGCAAGCCACTCCCCGCCCAGACCAAGACCACCCGCTTCGCCCAGGAGTTCACCGCCGGCAACTGCGGTCGGTACTTCACCGGTCTGAGCCGCACGGGTTCCTCGGACGGCGCGGACTTCGTCCTGGACGACTTCCTGCTGGAGGACCTCGGGCCAGCCTCGGCGGTGCCCGCGTGCGCCACGGTGTCCGGCACGCTCGGCGCCGACGTGATCCAGCAGGGCAAGGCCACCGAGTTCACCACGGTGCTGGAGAACAACGAACCCGCTCCCGTGAGCGACGTGGCCGTCAGCCTCCAGCTCCCCGAGGGCTGGACCGCCGAGGCGAAGACCCCTGCGACGACGGCCACCCTCGCCGCCGGCGCGAAGTTCACGACCACCTGGGCCGTCACCGCGCCGGCCGGCGCGGACGGGAGCTATTCGATCGGCGTCAAGGGGACCTACCGGACCACCGCGGATCCGCAGGGGCCACGGACGGCGAGCGCCGCCGTCGCGGTCAAGACGCTGCCCAAACCGCCGCAGCAGGACGTGTACGCGAGCGATCATGACTGGGTCAGTTCCAGCAATGGCTGGGGTCCCGTGGAGAAGGATCAGTCCAACGGTGAGCAGGGCGCCGGAGACGGCACGCCGATCACGCTCAACGGCGTCGTCTACCCGAAGGGGCTCGGCGCGCACGCACCGTCCACGGTGAAGTACTTCCTCGGCGGCTACTGCACCCGCTTCACGGCAGACATAGGGATCGACGATGTGCAGAAGACCCGCGGTTCGGTGGTCTTCAGTGTCGTGGCGGACGGCAAGGTCAAGGCCGTCAGTCCGGTGATGCGGCCCGACTCGGCCACGGCGAAGCTGGATGTGGACCTCACGGGCGCCCAGTACGTCGAACTCGTGGCGGATCCCACCGCGGACGGCAACGGCAATGACCACGCGGACTGGGGTGGCGCCCGTTTCAGCTGCTCCGATCAGCGGCACGACGCCCCCGCTGCCGAGCTCTCCGGCACCGTCTACGCCTCGGACCTCCCGTGGGTCAGTGAGGAGAACGGCTGGGGACCGGCCGAGCGGGACACTGCCAACGGCGAGGAGAACCCCGGCGACGGCCCGGCCCTGACGCTGGACGGCACCCGGTACGCCAAGGGCATCGGCGTCCACGCGGACTCGTCCGTGGTGCTCGACGTGCAGAAGAAGTGCACGGCCTTCACCGCCCTCGTGGGAGTGGACGACAAGAAGCTCGGCAAGGGCCTGCAGGGCTCCGTCGTGTTCGTGGTCCTGGTGGACGGCGCGGAGAAGTTCCGCAGCGCGGTCCTCAGCGCCCCGGACGCGGCGGTTCCCGTCAAGGTCGACGTCACGGGCGCCTCACGCGTCGAGCTGAAGGCCCTGACCAACGGAGACGACGGCGGCGACGACTGGGGTGACTGGGCGGACGCCCGCTTCACCTGCTGAGCCGCCTCCGCCCCCTGCACGCGAAGTAACAGATGACGCCCCTAAAACTCGGTTTTAGGGGCGTCACCTGTTCTCTCGCGGAGGCGATGCGGGCTCAGACGACCCGAACGCCCGCCTGCCAGACGGCGTGGGTGAGCGGCATGCCCGGACGGTAGGCCAGGTGCGTCGCGCTCGGAGCGTTCAGGAGGTGCAGATCGGCGCGGTGCCCGACGGCGATCGACCCGACCGCACGACGCCCGTCGACGTCCTCGCCCACCTCGCGGCGCAGGGCCAGGGCGCCACCGAACGTCGCGGCGCGCACGGCTTCGTGGACGCTGAGACCCATCTGCAGCACCGCGGTGGTCACGCAATAGTTCATGGCGCTCGTGTAGCTCGTGCCGGGATTCAGGTTCGAGGCGATCGCCACCTGGACGCCCGCGTCCAGCAGCCGGCGGCCCGGGGCGAGGGGCTCCCGCGTCGACAGATCGCAGGCGGGCAGGCACGTGGCGACCGTCCCACGGGGGCCGCGACCGCCGTCGTAGGCCGCCCAGCTGTCCGCAAGTGCCGCGACGTCAGAGTCTTCGAGGTAGTTCACATGGTCGACGCTCGCGGCGCCGAGCTCGACGGCGAGGCGCACGCCGGCGCCCAGGCCGAGCTGGTTGCCGTGCACGCGCAGTCCCAGGCCGGCGGCGGCGCAGGCCTCGAGCACACGACGGGACTGGGCCTCGTCGAACGCCCCGCGCTCACAGAACACATCGGCCCAGCGGGCGTGCGGCGCGACGGCGGTGAGCATCGGCCCGACCACTTCCTCCACATAGGCGTCCGGCTCGGCGCCCTTCGGGACGAGATGCGCTCCGAGGAACGTGACTTCATCGGCCACCTGCGCGGTCACGCGGGCCAGCGCCTCCTCGTGCTCGGTGCTCAGCCCATACCCGGTCTTGGCCTCGAGATACGTGGTGCCGCCGCGCAGGGCCTCGGCACGGCGCGCCCGGGCGAGTTCGAGAAGTTCCTCATCGGAGGCGGCTCGCGTGGCGTTCATGGTGACGCCGATGCCGCCCGCGCTGTAGCTCTCTCCCGCCATGCGCGCCTCGAACTCGGCGGTGCGGTCCCCGGCGAACACGAGGTGCGTGTGCGAATCCACCCAGCCCGGCAGCAGCGCGCGGCCCTCGGCGTCGTACACCTCGTCCGTGGCCGGGGCGTCGGCGGCCTGGCCGATCCAGGCGATGCGCTCACCCTCGACGACGACGGCCGCGTCCTTGAGGACCCGGTGCTCGCCATCCTGGGTCATGAGTTCGGCGATGTTGGTGATCAGGAGGCTCATGGTTCCCATTCTTCCGGGACGCGCCCGCCCCGTCCCGGACTCGCCCTCACCCGTGTCCGGTATCCCGGACCAGTCCCAGCCCCTTTAACGATCGACTGTCCCCAACGGCTCCCCGGCCGAGGGACGAGGCTGGGGAGCCATTGGGGACAGTCGATGGAAGAGGCGCGGGTCAGGAAGCCTCGGCCCGTGCCGCCACGAACGCCTGAACACACGCTTCGACGTCTTCGGCACTGTGCCGTGCGGAGAGCTGCACGCGGATGCGGGCCGCGCCGCGGGGCACCACGGGGAAGCTGAACGCGGTCACGAACACGCCGTGCTCCAGCATCGCCGAGGCGACCTTCGCGGCGAGGACGGCGTCGTGGAACATGACGGGGATGATCGCGTGCTCGCCGTCGAGCAGCTCGAAGCCCTCCTCCTGCATACGACGGCGGAACAGGGCGGCGTTCTCGAAGAGCTTCTCGCGGAGCTCCCCGGAATCCCGCACGAGTTCCAGCGCCTTGAGCGTCGCGGCGACGATGGCGGGGGCGAGCGAGTTGGAGAACAGGTACGGGCGGGCCTTCTGGCGCAGCATCGCGACGATCTCGGAGCGGCCGGAGACGTAGCCACCCGACGCGCCGCCGAGCGCCTTGCCGAAGGTGCCGGTGTAGATGTCCACGCGGTCGCTGACGCCGGCGTGCTCGGGGGTGCCGGCGCCCGTCGAACCCATGAATCCGACGGCGTGCGAATCGTCCACCATGACCAGCGCGCCGTACTTGTCCGCCAGATCGCAGATCTCGCGGAGCGGGGCGAGGTAGCCGTCCATCGAGAAGACACCGTCCGTCACGACCACCACGCGGCGCGCGGCCGGCTGACCGGGCGCGTCCGACGTCGCCTCGCGGAGCTTGGCCTCCAGGTCCGCCATGTCCTGGTTGGCGTAGCGGAAGCGGCGGGCCTTGGAGAGGCGGATGCCGTCGATGATCGAGGCGTGGTTCAGGGCGTCGGAGACGATGGCGTCCTCCGGGCCGAAGAGGGATTCGAACACGCCGCCGTTGGCGTCGAAGCAGCTCGAGAACAGGATCGTGTCCTCGGTGCCGAGGAACCGGGAGACCTGGCGCTCGAGTTCCAGGTGGAGATCCTGGGTGCCGCAGATGAAGCGGACACTCGCCATGCCGAAGCCGTGACTGTCCATGGCGTCCTTGGCCGCCGCGATGATCTCCGGGTGATCCGCGAGGCCCAGGTAGTTGTTCGCGCAGAAGTTGAGCACCTCGCGGGTGGGCTGGCCGAGCGGGCCGGCGGTGATCCGGTTGGACTGCGCCGAGGTGATGTTGCGCTCTTCCTTGAAGAGGCCGGCGGCGCGGAGGTCGTCGAGCTCCGTGGCGAGCTGGTCCTTGATGAGGCCGTACATGATGGTCCTTTCGGCGGTGCCCGCGGGGTGGGCGCCCCTTGCGAGCTTACGAGGGTGAGGTGCGTGCGGGAAGGCCTGATCCGCGGAGGACGACGACGCGCGGAAGCCGCCGCGCGCCGTCGTCGTCGGTCAGCGCGAGGCCGTTAGAGGGCGCGCCAGTCGAGCACGACCTTGCCGCCGTGCCCGCCGCGCGCCGCCTCGAAGCCCTTCTCCCACTCGGTGGCGGGCAGGACGTCGGTGATGACGGCGGAGATGTTCCGGTGCAGCACCGGGTTGGAGGAGAGCATGGCGCTCATGGCGTACCAGGTCTCGAACATCTCGCGTCCGTAGATGCCCTTGAGGGTCAGCATGTGGGTGACGACCTTGCCCCAGTCGATGTCGATCGACTGGCTGGGCAGGCCGAGCATGGCGATCCGGCCGCCGTGGTTCATGTTCTCGATCATTTCCGGCAACGCCGTCGGGTGTCCCGACATCTCGAGGCCGATGTCGAAGCCCTCGCGCATGCCGAGTTCCCGCTGCGCGTCGCTGATGCGAGTGGTGGAGACGTCGACGGCGAGGTCGACGCCCAGGGAGCGGGCCAGTTCGAGGCGGCTCGGCGAGACGTCGGTGATGGCGATCTTGCGGGCTCCGGCGTGCCGGGCGACCGCGATGGCCATGAGGCCGATGGGGCCGGCGCCGGTGATGAGCACGTCTTCGCCGACCAGCGGGAAGCTCAGGGCGGTGTGGACGGCGTTGCCGAAGGGGTCGAAGATGGCACCGAGTTCGGGGGTGACGCTGGGGTCGTGGTGGACCCAGACGTTCTCCTCCGGGATGACGACATACTCGGCGAAGGCGCCGTCCCGCTGCACGCCCACGCTTGAGGTGCGGATGCACATCTGGCGACGGCCGGCGCGGCAGTTCCGGCAGATGCCGCAGACCACGTGGCCCTCGCCGGAGACGCGGTCCCCCACCTTGACATCCCGGACGTCCTCCCCGATCTCCACGACCTCGCCGTAGAACTCGTGGCCCGCGATGAGCGGTGCGTTGATGGTGCTCGCGGCCCAGGCGTCCCAGGACTGGATGTGCAGGTCGGTGCCGCAGATGCCGGTGGTGTGCACGCGGATCTTCACGTCGCCGGCGCCGGTGCCGGGTTCGGGGCGGTCCACGAGTTCGAAGCCGGGCTGTGCCGCGGACTTGTACAGAGCCTTCATGAGTCCCATTACAAGCCGTCGAAAGGCTTAGAACAAGCTCAAGTATCTCATTCCTGAGTTAAGGATCTACTTAACTGTTTCGTCGGGGGCTGGCGGGAACTCTTCACCATGACGTAACTTTGGTATTCCAAACTTCGTGAGCAGCGCCACACTCACGCCCTTTCCCCGAGGAGACCCCCATGTGCACCCATGATCACGACAGCGTCGTCCAGCCACCCAGCAACCTCCCCCGGCGCGGCGTCCTCGCCGGGGCCGCGGCCCTCGCGGGCATCACCGCAGCGGGCATCGCCGCACAGCTGGCGGCAGCCCCCGCGGCCCAGGCTTCCGACCGCCCCGCCGCTCCGGTGCACCGGGGACGCCCCGCGATGCCGGGCGCCGTGATCATCGAGGGCGGCACCGTCATCGATCCGCTCACCGGTGGCGCGATCGAGGACGGCGTCCTGGTGCTCGACGGCGGCAAGGTCGCCGCCGTCGGAAATCGGGATACCACTCGGCGAGCCGTGGCCGCCGTCGCCCGCCGCGCTCAGCGCCTCCAGGCTCACGGGCGCTGGGTGGCCCCCGGACTGGTCGACGCGCACGTCCACGCCAACGGCCTGGAGGACGTCCGGCTCCACCTGCGGAACGGCACCACGAGTGTCCGGAGCGGCAGCAGCAGCTTCTACCAGGACGTGGCACTCGCTGCGCTGCCCGAATGGGCGCCGGGCCTGTCCCCGCGCATGCTCGCCGCCGGCCTGTTCGTCTCCCCGGACCAGGGCGATTCCATCCTGGCCGACCCGGATCTGGCACCGCTGGCCGGGCTGAAGAACGGCATCCGGGACGTGCAGGATCTGGCCTACTTCACGAGGGTCAACCTGGCCCGCGGCGCCCGGGTGATCAAGACCCGCGCCAATCCCCGGGCGGGCATCCCCGAGCAGGATCCCCGGGAGCTCGTGTACGGGCGCGAGCAGATCGCCGCGATCGTCAAGGCCGCCCGCGGCGCCGGGGTGCTGTGCCACGCCTACAGCGCCGAGGGCATCGACGGCGCCGTGCGGGGCGGCGTGAAGAGCATCGAGCACGGCGTGTACCTGACGGAGGCCACCATCGCGGAGATGGTGCGCCGCGGCACGTACTTCACGCCCACCCTCCAGGCCGTGGACAGCATGGCGACCGACCCGAACCCGATCCTGGCCGCCCGCGGCAAGGAGTACACGCCGATCCACCAGGCCGCCGTCCGCGCGGCCCACGAGGCGGGTGTCACGATCGTGGCCGGCACCGACTCTTTCGGCACCGACGTGACTCCACTGGGCACCGAAGTGCGGCGCCTTCACGAGGCGGGACTGTCCACGCTCGAATCCCTCCGTGCCGCAACCACCTACTCCGCTCGCCTCCTGGGCCTGGAGGGCAAGGCCGGGAGGTTCACCGTGGGCGGCTTCGCTGACGCGGTCGTCGTGGATGCCGACCCGCTCAGCGACGGCACGGCCCTGGAGAAGGTCAACACCGTGGTGGCCCAGGGGGTCGTGGTCCGGAACGGGCTGTGAGGTTGGGCGGGGTTAGGCGTTAGGCGGGACGGGTGGGGCGGGCTGCGCCGTCCCGCCGACCTCGCTACCGGGCGCAGCCGTTCCGGTGAACTCGCTGGCCAGGGTCCGACCTCGCTACCGACAGTCGCGATCTCAGACCCGGAATAGCGAGGTCGACATCGGCCAAGCCTCGGACTGCCTGGGGTCCCTCCTGCGCCGACCTCGCTATCGGGTGCACGTATCCCGCCGACCTCGCTATCCAGGGTCCGACCTCGCTACCGACAGTCGCGATCTCAGACTCGTGATAGCGAGTTCGGCCCCGAAATACCGCCGGCCCCGCCCCGTAAGTTAGTGAGTCCGCTATCCGAGGCGTGAATTCGCTACATCATCCAGCGGACTCACGCCTCGGATAGCGGACTCGGTCGGACGAACGAGCAATCGGCCGGACAGCCCCACGGACTCAGCCGGATCCGGCCACCCCCGAAACAACCACACTTCAGCGTCCCTTCATCGTCACACCGAACGATTTAGGATGTGCTCATGGATATCCGTCAGCTCCAGATCCTGCGGGAACTCGGCGAACTCGGCAGCGTCAAGGCGGTCGCGGAGACCCTGATGGTCACACCGTCGGCCGTGTCGCAGCAGCTCATGCTCCTGCAGCGCAGCGTGAAGGTGCCGCTGACGCGCAAGGACGGGCGCACGCTGGTCCTCACCGAGGCCGGCGAGGTGCTCGCAGGTGCGGGGGCCTCCGTCGTCGCGGCGATGGCTCAGGCGCGCGCGGCGATCGACGCGTTCCAGGAGGCGCCCGACGCGTCCGTGACCGTGAGCGGATTCCACTCCGCGGGCCAGGCGCTGTTCGCACCGCTGGCGCGGGCCCTGTCCGGCGAGGGCCAGCCGCGCGTCCGGTTCACCGACGAGGACGTCGCGCAACAGGACTTCCCCGCACTGACCGCCCGGCACGACCTGGTCCTGGCCCACCGCATGGAGCACAGTCCGCCGTGGCCGCGGGACCGGGTCGCGGTGATCGAGCTGACGCGCGAGCCTCTGGATGTCGCGCTGCCGGCAGGTCACCCGCTCGCGGACCACGAGGAGCTCACCGCGGCCGACGTGGCGGGGGAACCGTGGGTCACGAGTCGGCCGGGCTACTCCCCGGACGACGTCCTCACCGCCGTGGCGGCGCTGGCCAGCAAACCCCTGGAGATCGTGCACCGCATCAACGACTATTCGACCGTCGCGGCCCTGGTCGCCGACGGCGGCGTGCTGGGCCTGCTCCCCCGGTACACCTCGCGCGCGGCGCTGGGACAGTCGCTGCCGGAGGGCATCGTGCTGCGGCCGCTGCAGGGCCTCGACACCCGGCGGTGCATCGACCTCCTCGCCCGGCCCGAGGCGCTGGAACGCCGCAGCGTCCGGCGCGTCGCCGAGGCGTTCCGTGAGGTCATGGGGGCGCTGGTCGGCTGAGAGCGGGTCTGCGAACGAGCCGCCAGAGCCGGTCGGCCCTGCCCGGCGCCGCCCACCCTCGAGAGCTTGCGTGCTCAGTTGTTGCGGGTGTTCCACGAGAACATCCGCAACAACTGAGCACACAAGCCTCCAGAAGGAAGCGTCAGGCCGTCTGACCCCGTTCGAAGTACTCCACCAGTTCCGGGTCGAGCGGCGGGACCGGCAACGCGGAACCGTCACCGCGCAGCGATTCGGCCGCGAGGATTCCCGCCGCCACCGCCTGACGCGCCGCCACCGGGGAGGTCTGGGTCTGACCGCCGTCGCGCACGAAACGCAGGAACTCCCCGATCAGGAGCGGATCCGCACCGCCGTGTCCGCCGTCGCCGTCGAGGATCTCGACTTCGAGGTCCGGCTCCGCGAATCCGTAGCTGGACCGCGTGTTCCAGACCTTGATGGTCTCCCCCGGCCCGTCGCCGAAGTTCTCCAGGCGCCCCTCCGTGCCGATCACGGTGTAACTGCGCCAGTAGTCCGGCGTGAAGTGGCACTGCTCGTAGGAGGCCAGCACGCCGTTATCGAGCACCATGTTCATCATGGAGATGTCCTCGACGTCGATCTCCTCGGCGAGGTCCGTCTGCGCCGCGGGCGGCCAGTTGTCCACCGAGAACCAGTCCCCCATGCGACGGTCCGAGTTGTCCCGCCTGCTGGTGACCTCGCCGTAGACCGCGAGCTTGCCGATCGCCGACACCCGCGCCGTGTACCCGCCGGCGAGCCAGTGGATCACGTCAAGATCATGCGCGCCCTTCTGCAGCAGAAGCGTGTTCACGTTCCGGCGCTGGGCATGCCAGTCCTTGAAGTAGTAATCGCCGCCGTTGCCCACGAAGTGCCGACACCACACGGCCTTGACCTCGCCGATCAGACCTTGCTTGATGAGGTCCCGCATCTGCGTGACCACCGGCATGTGCCGCATGTTGTGGCCGACATACAGCCGGGTGCCGGTCTCGCGCGCCGTCGTGAGGATCGAGTCGGCCGCCTCCAGCGAGATGTCCAGCGGCTTCTCGCAGAACGTCGCGATGCCGGCCTTCAGCGTCTGGACCGCGACGGCGGCATGCTGGCTGTCCGGGGTGAGGACCAGGACGGCGTCGACGCCGGAGTCCAGCACGTCCTGGAGGTCACCGGTCACCGTCACGTCGGGGAGCGCCCTGGCGGCGTCCGCCCGGCCACGTTCGCTCGTGTCGCAGACGATGGTGACGCGCGATCCTTCGCCGGGCTTGTGGGCGTGACGCCACAGGCCGGAGCGCAGACCGAAGCCGACGACGGCTACGGAGAGATCCATGAGGGTAGTTCCTTTGCTGTTGTCCCGCCCTCCTGATGAGGCGGCGGGTGATGTCGCCGGTCCGTTCAGACCGGCTTTCCTGTTGATGCGCGTTCCCAGACTTCCCAGGGGAAGTCGTGCAGCTCCCCCACGGGGCGCTGATCCGTGGCGAGCTGCACCATGAGTTCGGCCACGCGGCCCAGCAGATTCCGGGGCCCCACGCTGGTGAGGGCCGGGCTGAGCCGTTCGCCGGCCAGGGTGTTGCCCACCCCGGCGATGGCGATGTCCTTGCCGACCACGAGTCCCAGGCTCTGGGCCGCGTGGACGGCGCTGATGGCGATGTAGTCACTGGTGGCGTAGACGGCGCGGGGCCGGTCCTCCGGGGTCAGGAGCTTCAGGGCTCCGGCGTACGCCGACTCCGGGGAGCCGTCGATGTCCGCCATCCGGTTCTCCGGCGCGGTCCTGCCGCGGTCCGCGAGCGCCGAGTGGAACGCGGCGGGACGGCCGCGGTCCGTCCGCGAGGCGCCGGGGCCGAGGCACGCGACGTCGTCCCAGCCGTCCAGCAGGTGATCCACCAGTTCCCGACAGCCCCGCAGATCGTCCGAGCGGACCACGTCGAACCCGTCCGGTTCCACGGTGCTGTCGAAGACCACGAGTTTCAGCCCGCGGCTCGCCAGACCGGCCAGGGCGCTGCGCTGCGCCGGCTTCACGGCGTCGATGAACACCGCGTCCGCCTGGGTGCGTTCCAGCGCGACGTTCCAGTCATCGTCCGCCATGATGAGCGGGATGAGACCGTGGCTGCGGGCCTGGGTGCTGACCGCCTCGACGACTTCCAGCGACCAGGGGTCCTGGAGCATCGTCATGGAGAGCAGCACCGTCTGCGTCTTGCCGGTCCGCACCGCCCGGGCCGCCTGATTGGGACGGTATCCGAGTTCCTCGGCCGCATCCCGCACCCGTCGGGTGGTCTCCTCCTTCACACCCGGACCCTTGGAGCCGGAACCCCTGCCGGAGAGGACGTAGGAGACGGTCGCCGTGGAGACACCGGCCAGATCGGCCACCATGCGGATGGTGGGGCGGACCGCCGTCTGCGGAGCGTTCCCGGTTCCCGAGGAGGTGTCCGTTCCTGCCGCTGTGCGTTCGCTCATGATCTGACCTCTTCCCCCGGATGTCCCGGAACCGACTCGCCCAGCCCGTGCGGTGGACCTGCGGCAACTCTAGCCACAGGGCCCACCGCCCGGGTGTCACGCCATGCCTAGCGCCGGAAGACCGGCACGTCGGAGGGGAGCTGGGACTGGTACTCGTCCCGGATCTTGTCGCCGCCGTCGTTCTTCCAGCGCTTCACCGCGTCCTGCAGATCGCCCACCTTGGCGCGGCCGGTGATGATGTCCACCACCTTGTCCCGGAACTGCTTGGTGATCTTCGCGCCCACCTTGGAGTTGGTGTCCGAGTAGGTCCCGTTGGTCGGGTTGCGCCAGGCCAGCTCCAGGAGCTTCTTCTCCTGCTCATAGATGTACTTGGTGTCGTCATCGAAGCCGGGGTTGAAGACCACGTTCTCCGGGCTGGACATGATGTTCAGCGCCGAGGCGAGGCCCGGGATGTTCGTGCTGCCGGACGACGTGAAGACGGGGTTGCCCTCGCCGTCGACCGTGAAGTCCTGGCCCTCGGTGCCGAAGTTCTTCTGCATGTACTCGGCCGTGCCGAACGGCGCGGACAGGTAGTTGATGAGGGAGAGCAGCTCGCGGATCTTGCCCTCGTCGGCCTTCTTGAACGGCGTGAAGCCCACGGTGCCGTAGCCCATGTCGTACGTCGGCTTGACCTTGCCGTCCGCGCTGAACGGCACCAGGATGTCGAACGTCTGATCCTTGTTGAACGCGCGGTAGGCCTTGAGATCGTGTGGCCCCACCAGGACTTGCGCGGCGACGCTGCCGTTGGCGACGCGGTTGCGGATGTCCGGGACGTTGACGTCCGGGTAGAAGACCCCGGCTGCGAACATCTTCGCCACGAACTCGACGCCGGCCTGATATTCGTCCGTCTCATAGAGGTGGGTCAGGGTGCGGTCCTTGTTCACCGCCCAGCTGTTCGGGGCGCCGTACCACTCGGTGACCATGTGGAGCACGTTCACGTAGGCGGGCTCGAGGGCGTACTTCTTCTCGCCCGGACGGGTCAGCTCCTTGGCCTTCTCCAGGAACTCGTCCGCCGATGCGGCGTTCAGGCCGCCGACCTTGCTCCAGACGTCACGGCGGCCGGACATGATCTGGCCGAAGGGCGTGCTCGGGATGGGAGCGCCCCAGATCTTGCCGTTGACGACGGCGGTCTTCCAGGAGTCCGGCTTGAGGGCCGCGAGATTGGGGTACTCGAGGACGGCGTCGCCGGAGAGGTACTTGGTGAGGTCCTGGAACTTCGCCTCCAGCATGGGGCCGACGTTCGGGATGCCCTGGTTCGGCGGGACCCACATCATGTCCGGCAGATCGTCGCTGGCGAGCACCGTGGCGAACTTCGCCGGGTACCCGTCACCGATGTCCTCGGCGATCTGCAGTTCCAGCTCGCCGCCCAGCGCCTGGTTGAGCCGCTGCCAGAAGGCGTTGTCCTTCATGCCGGGGCTCATGGTCTCGAAGGTCTCTGTGAGGCCCGTGACCTTGCCCTTGAGCGGCTTGTCCTTCACGGACACCACAGACTTGGGCAGCTTGAAGAACGCCGCCTGCAAGCCCTTGGCGTCTCCGGCCAGGTCGGGGGTGACGCCGGTGAATTCCTTGTAGGTGGGGAGCTTGACCCCGGCGGAGGCGGCCGCGCCGCCGCTTCCGCTGGAGCTGCCGCCGCCACAGGCCGAGAGGCCCACGGTGGCGACGGCCAGGCCCGCCAGGCCCAGGAAGCCACGGCGGCTGACGCCGTGGGATGCGAGAGTGCTCATAGGAGTGCCTTTCATTGACAGGTGAGCTGGAGAGGGAGGTCGGTCAGCCCTTCACCGCGCCCGTGAGGACGCCCTTGGTGAAGTGCTTCTGGAGGAAGGGGTAGACCATGAGGATGGGCACGAGCGCCACGACCACCACGGCCATCTGGATCGACTGGCTCGGCGGGACGGAGGAGACCCCCAGCCCGTCCGCGGCCCCGGAGCCCTGGACCACGAAGTTGCGGAGCAGGAGCTGGATGGGCCACTTGGCGTGGTCGTTGATGTAGAGCAGGGCGTTGAAGAAGGAGTTCCAGAACGCCACCGCATAGAAGAGCCCGACGACGGCGATCACGGCCTTCGACAGCGGCAGCACGATGCGCCACAGGATCTGCCAGTCGCTCGCGCCGTCGATCCGCGCGCTTTCGATGAGTTCCGCGGGGATGTTCATGAAGAAGGAGCGCATCACCACGAAGTTGAAGGCGCCGAAGATGCCGGGCAGGATCAGCGACCACAGCGAGTCCAGCAGTCCGAGCTGCCGGATCATGAGGAAGCTCGGGATCAGGCCCGGAGCGAAGAGCAGGGTGAACAGCACGCCCAGGATCACCGGGCGGCCGAACAAGACGGAACGGCTCGTGGCGTAGGCCATGGTGATGGTCACGAAGAGCGCCAGCGCCGTGCCCACGATCGTGATGAACGCGCTGACTCCGAGTGAGCCGATCACCATGGGTCCGGCGAAGATCGTCTCGTAGGCCTTGATGGTGGGGCGTTCCGGCCAGAGGACGAACCCTCCGGCCTGGGCCAGTTGCTGGTCATCGGCCAGGGACGTGGACACGACCAGCAGGATGGGGATCAGGATCGAGGCGCTGAAGAGCACCAGGATGACGGCCTTGACAATCTGGTAGAGCGCCGAGGGGCGTTCCTTCCAGGCGGGGCGGCGGGTGTCGCGTTCCGCGGCGGCCCGTGAGCGGGCTGCCCGGCGCACCGCGAGGCTGCCGCGCGTCCCGGCGTCGTCCTGCGTCTCGGTGTTCTGCGAGGTGAGCGTGGTCATCAGCCGACCTTCCTGGCGAAGATCCCGTCCTCGCCGAACTTATGGGCCAGGGAGTTGGCGCCCCAGATGAGCAGGAGGCTGACCAGCCCCTTGGCGAGGCCCGCGGCGGCGCCGGAGCTCCAGCCGCCGCCCACCACGCCGGTGTAGTAGGTGAAGGTGTCCAGCACTTCGGCGGCGCCGGCGCCCACGGCGTCGCGCTGGAGGATGAACTGCTCGAAGCCGACCGAGAGGATGTCACCGATCCGCAGGATGAGCAGCAGGACGATCACGGGGCGGAGGCCCGGCAGCGTGATGTGCCACATCCGGCGCCAGCGTCCGGCGCCGTCCGCGGCGGCCGCCTCGTAGAGGGAGACGTCGATGCTCGCGAGTGCCGCCAGGAAGATGATCATGGCCCAGCCGGCGTCCTTCCAGATCATCTGGGCGACCACCAGCACGGGGAACGTGTCCGGATTGGTCATGAACGGGATGGGATCCATGCCGAACTGGCGCAGCGTGTTGTTCACGAAGCCCGCGCCACCCAGCATCTGCTGGAACAGCGCGATCACCAGAACCCAGGACAGGAAGTGCGGCAGGTACGCGATGCTCTGGAAGATGCGGCGGACCCTCATGCTCATGAGCGAGTCCACGATCAGCGCGAGCACCAGCGGCACCGGGAAGAGGAACACCAGTTGCCAGGCGGCGAGGTAGAGCGTGTTCCAGAGGGCGTGCAGGAAGTCCGGGTTGTGGAACAGATCCACGAAGTTCTGCCAGCCGACCCACTCGCTGTCCGGGATGCCGAGATACGGCTGGTAGTCCTGGAAGGCGATCACGTTGCCGAAGATCGGGATGTAGAAGAACAGCAGCAGGAAGACGATGCCGGGCACCATCATCAGCAGCATCTGCCGGTCCTGCCGGAGGCGGACGCGGAACGGCTTCTTCCCGCCGCGGTCCGGGGTCGACGACGGCGGCGGACCCTTCCGCTGGGCTGCGAGTGTCATGGGGCTCCTCGTGAGTCCAGGGCTGCCGGGGACGCAGCCTGCGCTCTCAAAACGTTGTTAATCGATTAAGTCCTTAATCGATTAACTGATCGTATGTGACGCAGGTCTCAGGCGCAAGAGATGACGAGAAGAAGCTGAAAACGCCGCCGCAGCGCCGTGTGTCACAGCCTTCCGGCGAGGTCCCGTCCGGCCTTCAGGCCCGTGAAGATGCAGCCGCCCAGGAAGGTCCCCTCGAGAGCGTTGTACCCATGAGCGCCCCCACCGCCGAATCCGGCGGCCTCCCCCACGGCGTACAGGCTGGGCACGGGATGCCCGTCCTCGCCGAGCACGCGGGAGGCGAGGTCCGTCTGCAGGCCGCCCAGGCTCTTCCGGGTCAGAAGGTGCAGTTTCACCGCCACCAGGCCGTCCCGCGGATGACCCGCCTCATCGAGGAAGAGGTGCGGCTTGGCCACCCGGACCAACCGGTCCCCCAGGTACCGTCGCGCATTGTGGACGCTCTGGGCCTGGGCGTCCTTGGAGAACGGGTTGCGGAACTCCGCGTCGCGCTGCCGGATGACGGCCAGGAGCACGTCCTCGCGGACGGGCGCCTCGGGGGCGATCCGGTTCATGCCCCGCGCGAGCGCCGCCAGCGAGTCCGCGGAGACGAAATCCGGCCCGTGGTCGAGGAACGCCTGCACCGGTCCGGGAATCCCGCCGCCCAGCCGGGTCCTGAGCAGCAGCTTGCGGTCCCGATGGGTGATGTCCGGGTTCTGCTCCGAGCCGGACAGCGCGAATTCCTTCGCCAGGATGCTCCGGCTGACGATGAACCAGGAGTGGTCGTGCTCCGCGAGTTCCGGGGTGTTCCGCAACAGGCGGAGCGTGCCGAGCGTGTCATGCCCGGGGAGGCCCGGCGCCGGGAGGCGGCGTCCGAGCGCGTCGAGCCAGAGCGGTGACGGCCCGGGCAGGATCCGGATGCCGTGAGCGGGCCACACCGGGTCCCAGTTCCGGATGCCCTCCGTGTAATGCCACATCCGATCCCGGTTCACGAGACGGGCCCCGGCGGCCTCGGCCGGTGCGTACATGCTGCCGTCCACATACGCGGGGACGCCTGTGATCATCTCGCGGGGCGGAGTGCCCAGCCGTGCGGGCCAGAACTGGCGCACCAGCCGGTGATTCCCGCCGATCCCCCCGCTCGCGAGCACGACCGCCTGCGCCCTCAGCTCGAAGGTCCCCACCGTCCCGTCCGGGCTGGCCGCCCCGCGCGGCCCGGCGTCGTCGGCCAGGAGATCCCCCTGCACCCCGACGACGGCGCCGCCCTCCACGAGCAGCCCGCGCACCTTGTGACGGTGCAGCAGTGTCGTGGTGCCGTCCTCGATGGCGGCGTGGGCTGCCGCCACGAACGGCGACACGACGCCGGTCCCCGTGCCCCAGGCGATGTGGAAGCGTGGCACGGAGTTCCCGTGGCCGCCCACACGGCCGTCGCCCCGCTCGGCCCAGCCCACGACGGGGGTCAGCTCGATGCCGGCCTCCCGGAGCCACGCTCTCTTCTCGCCCGTGGCGAATTCGACGTATGCGCGGCCCCAGCGCTGGGCCCAGGCATCCTGGTCGCCGGGACCGTCCGTCCGGTCCCAGGCGGCACTCCCCTGCCAGTCCGCCCAGGCGAGATCGAAGGAGTCCTTGACGCGGAGCCTGCGCTGCTCGGGGCTGTCCACCAGGAAGAGTCCGCCGAAGGACCACCAGGCCTGTCCCCCGAGGTCCTGCGGCCCTTGCTGATCCAGGATGATCACACGCTTCCCGGCCCGCGCGAGTTCACGCGCCGCAACCAGTCCGGACAATCCGTGGCCCACCACGATGACGTCAGCGTCCATGCTGGCAGTCTACGCCGGGCCCTCACCCCCGCGAAGGAACAGATGGCGCCCCGAAAACGTGCGGATGAGGGCACGACGTGTTCCCTCGCGGCGACGAGAGGGCGGAGTTCAGTCCAGGGCGGCCGGACGGAGGACGAGGACCGTGGCGTCGTCCGCCACCTCACCGTTCCGGGCCTGTTCGCGCCGCAGTTCGGTCAGGAGCTCCAGCGCCCCGACGGGCGTGCCGACACGGCGCAGGAACTCCTCCGCGGAGTCTACGAGTGCCAGGTCGACGGCGCGCCAGGCCCCGTCGCTGACGAGCGCGACGAGCGCCGGACGGGGCAGCCGCACGAGTTCGGCGTGCTGCGCGGCCTCGGGCTCGCGCCGCGCCACCCAGAGGTTGCCGTCCGTGTTGCGCAGTTCCCGGTCACGGCGCAGCAGGCGACGGCGCTCCTCCGGGTCCGGGTCCTGCGTGGCGAGCGCCGCGTCGACCCGGCGGTCCGCCTGCTCGGCGAGCACCACGGTCACGCCGCCCTCCGGAGCCTGGACCAGGACGCGGCAATCAGCCAGCGACGCGATCTGCACGCCGTCGTCGTCCAGATGAGCGAGCGAGACGGCCGCGCTCGGGAAGCGCAGCCGCTCCCCGCCGACGAGGGGCTGCGCGACGGCGTCGATCCTCCGGAGTGCCGCGGCGAGACGGTCCCGGGCGCTCAGCGAGCCGGACATCTCCCCCGTCCCGACCCGGGCGAGCGCCGTGGTCAGGGCATGCGTGAGCCATTGCGGATCGGTGGCGGCCGGCAGACCGAGAGGTTCCAGCAACGTGGTGGCGCCGTCGATGATCCAGGCGTCCGGCCCGGCGAAACCGCAGCCGTCCTCCTGGGGATGGGCGTCGCCCTCCGACTGGACGCGGGTCACGATCTCCCAGGAATGCCTCATGGGTCCATTAAAGGCCTGAGCGGCGCGGCACCCCAGGGGGCCGCGCCGCTCAGGCGCACATCAGCCGGCGCGTCTCAGCCGGTTCGCCTTCAGCCCTTGACGAGGTCCGGGTGCTGGGCGGCGACGACGTTCGGGTGCGCCCGCACGCGGTACCGCAGGGCGTTGTCGCCGTAGGTCTCGAGGATCGGGCTGTCGTTGGGGTCCACTGAGAGGCCGCGGGCCTTCTCCTGGAACTCGGGGCTGACGGCGAGCTGCGGCATCCGCGCGTCGAGGGCCGGGTTGTAGAAGAACGGCACCGAGATGCGGTCCGTCCCGCGCAGCGGCGAGATGACCCGGTGCAGCGTGGCCTTGAGGTAGCCATTGGTGGCGAGTTCGAGCATTTCGCCGATGTTGACCACGAAGCTCCCCGGCACCTGCGGCGCGTCGATCCACGCGCCGTCGTGCTCCACCTGGAGGCCACCCTTACCCGGCTCCACGAGCAGCAAGGTCAGCACGCCGCCGTCGCGGTGTGAGCCGACACCCTGCTTGGGATCCGGGTCCGACTCCCCGGGGTAGCGGACGATCTTGAGGACCGGGAAGGCCCGGGAGGCGAAGGCTTCGTCGAAGGTGTCCTCGGGCGCGCCGAGCGACAGTGCCAGGGCACGCAGGAGTTCGAGGGAGATCTCGCTCAGACGGTCCATCCACTCGGTGACGATGCCGCGCATCTCAGGAAGCGCCTCGGGCCACAGGTTCGGCCCTTCCAGCCGCCAGTAGTCGGCGACACCCTCGCCCGCGGGGACTGCTTCACGGTCGACGCCGACATCGATCTGCTCGCGCCAGTCGACCTCACCGGCGGTCAGCTCGCCGCCCATGCGGGTGTATCCGCGGAACTGCGGGCTGTGGATGTTCTCCAGCGCGAGCTTCTGCTCTTCCGGCAGCTCGAAGAAACGCCGGGAGATGTCGAGGATGGCGTCCGTCAGCTCCTGCGGGACGCCGTGGCCGGAGAGGTAGAGGAATCCCACCTCGTGCATCGCGTCGCGGAGGTCATCGCGGAAGCGGGCAGCCTCCTCCGGTCCAGCGCTCAGACGGGAGAAATCGAGGATGGGCAAAGTTTCGAGGGCCACCACATAATCCTTTTCGCGTTACATTGCAAGCCGAAGCCTGTATTGGCTCCAATATTACGCTCGCTCCCGGAGCCCGCCCATCGGCACGTCACGGAAAGTCATGAAGTTGGCCCCGCCCCATCCCGGGCGACTTTGGGCATTCTTGTTAAACGATTGACAAGCGAGTGACGCGCGTGACGATAATTCCTCGACGGGCCGAGAACGGTCCGTCCCATCGAGAGCACACAGGGAGAAGACATGCGGTTACCCCTCCACCAACGTCTCAGTGCAGTGATCGCGATCGGCCTCACCGCCGTCGCCGCCGGCCCCGGAATCCCCGCCCACGCCCAGACCTTCGGCGGCAACGAGCTGCTGTCCTGGTCGGTCAGCTCGGCGCCGGTCGCGGGACTGAGCTCCGTCACGTTCCCCATCACCGTGGCCCCGGCGACAGCCCGCCGAGCGGGCGCCTATTTCGCCATGCAGTACGGCTTCACCGGCCAGAGCGACGTCGGCTACACCGGCCTGCAGCCCCGGCCGGACTCCCAGGGCTCGGGCCGTCTGCGCGGCGTCTTCTCCTCGTTCATCTCCGGGACCACCTCCACCGATCCCAACTGCACGCCCGGCGCCGACGGCGGGCCGGGCGTCAGCTGCGGACTGGAATTCAACGCCGTCTACGGCCACACCTACAACATGGTGGTCCGCCAGACCGGCACGGACACCTGGAGCGGCACGGCTGTGGACACCACCACGGGACAGAGCACCCACATCGGCAGCTACAAGCTGCCCGCCGGGTCCGGTAACCTCAAGCCGTCCCAGTCCGGATTCGTCGAGTATTACGACGTGCCGAGCTGCACCCAGCAGCAGAAATATGACGTCACCTTCGGGGCGCCGTCCTCCGGATCCCTGAGCGGCAAAGTCTCGTGGGTCAAGGAGTACGGCGACTGCCTCGGCCAGGGCAACACCACCGTGACCACGGTCGGCACCGGCGTGCGGATCACCCGCGGCACGGTCGGCTGAGCGGTCCGTTCCCGCGACGGCGCCCTGGGCACGCCAAAGGAACGCCAAAGCCGGGAACGCAAACGGCCGGTGACCGGAGAGCAGCTCTCCGGCCACCGGCCGTCGTTCGTTCGGGTCGGGACTAGCCCTCCACGCCCAGCTTCTCGAGGATCAGCTCGCGGACGCGGCCGGCGTCGGCCTGTCCACGGGTGGCCTTCATGACGCCGCCGACGATCGCGCCGATCGCCTGCACCTTGCCGCCACGGATCTTCTCCGCGACATCCGGCTGAGCGGCCAGTGCGGCGTCGATGGCTTCCAGCAGGGGGCCGTCATCGGAGACCACGACCAGACCACGGGCGGCCACGACTTCCTCCGGGGTGCCTTCGCCGGCCAGGACGCCGTCCAGGACCTGGGAGGCCATCTTGTTGTTGATCTTGCCGGCTTCGACCAGACCGTTGACCTGCACGATCACCTCGGGGGTGATGCCCAGTTCGCCCGGGTCCACCTCGGCGACCTTGGCGCGGCCCACCACTTCACCCATCCACCACTTGCGGGCGGCGGCGGGCTTGAGGCCGGCTGCGACGGTCTCCTCGATCAGGTCCATGACACCGGCGTTCACCACGTCGCGGAATTCCAGATCCGAGTAACCCCAGGCGGCCTTGAGGCGCTTGCGGTGCTCGGCGGGCGGCTCCGGCAGGGTCGCGCGCAGCTCCTCCACCCACTCACGGGACGCGACGACGGGAACGAGGTCGGGCTCCGGGAAGTAGCGGTAGTCGTCCGCGTCGCTCTTGGGGCGGCCCGACGTCGTCGTGCGCGTGTCCTCGTGCCAGTGGCGCGTCTCCTGCACGACCTTCTCGCCCGACTCCAGGACGGCGCCGTGGCGCTGGATCTCGAAGCGGACGGCGTGCTCGACGGCGCGCAGCGAGTTCACGTTCTTGGTCTCGGAGCGCGTGCCGAACTTCTCCTGGCCGATCGGCTTGAGGGAGACGTTGGCGTCGCAGCGGACGTTGCCGCGCTCCATGCGGGCATCGGACACGCCGAGGTTCTTCACGATCTCGCGGACGGCCGCCACATAGGCCTTGGCCAGTTCCGGAGCGCGCTTGCCCGCGCCCTCGATCGGCTTGGTGACGATCTCCACGAGCGGCACACCGGCACGGTTGTAGTCCACGAGCGAGTAGTCGGCGCCCTGGATGCGGCCCGCCGCGCCACCCATGTGGGTCAGCTTGCCGGCGTCCTCCTCCATGTGGGCGCGCTCGATCTCCACGCGGAACACCTCGCCGTCCTCCAGCTCGATGTCGAGGTACCCGTCGAAGGCGATGGGCTCGTCGTACTGCGAGGTCTGGAAGTTCTTGGGGGTGTCCGGGTAGAAGTAGTTCTTCCGGGCGAAGCGGCACGTCTCGGCGATCTGGCAGTTCAGGGCCAGGCCGATCTTGATGGAGGACTCCACGGCGGCCTTGTTGACCACGGGCAGGACGCCGGGCAGGCCCAGGTCCACCTCGTTGACGTTCGTGTTGGGATCGTCCCCGAACTCGTTGGGCGCGGAGGAGAACATCTTGGTCTTGGTGTTCAGCTCGACGTGCACCTCGAAGCCGAGCACGGGCTCGTACTTCTCGAAGACGGAGTCGTAGTCCAGGATCTCGTCGGCGGACATTACTTGGCACCTCCCAGTACCGGGGCCTGCGCCAGCAGCGGGCCGCCCCACTTCTCTTCCAGCAGCTTCTCCAGGGCGCCGGCGGCGCGGTACAGGCGGACGTCCTGACGGGCCGGGGCGAGGAACTGGATGCCCACGGGCAGGCCGTCCTCATCCGCGAGACCACCGGGGATGGAGATGCCTGGGACACCGGCCATGTTCGCCGGGATGGTCGCGACGTCGTTGAGGTACATCGCCAGCGGGTCGTCGACCTTCTCGCCGAGCTTGAACGCCGTGGTGGGCGCCGTCGGGGAGATCAGCACATCGGCCTGGGCGAACGCGGCGTCGAAGTCACGCTGAATGAGCGTGCGGACCTTCTGGGCCGAGCCGTAGTAGGCGTCGTAGTACCCGGCAGACAGGGCGTAGGTGCCGAGGATGATGCGGCGCTTGACCTCGTCACCGAAGCCGGCGGCGCGGGTGGCGCCCATGACGCGCTCGATGGTCAGCGGGCCCTCTTCGGGGAGGACGCGCAGGCCGAAGCGCACGCCGTCGAACTTCGCCAGGTTGCTGGAGACCTCGGACGGCATGATCAGGTAGTAGGCGCCCAGCGCGTACTCGAAGTTGGGGCAGGAGACCTCGACGATCTCGGCGCCCGCGGCCTTGAGCAGCTCCAGGGACTCGTTGAAGCGGTTCTCGACGCCGGCCTGGTAGCCCTCGCCGTGGAGTTCCTTGATGATGCCGATCCGCATGCCCTTGACGTCGCCACTCGCAGCGGCGGCGGCCAGGCCGGTCCAGGACTCCTGCAGGGAGGTGGAGTCGTACGGGTCGTGCCCGCTGATGACCTCGTGCAGCAGCGCGGAGTCGAGCACGGTGCGGGACACCGGGCCGATCTGGTCCAGGGAGGAGGCCATGGCGATCGCGCCGTAGCGGGACACGCCACCGTAGGTGGGCTTCACGCCGACCGAACCGGTCACCGAGGCGGGCTGGCGGATGGAGCCACCGGTGTCCGTGCCGAGGGCCAGCGGCGCCTCGAACGCGGAGACGGCGGCGGCGGAACCGCCGCCGGAACCGCCGGGGATGCGGTCCAGGTCCCACGGGTTGCGGGTGGAGCCGTACGCCGAGTGCTCCGTGGAGGAACCCATGGCGAACTCGTCCAGGTTGGTCTTGCCGAGGATCGGCATCTTCGCGGCGCGCAGCTTCTTGATGACGGTGGCGTCATACGGGCTGTGCCAGCCCTCGAGGATCTTGGACCCGGCGGTGGTGGGCTGGCCCACGGTCACGATCAGGTCCTTGACGGCGATCGGCACACCGGCGAGCGCGTGGAGGTCCTCGCCGTTGGCGCGGGCGGAGTCCACCTCGGCTGCGACGGAGAGCGCTTCCTCCGTGTTGACGTGCAGGAACGCGTTCACCTCGCCGTCGACTGCGGCGATGCGGTCCAGGTGCGCCTGGGTGACCTCGACGGCGGACAGTTCCTTGGCGGCGAGCTTCTCGGCGAGCTGCGCGGCGGTGGAGTGAATGATCTCCTGGGTCATGGCTTACTCCTCATCCAGGATTGCGGGGACCTTGAAACGGTTCTCGTCGGCGTCGGGCGCACCGGAGAGGGCCTGCTCCGCGGTCAGCACATGCCCCACCACGTCCTCGCGGAACACATTGCTCAGCGGGATGGGGTGCGAGGTGGCGGGCACATCGGCGCCGGCGACCTCACTGACGGACTTGACGGAGTCGACGATGACGGCCAGTTCGCCGGCCATACGATCGAGCTCCTCATTGCTCATCTCAATGTGAGCGAGACGCGCCAGATGCGCGACGTCGTCACGATTGATCGCAGCCATGGATCTCCCCTGCAATTGGTGAAAAGGTTTCTGGTCCAGTTTAGTCACTCCGCCGCGGCCCGTCCGACCGCGGCGGACCCGTGATGCGGGCGGGGCGTCGGCCCCACGGTTCCGGTGCCCTGTTTTCTTTTCGGTGCGCCCATTGGCGCACCGAAAAGAAAACAGGGCACCGAAGTCGGGAGGAGGGGTCGAAGGAGCCCGGGACTGCTGTGGCGCACCTAGGATGTGGACCATGCTGCCTGTGCCGGATGACATCACGCTCCGCGTTCCGACCTCGGTCGACGCCGGCCGCGTCCACGAGCTCTACAGCGACCCGGCCGTCTGGCGGCATGCGCCCCACGGTCGGCACGATTCGCCGGAGACCACGCGACGACTGGTCGAACGATGGGTGTCCGATTGGGAGAACGACGGGCTCGGCTCGTGGCTGGTGGAGGACGCCGGGACCGGCGCACTGCTCGGCAATGCGGGCTGTTCTCTGCGGAACGGCGCCCACTGGAACCTGGGATACCGCTTCGCGCCCGTCGCCCAGGGCCGGGGTCTCGCGACCCGCGTGGCACGCCTCGCCCTGGCGGCGGCGTGGGAGAAGAACGCCTCACTCCCCCGGGTCGCGTCGATCCTGGAACACAACGCCGCCTCGGCCGCAGTGGCCGGCCGGGCACGCCTCACCCTCCGATTCCGTGGTCCGGACGTGGGGAATCGCGACCCGTCCGCAGTCCGTCTCCTGTACGCCGACCGGCCGCTGGACCCGGACACGGTCGCCCTCATCCTGGGGCACTGACCTGGCTGACTGAGGGGGCCGGCTCGCGGGCTGGCTGGCGTCGTCGCGTCTGACCGCGCCCGAGTTCGCGTTCTGCGCCCCCATTGGGGCGCAGAACGTCGAAGAGGGCGCAGAACCCGGGAGAAGCGCGCGGCCGTCAGGCCTTCTGCGCGCGGCGGGACGTGCGCAGCACCACCAGCACGACGGCGGCCAGCGTGAGGGCCGTCGCCGCCCACTGGCCGGGCGACGGCCACGGTCCGAGCCCGGCGAGCGCCGCAGCCACCCCGACCACGGGCGGGACCGCAAGCCCGAGCAGTGCCGAATACGTGGCGCCGGCCGCGACGAGGATGCGGTGCTGCAGGAGGTACGCCGGCACGTACACCACGACACCGAGGATCACGAGGGAGAGCAGCGCGCCCGGGGTGATCGTCCCTCCGCCCAGGAGGTCGGCCCCGGCCCACACGAGCAGCGGAAGGCACCCGAGCCCGAAGATCGGGAGGATCCGGGGCGCCATCGGGCCGGAGTACCCGGCGTTGGCGCGGGAGAAGTGGACGCCGTACCAGGCCATGGACAGCATTCCCGCGACGCCGGCGGCGATGCCGAGCCCGAGCGATTCCCCTTGCTGCCCGGGCGGCTTCTGCAGGACGTACAGTGCCGCGCCCGCCACCGCGAGCAGCGCGACGCCGAGGAACCACACGCCCGGAGACCGGCGGTTCAGCACCGCCTCGATCACCATGACCGTCAGCGGCGTGCCGACCATGATGAGCGCCGGGACCGCGGCCCCCGCGAAGTGGATAGCCGCGGTGGAGAAGATCGTGTAGGCACTCACCCCGGTGAGCGCCAGGATGACGGTGGTGCGACGTCCCATCCTCGGGACGGCCGCACCGCCGGCCGAGGCCCTGCCTCGGGTCACGAGCGCGCTCAGCAAGGCCAGGCCGCCGACCGTGAAGACGGTCCGCCCGGCCGACGCCATGGCCACGGAGGTCCCGGTCAGCGTGAACGCCACGAGGATCCAGGTCGAGGCCAGGAGGAACACCAGCAGGACGGAGTCCAGGGCCAGACGCCACGGTTTCATCGGACTCTTCGGTTCCTGACCAGCCACGCACCCTCCCCGCTCCCCTGAAGTCTCACCATCTTCCTCGACGGCACCCGCCGGCCCGCCCAGTCAATCACGGGAGGCGGCTCCATCACGGGACACCGCTGCCGTCGTGGAGGATGCGCCGTCGCAGCGGGAGGGAAGCGAGGCTACCGGTAGTCCGCCGCCCGCTCCCGGGCGACCTCGAGCAGCGTCGCCTGGAAGGCGACCTCGGCCGGAGCGTAGACCTTGTCCTGACGCTGTGCCAGGAACACGCGGCGGGACGGGGCGCCCGGCCCCAGGCTGATCACCTTGACGTCCGGATGCTGGAGCGCGACGGCGGTCTTCGGCACCATCGCCACGCCCATCCCGACGCTGACCATCGCCTGAGCCTCCTGGTAATCGTTCGCCAGGAACCCGATGGTGGGCTCGAACCCGGCGTCGTGGGCCGACCGCTGGAGGACCTCCACCACCGGATGCGACTCTGCGCGGACGATCCAAGACTCCTTCCGCAGCTCCTCCATGGAGATGACGTCCCGGTCGGCGAGCGGGTGGCTGCGGGAGACGAGGAGCACGGTGCTTTCGTCGAAGACCTCGGTGGTCCGGATCGAGTCGTCCTCGAAGCGGTTCCACGGGTAATCCCACAGGAGACACAGCCCCATGGACCCCGAGTGCAGCCCCTTCAGCAGTTCGTCGAAGCGGGCGCTCCGCACGGAGAGGCTGATGGCCGGATAGCGCTTCTTGAAGATCCGGAGGACCACCGGCAGGAACGACCCGGCGAGCGTGGGAAAGGTGCCGATGGTCAGCGATCCCCGTTTCAGGCCAGCGAGCTCGGCCAGATCCGCCTGCGCCGCCTGCATCTGCGCCATGATCTTCCGCGCGTGGCCCGCCAGAAACTGGCCCGCCTCCGTCGGCACCACTCCGCGGGATTTCCGGTTCAGGAGAGGCTGGCCGACCTCCTGTTCCAGTTTGCGCAACTGCTGCGACACGGCGGAGGGCGTGTACATCATGGCCTCGGCCGCGGCGGTCACCGATCCCTGCTCGACCACCTCCACCAGGAGAGCCAGCCGTCGGACATCGAACAATTCCTGGACCTCATCGTTCAGCATCGCTTCATCCTCCTCGAAGATCGGTTCATTCTATACAGTGGGCACGCCAGAGAAGCGCCGAAGCACGCCCTTTACTGCCGATTCCGGCCATCGGAAGAGGGGCAGAGCGTTTGTTTCGTGAGTAAATGAAGCATCACTACATAACCCTCCAACTATCCAACATTGTCTTCACATGTGATCTGCGTCAATCTCGAATCACCCGGGATTTCACTGACCACCACTGAAGGCAAGGACCATCTCATGAAGATCGAAGCAGAGTGGATGCGCGGAGGCACCAGCAAATGCTGGGTCTTCGAGAGCGCACAGCTCGGCGCGGCTCAGGCCGGACCGGACGTGCTGCTTCCACGCCTGTTCGGCAGCCCGGACAGCCGCCAGATCGACGGCGTCGGCGGCGCCACGTCGACCACCAGCAAGGCCGTCATCCTGGATCGCCCCGGCGACGGCGACGTGGACGTCGAGTTCACCTTCGCCCAGGTCGGCATCGAGGAGGCCACGGTCGACTGGGGCAGCAACTGCGGCAACTGCTCCGCCGTCGTCGGGCTGTACGCCATCGAAAAAGGCTGGGTGGTGCCCACCGGGGACGTCACCCGGATCGTCACCCGCAACACCAACACCGGGCAGATCATCGTCCAGGACGTGTCCACCCCGTCCGGCGCTCTGCCGATCGTCCCGCAGGCCGAGATGCCCGGTGTCCCGTTCCCGGGCTACCGCGTGGGCCTCGGTTTCCGCGACCCGGCCGGGAAGACGACCGGCGCGCTGCTCCCGACGGGCTCCCCCACCGACACGCTGACGGTGGCGGGCACCTCCTGGACCGTGTCGATGGTCGACGCCGGCGCACCGCTCGTGATCCTCCGCGCCGAGGATCTCGGCCTGGACCCGGAGCGCCACGACGGCTGGAGCGCCGCGGTCGTCCCGCGACTGGACGTCCTGGACGCCGTCCGACGCGAGGCCGCGGTGCGCATGGGCATGGCCCGCACCCCGGAGGAGGCGGCACGCGCCGTGCCCAAGCTCGCCGTCGTCGCGGCACCGGCATCCTCGGATCCGGACAGCGACCTCAGCGTCCTGATGCTCTCGATGGGCAAGCCCCACCCGGCGCTGGCCATCACCGGCAGCATCGCCCTGACCCTCGCGGCCCGGACGCCTGGCACCGTGGCCGCCGCGGCGGTCCGCGCGGCCCCCGCCGCCACCCTCCGGCTGCGCACGCCGGCCGGGGTCATCGAAACCTGGTCCGAGGAACGGAGCGGTTCGCTGCTCGTCGGCGTCGACCGCACCGCCCGCACCATCGCCAGCACCGTCATCCACCTTCCGGAGGTCCTCGGCAGCGCCGTCGACACCTCCTTCGCCGGCGCCACTCAATGAGGAGAAAGCCATGAGCAACACCGCAGAAAAGACCAGACCCACCTCCACCGGGGACACGCCGTCCACCCGTCCCGACCGGCGTCGCCGTATCCTTCTGGTGACGGTGGCCGCGATCGCGGCGGTGGGGCTGCTCGCCCTCCTGTTCGGAGGTGTCCTCTCCGGCCCCGCGGCGGCCACGGGATCGGAGAAGACCATGACCGCGACGCAGGTCATCCCGCTCGTCATCCTGGTGGTGATGTTCGTCGTCGCCACCAAGTGGCCCCTCAACATCGGCGTGATGGGGCTGGTGGCGTCGTTCGGCGTCGGCTACTTCATGCTCGGCATGAGCGATAAGGAGATCCTCGCCGAATTCCCCGCCAACATCGTCCTGACGATCATCGGCGTCACGTACTTCTTCAGCATGGCCCAACGGAACGGGACCATCGACATCATCGTCCAGGCCTGTGTCCGGATGGTCCGCGGCAAGACCATGCTCATGCCGTGGGTCTTCTTCCTCATGGCCGCCGCGCTGACGTCGCTCGGCACCTTCTCCCCCGCCGCCGTCGCCCTGCTGGCGCCCGCGGCCCTGGGTCTCGCCTACGAGTCACGCATCCACCCCGTGGTCATGGGCGCGTTCGTCATCAACGGCGCCCATGCCGGAGGCTTCTCGCCCCTGTCCGTGGCGGGCGTGCTGGTCCACGACATCGCCCTGAAGAACGGCTTCCCCGTCTCCCAGGAGGCGCTGTTCCTGGCCAGCTTCGTCGTCAACATCATCCTCTCCGCTCTCACGCTCGTGGCCTTCACGCTGATGGGCAAACTGCGGGACCATCATGCCAACGGCTACACGGGCCCGGAGACCGGCGAGCGCACCCGACCGCACGGCCAGCAGATCCTGACGCTGGTCCTGATCTTCGCCATCCTGGTGTGCACGCTGGGCTTCCATCTGCCGATCGGGTTCGTCGCGCTGTCGGCCGGCCTGCTGCTGGCCTTCGTGAACATCAAGGAGCACACCACCTTCATCGGAGGCATCTCCTGGTCCACGGTCCTCCTCGTGGCCGGCATGATCACGTACGTCTCGCTGTTGCAGCACCTCGGCGTCATCGACACCCTGGCGGAACTGGCCCTGGCGGTGGGAGCCCCGCTCCTGGTGGCCTTCGTGCTCTGCTACGTGATCGGCGTCGGCTCGGCGTTCGCGTCTTCGACGGCGCTGCTGACCGCGTTCATCCCGCTGGCCGGGCCACTCCTGGCCACGAGCTCCCTGAGCGCCTCCGGCACGGTGGCCGCGCTCGCCATCGCCGCCACCGTCGTGGATGTGTCGCCCTTCTCGACCGACGGCGCCCTCGTGGTGGCCAACGCCCGCGAGGAGGACCGGCAGCGGGTCTACCGCCAGCTCATGATATACGCGGGGGCGATCGTCCTCGCCGGGCCCGCCCTCGCCTGGGCGCTCCTGGTCCCCACCGGCATCATGTGATCCACCAGGCCTTCCACACCGCAGGACGGCGAGCGCACCATGGCACTCGCCGTCCTGTGGTGTTACCGGAGGGCGTCAGAGAACCTTGCCCTGGGCCGCAAGGAGCATCCGGGCGCGGTATTCCGGGGAGTCCGCCGGTTCGCTGGTGCCGAAGATCGCCCGGATCCAATGGCCGTCCGTGTTGTTCGGGAAGAGGATGAAGTCACGGCCGAAGCGCTCGGCGTCCTCGGCGGCGAGGGTGCGGCGCTCCTGGACCGACTTCACATAGTAACGACGGCGGAAGTCGTTCAGGTTGTCGCCCAGGAACGCGATGACCTGGTACTTGTCCGCGATGGCCTGCTGGGCCGGCTCTTTGTTGGAGGACTCGCGCTGGAAGATGGCGTGCTCGTCATCGGCGAAGGCCAGGCCCGCGTGCCGCAGGTTCGCGACGCCGATCTGCTGGGTGTCCGGGCCCTGATCGCGCTGGGAGACGTAGAAGATCTCGACGCCACGGCTTTCCGCGTACCGGGAGAATTCGACGGCGCCGGGCGTCGCGGTGGGTCCGTTCTCCCGGACCCAGGCGTCCCACAGTTCGTCGTCGAACGCCTGCTTGCCGGCGGCGATCAGCATCTCCCAATAGGGGTTGGAGGACAGGACGGTGTCGTCGACGTCGGAGATGAACGCCAGCGGCTTGGCGCCCCGGCGCCGCTGCCCGACGCCCCGGAGGACGTTGTCGAGGCGGTCACGGGCGATGTTGAACGCCTGCCGGTACAGCATGTCCCGCTCGGCGGCGGTGACCCGCCACGCCACCGCCGCGGACAGGATGTTCTGCACCTCCGGCGACGCCTCGGCCTGGGCGGGTCCGGCGGTGAACAGTGCCAGGCCTCCTGCCACTCCGCTGGCGCCCAGCCCCTTCAGCATGGTCCGGCGTTCAATTCCCATGGGTCCTCCTTGATCACAGTGACGCATGTCACGTCGGCTAGTAAACCAATGTTTATCGTGAGGCACCAGAATCTGCCGGAATATGTCTCACATCAGGCCTGGACCGACGATTGCGGGGTCACTTCAGGCCGGATGATGACGGTTCATCCGGCCTGAAGTGACCCCGCAATCGTGGCGGAGACAGCTGCAGGCTAGTGGCCGATGCCGATGGCCCCGGTCAGGACACCGACGACCAGCATCACGAGGGACACCACCGCGGCGCGCCACAGGACCTTCTTGTGGTGGTCGCCCAGCTCCACCTTGGCCAGGGAGACCAGCAGGAGGATGGCCGGGACCAGCGGGGACTGCATGTGGAACGGCTGACCGGTGATGGAGGCGCGCGCCATGTCCGCGGCGCTCAGGCCGTAGTGACCGGCGGTCTCGCTCAGGATCGGCAGCACGCCGAAGTAGAAGGCGTCGTTGCTCATGAAGAACGTCATCGGGATGCTCAGCAGGCCGGTGATGATCGCCATGAACGGGCCCATGCTGGACGGGATGATCGCGACGAGCCACTCGGACATGGCCTTGACCATGCCCGTGCCGTTCAGCACACCGGTCAGGACGGCGGCCGCCATGACCATGCTGACCACGGCCACGATCGACTGACCGTGGGCCACGAGGGCCTTCGCCTGGTCCTTGACGTGCGGGAAGTTCACCAGGAGGGCGATGCCCGCGCCGACCATGAAGATGTACGGCAGCGGCAGCACGTCCATGACGAGCAGGACCATGATGGCCAGCGTCAGGGCGAAGTTGAACCAGATCAGCTTGGGACGCAGCGTCTCGCGGGTCGGATCCAGAGCGGTCTCCGCCAGGGTGCCGGAACCGTCGGACGAGCCACCGGCGGAGCCGCCACCCGGGGTGATCTTCTGCAGGAGGGCCGTGCGGGTGCCGATGCGGCCGCCGCTCGCCTTGGACAGGGCCGAGCCGTTCTTGACGTCGGCGACGTCGAGGGCGGTGCCGCCGTCGTATGACGCTGCGGCGCCCCAGCGCTCCGGCTCGGCGACCATGAGGCGCTTGCGCTCCATGAGGCCCAGGCTCCAGGAGAACACCAGCACGACGACGAGGCCGGCCAGCAGGCCCGGGACCATCGGGACGAAGACGTCGGAGACGTTGATCTTCAGGGCGGACGCGGCGCGGGCGGTCGGACCTCCCCACGGCAGGATGTTCATGGTGCCGTTGGCGAGGCCGGCGACACAGGTCAGGACCACCGGGCTCATCTTCAGGCGCAGGTAGACCGGCAGCATCGCGGCGGTAGTGAGGATGAAGGTGGTGGAACCGTCACCGTCCAGGGAGACCGCCATCGCCAGGACCGCGGTGCCCAGGACGACCTTGGCCGGGTCATTGCCCAGCTTGCGGAGGATGAACCGGACCAGCGGGTCGAACAGACCCACATCGATCATGGTGCCGAAGTAGATGATGGCGAACATGAGCAGTGCGGCCGTGGAGGTCATGGACTTCATGGACGTCATGACCATGTCCCCGATGCCCAGACCGGCCCCCGCGAAGAGGCCGAAGATGGTGGGCACCAGGATGAGCGCCAGCACTGGCGTCATCTTCTTGGTCATGATCAGAACCATGAAGACTGCGATCATGGCGAAGCCGAGCAGGACTAGCATCGCTGCGCTCCTTAGGTGAAAGTGTCGGGTGCGTCACACCGATGTGACGCTCGCCATAGACGCTAAGGTGGCGCGCGTCACGCTCCGGTCTTAAGCGCGCTTGATGCCGCTTGTGCTTGTTGAGCGCGTTCTGCTCATTTAGCTCAGGACGCTTTTGGGGTAGGCTCGCCGCCGAAGGGAGTGCGATGCGAACACTGAAGTTCTCCACGCAGACGCTGCTGCTGCAGATCGCGGTGGTGCTGCTGACCGTGCTCCTCTTCGCCCTGGCCTTCGGCACCATCATGGTGGAGCGGATCACGCAGGAGGCCGAGCAGCGCGCCCTCACCCTGGCCCGCACCATCGCCTCCCAGCCTCAGGTGCGGCAGGAGGTGGCGCGGATCAGCGCGGCCACCGGAACTCCCCCGTCCACCGTCCTGGACCGCGGCCCCCTGGAGTCCATCGCCGAATCGGCGCGGCAGAGGACGTCCGCCCTGTTCGTCGTCATCACGGACGAGACCGGCGTCCGGCTGGCCCATCCCGACCCGCAGCGCCTCGCCGAGAAGGTCAGCACCGACCCGTCCGAGGCCCTCGCAGGCAAAGAGGTCGTCACCCGCAACACCGGGACGCTCGGACCGTCGGCAGGAGCCAAGGTGCCCGTCTACGCTCCGGACACGACGGCGGGCGGGGCCGCCGCCGTCGTCGGCGTGGTGAGCGTCGGCTTCGCCCGGGAACCGCTGGGCAGCGCGCTGCTCGGAGCTTCCGGACCGGTGATCGTGACCGCGTGCGGCGCCCTCGCCGCGGGAGTGGGCGCCTCGATGCTGCTGCGCAAGCGGCTGCGGCGGCTCACCCTCGGCATGGAGCCGGAGGAGCTGACCACCCTGGTCCAGGACCAGGTCGCGGTGCTGGAGACCACGCATGAAGGCGTGATCGGCGTGTCCACGAGCGGCCGGGTGACCGTGGTCAATGCGACGGCGCAGGAGCTGCTCGGACTTCCCGATCTGCAGGGCACCCCCTGGGCCGACGCCCCCGTGCCCGAACCGCTGCGGGATCTGACGCGGCAGGAAGCCGCCGAAGACGATGTCCTGGAACTCGTGGTCGGCGCGCGGGTCCTGCTCGCCACCGCCCGGAAGGCGGTGCACGACGGCGAGGACCTGGGCTGGGTGGTCTTCCTCCGGGACCGCACGGAGCTGGCCCAGCTCACGCGCCAGTTGGAGTCGGTCAGCACCATGAGCTCCGCCCTCCGCGCGCAACGCCATGAGTTCGCCAACCAGTTGCACACCATCTCCGGCCTCCTCGACCTCGGCGACACCGCACGGGCCGCCGAGTACGCCCACCGTCTCGTGGAGACCGGTCCCCTGGAATTCCCGGTCGAAGGCCTGGAACGCCTGCCCGAGCCGTACCTGCAGGCGTTCATCGGGGCGAAGGGCATCCGGGCCCGCGAGCGCGGTGTGACGCTGCGGGTCGGCGAGGACACCTTCATCCGGGGTTCGGTCAAAGCACCGCACGATGTCACCACGGTGCTCGGAAACCTCATCGACAACGCCATCAACGCGGCGGTGTCCGGGACCCGTGTCAGCGAGGACGGCGAGGACGGCGCCGACGGCGAGCGCTGGGTGCGTGTGGACCTCCTCGACGAGCCTGGCCCGGAACCTCTCGACGGTTCTCCCCGGCTGGGGACGCTGCACGCCGTGGTCGCCGATTCCGGGGACGGGGTGGCCGAACCCGACCGGCTCTTCGAGAAGGGCTACACCGCCTCCCGCGTCCCGGGGCACGGACTGGGCCTGAAACTGGCGCTGGAACTCGCGCAGCGCCGGGGCGGCGAGGTGAAGCTCCTCGCCGCCGGAGGGCCGGGGTCCGGCGAGGACGGCACCGGCTCCGGCGCAGTCTTCGCCGTCCGCCTGCCGACCGCCATGATGTTCACCACCACGTCCGGGGAGGACGCATGAGTCACGATTTCACCGTGCTGATCGTCGATGACGACTTCCACGTCGCCACGCTGCACTCCAACTACGTCCAGGCCGTGCCCGGGTTCTCGGTGGTGGGCCACGCCGGCAATGCGCAGCAGGCCCTGCAGGCGTTCCACTCGCTGAGACCGGACCTCGTGCTGCTGGACGTCTATCTGCCGGACGGCTCGGGGCTCGACGTGCTGCGCCAGCTGGACTGCGACGTCATGATGCTCAGCGCCGCGGCCGACGCCTTTTCTCTGCGGATGGCTTTCCGACGCGGGGCCCTGGCGTATCTGCTCAAACCGTTCGGCGGGGAGGAACTCGCGCAGCGTCTCCGGTCCTACGCGCGCTACCGGCGGCTGCTGGAGAAGACGACTGGCCTGGATCAGGAGGCCGTGGAGCGGGCCCGACGGGCGCTGCTCAGCTCGGACGGGCCGGCGGTGTCCTCACCGGCAAGGACCCGCAGCGCCACCGAACAGTCCATCCTCGAGGCACTCGGCGGCGTCGTGGGAGGACCTGCCGGGGAGGCGCTCTCGGCGCTGGAGGTCGCGGAGCGGGTCGGGGTGTCCCGCGCCACGGCGCAGCGGTACCTGTCCTCGCTGGCCGACGACGGCGCCGTCGAGATCCAGCTGCGCTACGGCACCACGGGGCGGCCGGAGCACCGCTACGCGCGGCGGGCGTGAGCGTCGCTCAGGCGACGTCCAGGCGGTAGACGAGCAGGCGGGCTTCCTTGTTGGGGGTCCACCAGTCACGCTCGGGGACGCGTTCGAAGCCCATCGAGCGGTACAGGCCGTGCGCGCTCTCCCAGCTCTCGCCCGTGGTGAGGGAGACCGCGGAGATGCCGGGCCGGCGTCGCGCCTCGGCGAGGATGGCCTCGACCATGGCCCGGCCGGCGCCGCTGCGCTGCACGCCAGGGTCCACGACCAGGAGACGGAATTCGAGCTCACCCGCGCGGGCGATGTCCGACCACGCTTCGCCCTCGACCGCCAGCGTGACCGAGCCGATCACGGCGCCGTCGCGTTCCGCCACCCAGATCTCGGCCACCTCGGCACGCTCCGCGACCTTGCGGATGTGCTGGAGGTAGGGGAACTCGGGATCCGTGAAGTACCCCGCTGCGAGGTAGGCGTCCACCGTGATCCGGGCGATCTCCGGGTAGTCGGCGGGCAGGGCGGGGCGGATCAGAATCTCGGATGGCACCCATCAATGGTAGTCGTTTCATGAAGTGCTCGCTTGACAACCGTGGCTAGGATGGGCCAATGGTGCCCAGTTTCACACTCCGTCCGCCCCTGCCGTCCGACGTCGAAAGCCTCGCCGTCCTTCATGTGCGCTGCTGGCGCGAGGCCTACGGGCACCTGCTGCCCGAAGAGTTCTTCACGGAGGAACGTCTCGAGAGCCGACGCCGGCTCTGGGCGATGCTGACCGCGTCGCCGACCGAAGCGCAGCAGTCGGCGCAGCCCTCCCAGTCGGCCCAGACCAAGCCGAGCCAGACCATCAGGGTGGCCGAGGCGGCCGGCGAGGTGGTCGGGTTCGCGGGCGGGGGCGCACCCCTCGACCCCGAGGAGGCTTCCCTCGGCCAGAACCTCTCGATGCTGTACCTGCGGCAGGATTTCCACGGCAGCGGCGCAGGTCAGGCCCTGTTCGACGCCGTGCTCCCGGCCGGCCCGGCCTTCCTGTGGGTGGCGAAGGACAACCCTCGCGCCCAGGCGTTCTACCGCCGGAACGGCTTCGTCCTGGATGGCACGGAAGACGTGCTGGAGGACTTCGGCGGGATCACGGAAGCGCGCATGGTCCGTCGCTGAAAACCCACGGTTCTACGGTTCACCCACGGAAATTTCCGGGGGTGAACCAAAGAACCGTGGGCCGGACGGCCGTGGGCCGGACGGCGGTGGTCCGGCCTAGAGCGGGAAGCGGGCCGCGTCCTCCAGGGCCCCGGCGCACGTCCAGGCTTCGAGCCGCTCCTCATCCGAGGGGCCGCCGTCGAGGGGGCTGCGCAGATTGGGACGCCGCACCCAGCATCCGGCTTCCTCGGCCACGAGGGCTCCGGCGGACCAGTCGTGCTCGTTGAGGCCGCGTTCGCCGTAGCAGTCGTGGGTCCCGTCGGCCACGAGACAGAGGTCCAGCGCGGCCGAACCCAGCCGCCGCAGGTCAGCGAGACCGTCCATCAGCTGCGGGAGGGACGCGGCCTGCTCGGCGCGCACACCGGCGTCGTACGAGAATCCGCTGGCCAGGATGCGGCCGCGGTGGCCCTCCGGAGGTCCCGTGAGCCGACGCGGTTCCGGGTTCCCGCTCGCGGCGTCCAGGAGCCACGCTCCCCCGCCTCGGGTCGCCCAGTACACACGCCGCAAAGCCGGAGCGTCGACCACACCGGCGACCCAGCTCCCGTCCGGAGCCGCGACGGCCACGCTCGTGGCGAAGTACACGATGTTGCGGATGAAGTTGGTGGTGCCATCCAGCGGGTCGATGGACCAGCGGTAGCCGCTCGGGCTGTCCGGAGCCGTGGTGCCGTGCTCCTCCCCGGTGATGACGTCATGGGGCCTGTGCCGCGTGATGACAGCCCGCACGGCATCCTCCGCCTGCCGGTCGAACGCGGTGACCCAGTCGTTGTCGCTGGTCTTGTTGTCCGCGCCGCCGGTGACGTCCTCCTGGCTCAGCGTGGCCCGCTGTGCCAGGACGGCTGCACCGGCTGCAGCGGCTTCCCGCGCGACGGCGAGCAGTTCTTGCGTGGACGGCGGCTCGTGAGGGACGCCGCTCGGGAGGTGCTGCTCACTCATCCCCGGACTCCTCGGGGAGGTCAGCGGACGACGTCTCCTCGGCGGACGGCGTCTCCCCGGCTCCCTCGGCCTCTCCCCCGTCCAGGCCCGCGGGGCCCTTCTCCAGGAGGATCCGGAAGCCGTCCTCATCCAGGACGGGGACACCCAGCTGCTCGGCCTTCTCCAGCTTGGAGCCCGCGGCCTCTCCGGCCACCACGTACGAAGTGTTCTTCGAGACCGATCCCGCGGCCTTGCCGCCGCGGATGATGATGGCCTCCTTGGCCTGGTCCCGGCTCAGGGTGGGCAGTGTGCCCGTGACCACCACGGTCAGGCCCTCGAGGGTCTTCGGCATGGACTCATCCACCTCATCGGCCATCCGCACCCCGGCAGCGGCCCAGGCGTCCACGATGTTCACATGCCAGTCGTCGGCGAACCACTCCTTGACCGCGGCGGCGATGGTCGGGCCCACCCCGTCCACATTGGCCAGCTGCTCCTCCGACGCCTCGCGGATCGCGTCCATGGAGCCGAAGGCAGTGGCCAGAGCACGGCTCGCCGTCGGCCCGACGTGCCGGATCGACAGTGCCACGAGCACGCGCCAGAGCGGCTGCGACTTGGCCTTCTCCAGCTCGGTGAAGAGCTTCTTGGTGTTGGCGCTCGGACCGGCCGGCGACTTGGCCGTGCCCTGGGTCCAGAAGTACGGCTTCAGCTCCCAGACGCCAGTGCCCGAGCCCTTCACGCGCTTCTCCCGCCAGACCTTCACCTCGCCCAGGGCGGCCCGCAGATCGGCGCCCGCCGTCTCTGAGGCGAGGTCGAACACGCGCGACTCGTCCGTCAGAACGCCAGGCCCGGTCGGCTGGACCAGTCCCCCGGTGCCGGCAGGGTCCGGTCCCGGGCCGGCCGTCAGCGCGAGCGCGGCTTCGTCGCCCAGGGCCTCGATGTCGAAGGCTCCGCGCCCGGCCAGATGTGCCACCCGCTGGCGGAGCTGGGCGGGACAGGAGCGGGCGTTGGGGCAGCGGAGGTCGACGTCGCCCTCCTTGCCCGGCGCCAGGGGCGTGCCACAGGACGGGCAGGTCTCCGGCATGACGAAGGCGTGCTCGGTGCCGTCGCGCAGGGCGAGGACCGGGCCGACGATCTCCGGGATGACGTCACCGGCCTTGCGGAGCACCACGGTGTCTCCGATCAGGACGCCCTTGGCTTTCACGACGTCCTGGTTGTGCAGGGTGGCCATCTCGACGGTGGAACCCGCCACCTTGACCGGTTCCATGACGCCGTACGGGGTGACGCGGCCCGTGCGGCCGACGTTCACCCGGATGTCGAGGAGCTTGGTGTGCACTTCCTCGGGCGGGTACTTGTACGCGACGGCCCACCGCGGCACGCGGGAGGTGTGGCCGAGCTGGCGCTGCACGGCGAGCTGGTCCACCTTGACCACGATGCCGTCGATCTCGTGGATCAGGCTGTGGCGCTTCTCGCCGTACTCGGCGATGAACGCGAGGACCTCTTCCAGCGTGTCCAGCACCTTGAAGTACGGACTGGTGGGCAGGCCCCATTCCTGGAGGAGGGCGTAGAAGTCCGACTGGGACGCCAGGTCCAGCCCTTCGTGGCGGCCGATGCCGTGCACGTACATCGACAGCGGGCGCTTGGCGGTCTCGGCGGGGTCCTTCTGGCGGAGCGAGCCAGCCGCCGCATTACGCGGATTGGCCAGCGGCGCCTTGCCCTGCGCGATGAGGATCTCGTTGTACTCCTCGAACGCCTTGGACGGGATGAACACCTCGCCGCGGATCTCCACCTCGGCCGGGTGCCCGGTGCCGGAGAGCTCCCGCGGGATCTCCTTGATGGTCAGGACGTTGTGCGTGATGTCCTCACCCGTGGTGCCGTCGCCGCGGGTGGCCGCGCGGACCAGCTTGCCGTCCCGGTACAGGAGGTTGACGGCGAGGCCGTCGATCTTCAGCTCGGTGAGCCAGCGCGGCGTCGCCAATCCGAGGGTCTGCGTGCTGGCAAGCGTCTTCTCGACCCACGCCGTCAGCTCCTCGAGGGAGAACACGTCCTCCAGGCTGTACATGCGGCTCAGATGCTCGACGGCGGCGAACGCCGAGGACACCTCCCCGCCCACTTCCTGCGTGGGCGAGTCATTCGACACCAGTTCGGGGTGCAGCGCCTCGAAGCGCTCCAGGCGCAGATAGAGCTCGTCGAACTCGGCGTCGCTGATGAGGGGCTCGTCCTCCTGGTAGTAGGCGTGCCGGTACCGGCGGACCTCATCGGCCAGGGTCTGGTACTCCTCGCGGAGGGCCTCCGCCGGGGTGCCGCCGGAAGGCTCCACGACGTCGTCTTTCATCACGGGTGCCACGGGATTCTCGCTCACCCCTCCATCCTGCCACGCGGCGCTGACATCGGAGGAGGGTGAAACTAGCCACGAGTGAGGAACCTGGCCGGAGAACAAAGAATTAGGTTCACGTAGCCCTTCAGAGCCACACAGTCCGTGTCGGGCCAGCGAAAGGCTCTCGATGCCCTGCAAACAACTCAGCTCAGGTGCAACTCCGAACCCGTAGACCGCAGCATCTTCAAGGTGTCGGCGAACTCGACCCAAAGCCCGAGACAGGCATCGGAGAACCAGCGCTTCAGAATTCGCATTAGCACGCTTATGAGCAACCACCACATGCTCGCGTTTTTCACATCAGTCGAGGAGCATCTGGTGACAGCTTCACCTCTGATCGGTGAAAGTCGATCACATCGGGGTCCTGCTCGGCGAGGACGTCTTCGAATTTGTGCCAGCCGTGGTTCCGAACGAAATGCGCTTCTCCTGTCGTGATCGGCACCAACCATGCGATGTCGACGTCGCCATCCTCGTCGGTAAACGTAGCGAATTCATCCGGGAAGTAGTTCGGCATCGCTACGTACAACGCTGTCAGGTCTGAGCCGGGGACAAGAGCGTTCGCGGGGCCGAGGACGTCACCGTAACGATATGCATCGTGGGCTTCCAGAGCTCGCGAGGCAACCTGGTGGAGCAACCCTGCAATGAGATTCGAATCCACCGCCTTGGGGGCTAGCATCAGGAACTCCTCGCGGACAGTCTGCGTGGGGACCGCGGACACCAATAGGTGCCTGCTCAATCCCAGCGTTGCGTAGCCGACAGAATCCTCGTCAGACCCACCGGCGAACCTCGCGATCTGAAAGGGCAGCCTGAGCCCGTCGAGATCAAGCGCCCAGACCTCCTCAATCAGCCCCAGCGTGCGTTCGAAGTGTCCGACGATCCCAGACATGTCATGGCCCGAATCAGGCATCATTGTTGGTTCCTCCCCGGGTCGCCATAGACATCAACCGAGGCTCCCGATCAAGTTCACAGATGAGGACGGTAGGGAGCCCGGTCACGTGACCAGCAATGTGTCATCGAACCAGACGTCCTCATATCCAGGGGCCAAGAGAATTCGCCACCCCGGCGGAAGCGCAAGGTATGGGAGGATCTCTGGGCACCATTCGTGCAAATGAGCTAAGTGGAGAGGCGCGAAGAAGTCGGATTCTTCTGAGAGTTCCTCCCCGGCCCATATGTACCAGCCTGACGTGTCTCCTTGTGGCGGGTGTCGAAGGGCATTGAGAGGTACGAGCCCCTGAAGAACGTTTTTCGCGATACCGACCTTGAGAGACCCATCCGGAGGCATACAAAGAGTACCGAAGCGCTCGGCTGTCTCACGCTGGATGGTTTCAATTTTGGTCAATCAAGCCCCCAGAATATGCATCACAGGATTGAGCACCTACTCAACTCTGCTCCCTGACGATGAGAACAGAATGGACAATACTGCTGCACGCGCTCAACAGCCTAAGAAAGCAGTCCAGGGGCGACGGAGAATCGAGTCGTCATCTCGCGTTGCCTCCAGAGGGCTAGAAAACGGTGGAACAGCGTCATCGATAGGGTCTCTGGTGTCGATCAGATGTCCTGCTACCGACACTTGGCGTGTCGGTAGCAGGACCTACGAAGCCGGGTCAGAATCGGAGATCTTGTCGAGAGACGACTCCGGGATCAGGCCTCCGGGGGCAGCGCCACCTGGACCTTGCGGACCTTGCCGCGAGCGATGATGTAACCACGGCCTGGGATGAACTGGTCCTTGATCCGGCCGAGGCTCGTGCTCAGGAGCGAGTCGCCGTCCATGTCTCCCGGGTTGAGCAGGAGGCCGCGGCGGCCGGACTTGAACGGCTGTGCCAGCTGCCAGGCGGAGGACCAGGTGGAGGTCTCGGACTCGGCCACCACCCACTGGCCCGACTTCACGGACTCGGTGACCAGACGGGCCAGCCCCGGCTCCGCCATGGAGTCCGTGAACTCGGTGAGGCCCTCGATGAAGAAGGCGACCCGGCCCGGCCGTTCCTGCGCGAACTCAAGCAGTTCGTCCACGCCCATCTCGACGTCGTCGGTCCCCACGAACGCCTTGTCCCAGACCTTGAGCGAGCCGACGGCGGAGCGCCGGGAGCCGAGGTACACGGCCGTGCCGGCGGGGTTGGCCTTCTTGTAGGCGTGCGCCAGGGTGACCAGGGCCGTGGTGCGGCCCGAGCCAGGAGGGCCGGACACCATGAGCGCGCCTTCGGTGGGCACCTGGGCCGGGGTGAGGGTCTCGTTGTCGACGCCGAAGGCCGCCATGCCGGGGCTCGCGACCGGCAGGATGCCGAGGTCGACCGATTCCGGCAGACGCTGGATCCCCGGCGCCTGCGGGATGCCGCGGCGGAGCATCGCCTCGCGGAGCTTCTGCACACCACGGGCCTGCAGCGCGAGGTTCGGGGTGCCGCCCAGCACGGCCAGCTGCACTTCGAGGCCGTCCAGCATGCCGCGGCCCGGAGGGGACGAAGCGTCGAGGACGTCCTTCGGGGCGTCCAGGGTGATGTAGTCGTCGACCGCGGACAGGCGCAGGATCAGCCGCTTCTGGATCGAGGCCAGCAGAGCGGTGGGCACCGACCCCGGACGGTCGCCGGTCACCACCAGGTGGATGCCGAGCGGGCGTCCGTCCGTGGCGAGCTGGAGGAAGATCTCCCAGATCCCGGCGCTGCTGGAGTACTCGTAGGAGTCCCGGAAAGCGCTGATGCCGTCCACCAGGACGAAGATCCGCGGCTCGTCGGGCCGTTCAGCGAGCTTCCGGTACTCCACGATCGTGGACGCCTTGACCTCGGAGTAGCGGCGCGCGCGCTCCTCGGAGACGTCCCGGAGCCAGCGGAGCAGACGGCCCACGCGCTCCTCGTCGTCGCCGTCGATGACGGCGCCGACGTGGGGCAGGACCTCGAGCATCGTCAGACCGGCGGAGCCGCAGTCGATCCCATAGACGTGCACGGGACCGCCGCGCGGCGTCACGGCGGCGGCCACGGCGATGCTGCGCAGGGCCGACGACTTGCCGGAACCGCCGGTGCCGAAGATCGCCATGTTGCCGTCCCGGTCCGGCCGGTAGAAGACGAGCGGCTGATTCTGGTGGGCCGCGTCATCCCCAACGCCGAGCAGCAGTTCCTCATCGGTGAGCGGACCCTGCAGCTCGGAGAAGTCGTAGGCCGACTGGAGCACGGGCAGCCACGGCTTGCGGGGCGGCTCGATCGCGAGCAGATCCGCCGCGGCCTTGATGGTCTCCGTCATCCGGGCGATGTCGTTGGGGCCCGTGGGCTCCGGCTCCGGCTCGCGCAGCCCGGCGTCGACCTCCCACACGGCGCCCGCTCCGAAGTTCATCTCGACGATGTCGATCTGCGGACGCGGCGGACGTTCCGTGGTCCAGCCGCCGGCGTAGCCGGTCTGGAAGCTCTGGAGTCGGCCGGGACCGGTCTTGGCGGCGGCACGGCCCGGGATCGCGGGGTCGAAGTACGCCGCCAGCGGCGTGCCGATCACGTCCGTGGCGTCGTCCTCATCCGCCATGCGCAGCGCGACGCGGAGGTTGGTGTTGGCACGCAGGCTGCCGCGGATCACGCCGGACGGCTGCTGCGTGGCCAGGATCAGGTGCACGCCGAGCGAACGGCCACGCGCGGCGACGTCCACGACGCCGTCCACGAACTCCGGCATCTCATTGGCCAGGGCCGCGAACTCGTCCACGATGATGACCAGATACGGCGGCGCGTCCGGGTCGGCCTCGCGCTGCATGGCCAGGAGATCCTTGGCCTTCTTCCGGTTCAGCAGATGCTCACGGTAATGCAGTTCGGCCCGGAGCGAGGTCAGGGCCCGACGCACCAGGTGCGGCGAGAGGTCGGTGACCAGGCCGACGGTGTGAGGCAGCTGGACACAGTCGGCGAACGCGCTGCCGCCCTTGTAGTCCACCAGCAGGAAACTGAGGCGGTCAGGGCTGTAAGCGGAGGCCATGCCCATGATCCAGGACTGCAGGAACTCGGACTTGCCGGCGCCCGTGGTGCCGCCGACCAGGGCGTGCGGGCCCTCGTTCTTCAGGTCCAGGAACATCGGCTCGGAACCGGTGGAGCCCACCAGCGCGCGCAGTGTTCCGTTGTCCTTGCGGTTGGGGATCGCGGTCCTGTGGATGGAGTTGTTCTCCTTCCACCGCTCCCCCACGGCGTTCGCGGAATCCAGCAGCTCGCGGCCGAGGAGGTTCACGAAACTCACGCTGCGGGGCAGGTTCGAGTCGTCTTCAAGCGGCCGCCCGACGTCGACGACGGACGTCAGCATGCGGGCCAGCTGGGTCGCCAGCTCCTCATCGACGCTCTCGCAGCTCACGGGGTAGCTGTGCCGCCCCAGCCGGACCTGGCCGGTGGTGGCTCCCTGGCCGCCGTCGACCACCATGAAGTCGCGGCAGGCCGCGGGCAGCGACTGCACGTCCGCGGCGAGCCACATGATGTGCACGCCGGTGTCGGCGCCGCGCTCCACCAGACGGGTCAGACGGCCGCGGTCCACGGGGGCGTCGTCTTCGACGACCACCAGGACCTCCGGGACCACGGGGGCCGGCGGATCGACCAGATCGTCCTTGAGCTCGCCGCGCGGTGACGGGACCGGCTCCTTGCGGCTCGCGGCCCGCTCGTCCACCAGGGCCTCCAGACGCTCCAGGAGAGCGGTTCCGGCGGCCTGACCGGCGGCGAGATGATCACCCGGGAGCGGGCTGTGACCCGAACCCACGTGCGGCAGCCACTTGAGCCACGCCCAGCGGTCCTTCGACCGCGTCGAGGTCATCGCGGCGATCACGACTTCGGCGGGCGAATGCAGGCCCACCAGCTGGACGACCAGGCCGCGGGCGGACGTCGTCCATCACATGGCGCTCACCGGCCACGCCGAACGAGCCGGAGTGCCGGAGCTGGGAGACGAGCGGGACGCCGTCGATCGTGGAGTAGTACGCGATCGCCTCCTGGATCTCCCGCGCGTAGACCGCCTCGGTGTCCCGGTCCTGAGGCTCCTCGATCTCGACGCGCGACGGCGCCGTGCCCAGCCCCAGGCGCAGGGAGAGGAAGCCGCGGTGCTCGGTGCGGTGCGTCCAGAGCAGCGGGCCCAGCCGGTAGATCGCGTCCACCGTGTCCGCGACGGAGGGCGTCTCCTGCAGGCGGACCGAGCGCTCCACCTTCTGCAGTTCCGTCATCTCCGAGCGGAACTGGTCCATGCCTTCGCGGAACTGCCGCAGCTGTTCCTTGAAGCGCTTTCCGGAATGCCGCTTCTGCTCCCACCAGTGCCCGATGGCGAAGAGCGGCATGAGCGCCATGAAGACCACGCTCGTGATGTTCTGGGTGATGGCGAACAGCGCCGCGCCCATGAACAGCGGCAGCATCATCATCAGGATGGGGAACGGTTCCTTCTCCCGCGGCTGCGGACCCTTGGGCGGAACCTTCTTCCGCACGGGGAAGCGCGCCACGACGCGCGGGGAACGGTTGAAGTCCACCATGGGCTGCGTGGCGACGGCCGCCTGGTTCCGCTGCACCGTGATGATGGAGATGGTGGTGTCACCGAGCGTGATCGTGTCCGAAGACCCCAGGACGGCGCGCGTGACGGGCAGCCCGTCCATGAGCAGGCCGTTGGCGGAGTTGGTGTCCACCACTTCCACGGTCTCGCCCACCAGGATGCGGGCGTGGCGCTTGGAGGTCAGCGGGTCGCTCAGGCGGATGTCGCTGTCACGTCCGCGGCCGATGTAGCTGGTGCCGGAGGGCAGCGGGAACTCCCGTCCGGCGTCGGGCCCGGCCAGCACCCGCAACGTCGCGACGGCGGGGCCGCCGGCCTGCTGATGGGTCGCGAAGGCCTGGCTGACCGGGGCGATCGAGACGGCGGAGCCGGGCCTCAGCCCCGACTCGAGGAGCTTGGCGTCCGGGTCCAGGAGCTGCCCCCGCATGGCGCCGCCCACATAGGACTCCTCGACCAGCAGACTCATCCGCCCGGGGTCGGCGGGGTTGGGCCGGTCAGGGTCGGCGAGCCAGAGTTCCCGGGCGATGTCCGAGACGGTCGCGCTGCCGTCGACGGTGACGGCCAGGTCCTTGCTGTCGAGGTCTCCGCGTCGGAGTGTCAGGCGGAGTTTCACTCGCCGGCCTCACCTTTCATCTGTTCGAGCAGGGGCAGGTCCGCGGCGGTCACCAGGTGCGAGGTGACCGCGTGCTCCACGAGGCGGGCGCGGCGGTTCATGGCGAGCTTGCCGCCGCCGCCCCGCAGACCGGCGACGCCCACACGGTCCAGCTTGTCGCACACGTTGTCGAGCTTGCGGTTGAAGCGCGTGAGGGCCCATCCGAGCCGGCGGGCGGCTTCGGCCGAGCTGGGGATGGCGCTGAAACCGGTGCCCTCACGGCGCAGCATCGGCTCGGCGAGCGCGACGATGATGGCCTTCTGGGAGTCGGTGAACACCACCGGGCCGATCGTGGTCTCGCCGTCGGCCTCCGGATCCTTGGCCTGATGCCGGAAGGCAGGGCTGTTCTGATGCACGGAGAACTCATAGGTCGTGGGACCGGCGGTGAAGACGACCGTGGTCAGGCCGAACACCAGCGGGATCCGTGCTCCGGGCGCGAGCCAGGCCTGCATGCCGCCCGACCCGTCCGCGATGGTCGCCGAGATCATGGAGCCCACGTTGCTGAGCCACCAGATCCCGTCGTAGCGTGCCACTTCCAGAAAACGGCGGTGCAGGTAGGGGTTGTCGTCGATCGCGAGATCACCCTCGCGCCCGATCACGAACACCTCCTCCGGAACCGGTTCGAACCACTCCCCGCAGTAATCGATGGAGAGTTCCCTCACGGGTTCCTGCCCTGGCTCGATCATCCTGTACTCCTCACGCTTTCAGTCCCCCGCTGCACGTACACTCCGGCCTCGCATTCCCGCCCCGCTCAGGGGACACAGACCTTCGCCGAGTCGGAATCCCCGGTGGAGGCTGTTCCGTCCTTGCGGACCACCTGAACCTGGATACACGTCGGCTGACCAGCGACCGGCTTCACCCGGACGTTGTTCTGCCCGGCCTTCTGCCACGGCCCCTGTTTCGTGGCCGAGATGGTGCGCCACTGGTAGGTGTCGCCTTCCCGAGGGTCCGGGTTCGTCCAGGAGAAGAACAGCTTTCCCGAGCCGTCCGGACTGCCGCTGAGGTTCCGCACATCGGCCACCGTGCCGTCGCCCAGCGGATCCACCGGCTTGGCCGTCGACGCTCCGGACAGCCCGGAGCTGTTGGACGGACTCGCGCCATCGGTCGACCGCACGCGCGGCTGGTTCCCGCCCTGGTTCAGCACCACGACGAGCACGACGGCGAGCCCCAGCAGGAGCGCGCCCGCCACCACGCTGATCCACAGCTTGGTGCGGCTGCCGCCCTGGCCTGCGTCCTGCGGCTGCGGTGAACCGGTCCACTGCTGGCCGGTGTCCTGCCCGCCGGTGTTCAGCTGGCCGGTGTGCTGCTGGCCGGTGGTCCCCGACCCCTGCATGCCGCGGAGCAAGGTGGCGCTCGTGGCGTCGTCCTCGCGGGTCCGCTCCCAGGCCGCCGGGCCCGCCGGACCCGCCGTGCCACCCGAAGGCGCCGCAGGTGTGGCCCCGTGGTAACCGTAGGGAGCACTTCCCTGGGCGGCGCCGCCCTGCCCCGCCGGACCGCCGGACGTGCCGGGGACGGTGCCCGTGGACCGCATCATGGTGGGATCTTCGGGCAGCGTCTGGTTCGGCGCCGTGTAGTTCGGGGTGGTCCGGTTCGGCGCCGTCCCGTCCCCGGAGGTGCCCGTGCTGCCCGTCCTGCCACTGGAGCTGTCCGGATCGATCACGGAGATCCCGCGGAGCCGGGTCGCCTCGACCTCCTCGTCAGAGTGGGAGTCGTCCTGGATGGGATCGCCCATCACCTCGAACGCGGTGACGGACAGGCTCAGTTCGGCCTGGATACGTTGCAGCGCCAGGCCGAAGGCGTACGCCGAGGGGTACCGGGCGGCCGGGTTCTTCGCCATGGCCGTCGCGAGCGCCAGTTGCAGCGCCTCCGGCACATCGGCACGTCCCAGCCGCGGCAGGGGCGTGTTGCTGATCCGGTTGATCATCTCCGCGTTGGAGTTGTCGGCGCCGGGGACGGCGAACGGTGAATGCCCCGCCAGGAGGGTGTACACGGTGGCGCCGAGAGCCCACACGTCCACGAGCACCCCGTCGGTGGAGCTGGACGCGAAGCTCTCCGGCGGCGACCACGGCACGGACATGGCGCCGTCGTTGCCGTCATCCTCCGGATCCCCGCCGATGATGCCGGAGATGCCGAAGTCGGTGAGGGCAGGACGGTTGTAGTCCGTGACCAGGATGTTCGCAGGCTTGATGTCCCGGTGGGCGATGCCGGCCCGGTGGGCCGTCTCCACGGCCGAGGCCACCTGGATGCCGATGGCGAGAGCCTCCTGCAGGCGGAAGCGCTCCTTCCGGTAGCGGAGGTCCAGGCTCGGCCGGGAGCAGTACTCCATGGCCAGGTAGGAATGCCCGTCCGGCGTGATGTCCGCTTCGTAGATCGTGACGATGTACGGGTGCGTGGACAGCTGTGCCATCAGGTTGGCCTCGGACTCGAAGGCGCGCCGGGCGCCTTCGGTCTTCAGACCGGCGTGGAGGACCTTGACGGCCACCTGCCGGCGCGGCCTGTCCTGCTGGTACAGGTAGACGTCGGCGAAGCCACCGGATCCGAGGACCCGGACGTAGTTGAACCCGTCGATCCGGGGCGGCGGGGCGGCGGGGCGTTTACGGCTCACGGGAGATCCTCGAAGACGATGTAGACCTGGTCGCCGAGCTCGGCGACGTCGCCGCTCAGCACGAGCGCCGTCTCCGCCTGGCCGAGACGGCGCGGGGACTGTCCGTCCCGCAGCAGCACCGTGCCGTTGCTCGAGTTCAGATCGCACAGCACCACGTTCCAGCCTTCCAGCCGGACCTCTGCGTGCGAACGGGAGATGTCCCTCTTGGGGCTGTCCACCTGCACGAGGTGGGGCATGTCCCCGCCGGAGACCCGGGAGACGGACGGCTGGCGGCCCAGGATCACGTTGCGGTCCAGCACCACGGTCTCGCCGCTGGGCAGGCGCAGCCGGCCGAGCGGAGGACGCGGAACGCTCGCGGCGTCACCGGCGATCTGCTCCTCGCAGATCATGCAGTGCGTCCGGGTGGGCGGGTTGGCATGACCCTGGAGGCACATCCGCGCCAGGACCCGGGGGCCGTTGGCGGGTGCCGCCGGGGGCGCCTGCGGGGCGGTCTGAGGAACGCCCGCGGGAAGTTCGCTGCGGAACACCGTGTGCCCGTCGTGATCCGGATCGTCACCGTGCGACGCGCCCGGAGGGAACGACGGCGGCGTGGGCGGCAATGGCGGCGGCGTGGACGCTCCGCCGGGAGACTGCGCCGGGGCTGACACCGGAGCCGGCGCCACGACGGGGGCCGAGCCTCCGGAACGTGCCCAGGGCACCTCGTCGATGAGGGATTCCTCGGCCTCCGCGGACGGCAGCAGGGTGTTCTGGGACTCGTCGTGGCCGGCCGGTCCGGAGGAAGGCTCCGGGGTCACGGCCGGCGCCGGCTCCTGGCCTGCGCCGTGGCCGTCCTGGGTGGACGCGCTGGTGCCGGTACCCGTTCCGTTCGAGTCCGCCGGGGTGTCAGGAGTCTTCATGCCGTCTGACGCTTCTGTGCCCCCTGAGGTCCCTGCGGCGTCCGGCGTCTCAGCGGCGTCCGGCGTCGACAGGAACTGATCCCAGAGGTGGTCGTAGGTGGTGGTGAGGTCGTTGGGCGCGTCGGCATCATGGTGGTGCGCCGGAACGTCGCCGGAATGCTGCCCGGAGACGGCCGCGGGGTCCTCGCCCGATTCCCCATCGCCCGACGCCTGAGCTTCCTCGTCCGCGGCAACGACCGCGCCATCCGCTGGGACCCCATCCGCCGGGGCCCCGTCTACTGGGGCGCCGTCGCCCTGGCCGGGCTCGTCCCCGGGCTCGTCATCCGACGCGTCCTGGTCGGCCTCGGCGTCCACGGAGTCTCCCGCGCCCGAGTCCTCGCGTGCCGCCCGCGCCCCCAGAAGCTCGGTGGCCAGGCTGTCCGTCTGGCCGTCGAGGCTGAAGGAGGGTTCGTCGTCGTCCTCGTCCGAGGAGGGGTCCCAAGAGGGGGCCGGCTGCGGCATGGACGGTGCGGCGAAGAGCGGCGCGTCCACCGTGTCCTCGTGAGCCGTCGCGGGAAGATCCGACGCGGCGTCCTCGCCGGAGCCGTCGCCCGGCTCTTCGGCGACCGGAAGCTCGCCGACCACCAGCACGGACGCCGTCACGACGCCCGCGTCGAGCGGCATCCACGGATCATCGTCCCCGTCCGCGGACTCACCGGCACGGATCTCGAAGGTCTCGCTGGAGGGCAGGGTGCGCTCGTTCCAGGTGGTCACCCCGCGCCCGTGCACCTCGGTGCCGCTGCCGTCGAGGGTCCGGACGTGGAGATCACCCCGGAGGAACACCCTCAGGGAGTCCCGGTGGTCGACCACGGCGAAATCAGGAAGGCCCGTGACGGAGGTGCCGAACGAGCGGGTGACCTCGTTCAGCAGCTGATCCACGGACGGGTTGCGGCCCAGAAGCTCCCAGAGCTGCAGGATCCTCTCGGTGCCGGCGTCCGGGGACACCACCACCGCGATCCCGTTGCGCAGGACGTAGAGCCACGACCCCTGCCGGTAATGATTGGTGTTCATTCTTCCTCCCCTGACGCCGCGGCGGGCGCGGCGCTCTCCTCGCGGAGCGCCAGGAGCTCCCGCGGCAAAGTGTCCTCGGTCTCCGCGTCGATGCGGGGAGAGGTGGTCAGCTCGCCGTCGTGGGCGAAGGCATCGACCACCACCACGCTGACATTGTCGCGGCCGCCGTTGCGGAGCGCGGCCTGGATCAAGGCGTCCGCGGCTTCCTGCGGGTCGAAGGTGCTCTGCAGGACGCGCCGGATGAACTCGTCGGAGACCTCACCGGTCAGCCCGTCCGAACACACCATGACCCGGTCGCCGTCCTCGATCGGCAGGAGCCAGTAATCCGGTGCGCCACCGTCGCCGCTGCCGAGCGCGCGGGTCACCACGTGCCGGCGAGGATGCCGCAGGGCCTGCGTGGCGGAGATGGATCCGTTGTCGATCAGTTCCTGGACCTCGGAATGGTCCACCGTCACGCGCTCGAACGTGCCCCGGCTGAGCCGGTACGTGCGGGCGTCCCCGACGTTGAAGACCAGCCAGTACGGCTTCTGGTTCTGTTCCACCACCGCGACGCCGCTCAGCGTGGTTCCGGCGCGGCCGGAACCCTGCTGGCGGATCGCCAGATCGGCTTCCTGAAGGGCCTCCTGCAGACGGGTCACGTCCACATCGCGGTTGCCTTCCGGAGTGGCCAGACGCTGGGCGAGTGTGCGGACGCAGATGCCGCTGGCGATCTCCCCCGCTTCATGCCCGCCCATGCCGTCCGCCACGGCGTAGACAGGGTCTTGCGCGATGAGCGAATCCTCGTTCAGCTCGCGGCGGAGACCCCGGTCCGTGCCGAAGCCGGCGGTGAGGGTGAGGGGCCCGGCGTCGTGGGCCGAGGCGAAATCAGAGGGGACTTCAGAGATCATGGTGTGCTCAGCTTAAAAGTCCGGTCCCCGAATTTCACAGTTGACCCGGGACGGACGAAACGTGCCTCCCCCGCGACGAGGCGGACCAGGGTGCCGTCGGCCAGCATCTCACCGCTGCCGTTGGTCGACTGACGGTCCGTGACCCAGGCGCCGCCCGAGGCCGGGACCACCAAGAGATGGGTCTTCGAGATGGAGCGGCCCACGTCGTCGAGTGCCAGCAGACGCAGACGCTCCTCCCCGGCCCGGGCGGTGGGGTTGCGGCCGATCAGGACGCCCTCCTCGAGCGGCACCCGCGCGCCGTCGTCGAGCAGAAGGACCAGGGAATCCTGCTGGCCCGCGGCGCCGGACGGCAGGTGGGCGCGGAGCATCGTCTCCCCGTGGTCGGCGGGCGCCGCCGGAGGGGCGAACTGCTGCTGCGGCGGGGCGAACGGCGCAGGCTGGCCGTACTGCTGGGGCTGACCGTACTGCTGCTGTCCGTACTGCTGGGGGTCGGGCTGCTGGGGCTGAGCCGGTTCCCCGAACTGGAGCGGGAACGGAGCCTGCGGCACCGGCGGGACCTGGCGGCCCTGCTGCTGCGGGGCGGCCGGACCAGGCTGAGGAACGACGACGGGTGTGACCGCCTGCTGCTGTGCCGGCTGCTGCTGCGTCTGCTGAGGGGTCTGCTGTGCCTGGCCGTGCGCGGCCAGCGGGGACACCACGGGGCGGACCGCCGGGAGGTCGAGCGTCGGGTAGCTGTGCGTTCCCGCGATGCCCTCGGTGGTCACGGGGTTCCGTCCGGCGCGGACGTCGAAGACCAGCGTACGGGCGACCTTGTCATGCCAGCCCTGCTTGCGCTCGTTCGGATCCCAGGCGTTGGACACACCCGCCACGATCAGCCAGACGAAGGACACGATCGAGCCGATCCCCCCGACGATCTGCACCACGCCGGCCGGTGCGAAGAACGACATGATGCCGCCCACCAAGGCGAACAGGATATTGGGCGCCAGCAGCACGAGCCACCGCAGGAACACCGCTCCCGCGCCCGGGGCGTAACCCTCGAGCTCGGTGGTGCGGATCCCGAAGATCGCGTTGCCGAGCGAGTTGCCGCTCCGGGCCTCCATGATCCACATGGTCACCACATACGCCAGCCAGATCAGCACCGCGAGGCCGGACATGATGACGGCGAAAATCACGTCCTCCTGGCTCGGCCCGAGATTGGTGGAGCCGGCCAGGCCGTTCTTCAGCAGTGCGGCCGTGCCCACCGAGAGCAGGACGCCCGCGATGATGCCCGGAACCGCCAGGTCGATCAGCTTGGAGAAGAGCCGCTTCGCCGCACCCGCGCGGACCACCGGCTGCGTGGCCGGCAGCTGGTCAGGATGCTGGGCGACGATCCCCGGGCTCGAGGACTGCCACGGTCCGCCCTGCGGGGCGCCACCCGGCTGCTGAGGGTGCTGCACGCCGTTCCTCAGCGCCGCCCGGTTGCTCAGGGACGTGCCGCAGGCGAGGCAGAACCCCGCTCCGGGGGTGAGCTGTTGCTGACACTGGGGGCAGCGTTCAACATTGATGCTCATTGCCCTTCTCCTTTACTGCGTCGTACCTTCTCCAGGAGGCCCCGAGGGCCGGATTCCAGGACCGTGCGTGCTTCCACCAGCAGTGAGCGAGGTGAGAACCTGGCCCGCTGGCGGCGCCAGAAGCCCATCCCCTCGGTCATGCTCGTCAGGGACTGGTCCACATTCTCCCAGTACGCCCGCACTTCCTCTTCGGCCGGTTCCCCGGCGCCGAACACGGCGGCGTCCGCGCGCTGAGCCAGCAGCACCGTCCCGGGGGCCGCGGTCGGGAACGACTCGCCCACCAGGGAGGAGGTCTCGCGGCGCGTGGCCTTCGGATCGACTGGCGCGCCGAGATCCGTGGCCAGGCTGACCACTTCGCTCCAGCCACCCGAGAACCGCTGGGCCGGCGGCCCCTCGAGGGCCCGCTTCTTGCGCCGGCGGCTCTTGAGCACGGCGATCACCACCAGGGGCAGCGCGAGGATCAGCACCGGGATGGCCGCGAGGCCGATCGTGGCGAGGATCGGGCCGAGGACGGACCAGAAATCGTTCTTCTTCTGATCAGCGTCCGCGGCTTCGGGCTGGGAGTCCGGCGGCAGTTCGGCCGGCTCCTGCGGCGGGGGCGGCGGCTGCAGCACCTGCGGCTTCGGCTTGGAGTTCTTCTCCGGGTCCGGCGGGATCGGGACGTTGTCCTTCGGCGGCGTCGGGTCGAAGGGGATCCAGCCGGCGCGGTCGAAGTTCACCTCGACCCAGGCGTGCACGTCCTTGCCCTTGATCTGGATGTCCCCTCCGCCGTTCTGCGGGCTCTTGGGGTCAGGGTAGAAACCCATCACCACGCGGGCGGGGAGACCCAGCTGACGGCAGATCAGCGCCATCGCGGAAGCGTACTGCTCGTCGTCGCCCAGCATCTGCTTGGCCGTGAAGAGCGTCGTCAGGCGGGCCGCCCCATGACCGGACAGGCTGGGGACCTGGCCCTCCGTGACGAGCCCATTGCTGAACGCTCCCTTGGTCCGGAAGTACGCCTCGATCTGACGCACCCGGTCGATGTCCGTGGGCGCGTCCCCGGCGATCTGGTCCGCCTTCTGCGCGAGCGCCGGCGGGACCCCCTGAGGCCTCGGCAGCGTGTCCGCCGCCACGCGGTACTGCGTCAGCTGGCCGTGGCTGAGCGTGGGAGGGACCTGCACCTGCACGGTGTAATGGTCCCCCTTGCCCAGGCCGAGCGTGCTGATCGCAGTGTCAGAGCCGGAGTTGAAGTACAGGCCACTGCCTGCCGCGCTCGAGACCGGGAAATCGAACCCGACCGTCCGGGTGCCACCCGGCACGAAGTACCCCTGGTACTCCCCGACCGTCACATCGATCGTGTAGTCGGAGGTGCCGTCGCCGGTGGGCGCCTGCGGGTTCAGCGCACGGGCGTCACCGACCTTGCTGAAGTTGCCGGTGCCGTTCGGGTCCACGTTGTAGACGGTGCCGTTGTAGCTGTCCAGGGCGGCGAGCCGCACCCGGCCGTCCTTGGGCAGGCCCTTGACCTCGAAGAGCGTCTTGTCCTTCTGGTCCTTGACCATGGTGCGGAAGCTCGCCAGCGGCGTGATGTAGTTGCGCGGGTCGAACGGCGGGACCACGACGTCGCGCAGCACCTTCCGCTCGGTGGTCGCCGTCACGGCCGGGGACGCCAGAGCCGTCACGACCACGGCGCCGGCCACCACTGCGGCGCCCAGCGCCAGACGGTTGAATCGCGCCCGGCGCACGGCGCCGGCGTCGTGCTCGGCGCCCTTCGCGACGATCCGCGCCTCCACACTGCGCAGCCGGGACCGGCGCCAGGAGGCCCAGACGAGGGCCCCGACGCCGAGTGCGACGCCGCGCGGCACGGTCAGGAAGCTCGCACTGGTGCTGAAGGCCACGCCGACCACGAAGAGCGCGAGGACCGGCAGCAGCGGCCAGAGCGCGCTGCGGAGACGCCAGGTCAGCAGACCGGCCGCCAGGGCGCAGAGGAGCCCGGCGAGGAACGGGACCACCAGCATGTCGTCGGCCACACCGACCGGGACGCCGACGGTCAGCATGTCCTTCCACGAGAACACGATGCCGAGTAGGAGCGTGCGCAGGGAATCCAGGCTCGGCAGCACGCCGAACAGGGCCTGCGTGGGGTTGGCGAGGGCGCTGCCGAAGAGGAAGTACACCAGGACGCCGGAGCCCGCCGTCGCCAGCAGACCCATCTTCAGGCGATGGCTCAGGGCCGCGACGCCGAGACCGAGCACGACACCGCCCAGGCCGGCCACGAGGTACCGGGGGTCTCCGCCGTAGCTGAGGTGCAGACCCAGGACTCCGAGCCCCAGCAGCAGGAACAGGGCCGCCGCGTCGACGAGGTCCTGCCAGGAGGGGAGCCCCTGCCGGCCGAGGATGCGAGTGGTGGACGCGGTGCTCATGCGACCGCCTTTCGCAGAACGAGAGCCAGATCGTCGAGACCGCCCAGGGTGAGCACGGTCAGATCGGCGATGGTGGCCCGGGCCGGCGCGGCCCCGGGCTGGATGCGGATCGCCATGGCGCGGACCCCGGGCAGGACGGACGCCGCGCAGGAGCGCAGCTGAGCCGGGGTCACGTGGCTGCCGACCACGAAGAAGACCACCGACGCGTTCGGCACCCGGTCGGCGAGCCGGCGGGCGAGTTCCACGGCGTCCCGGCGGCCGGTCATGCTCTGGAGCCGGGTCGCGTCGTCCAGCATGGTCCGCCCAGTGGCACAGCGGAGCGGCCCGCGCTGGGTGAGGATGTCCAGTTCACGCTGTTCCACGAGCGCCTGCCGGCCCACAGAGCAAGCCACGGAGATGGCGAGTTCGAATTCGAGCTCCGTGTCGTATTCGTCGAGATTGACGGAGAGCGCGATCGCCAGGTGGGCGCGGCGGGTCTCCTCGAACTGGCGGACCATGAGGGTTCCCAGGCGGGCCACGGTCTTCCAGTGGATGTGGCGGCGGTCATCGCCCGGCGCGTACTCCCGCAGAGCGTGGAAGGACACGTCCGTGTTGGAGAGCTCCTTGGTGGTCATGCCCTCCAGGTCCCGGATGAAGCCGGCTGCCGGGCTGCCCAGGGCCACCGTGCGCGGGTGCACGAAGAGCTCCACCGGGTCGGTCCAGCGGATCTGGCGCTTGAGGAGGTGGAACGGGTCCGCCCGGACGGAGACGGCAGGGCCCACCATGATCACCTGGCGGCGGTTCGTGGGGATGCTGAACAGATCCTCGTGCAGTTCCTGGGGACGGAGCCGCGGGATCGGGAAACTGGCCACCGCACGGCCCACGGGAAGTTCGAGGGTGGAATGCATGACCGGCCGCGGAGCCGTGTTGATCACGGAGATGCCGCCCACGGCGTTGTCCCCTACCGCCACGCGCGTCCGGGTCAGATCGAGCGTCACCTGGTAGGAGGACCGGCCGACGATGAACGCACAGCTCGCCACGAGCAGCACGCCCAGGAGGAGCCCGAGCGCGGCGGCCTCCTGCCAGCCGAAGGAGATCGCGAACCACGCCATGCACACGACGAGCGCCAGGCAGGCCCAGCCCAGGGGCGTGATGACGGAGACCACGGGACCCACCCGGCGGACCAGGACATCACGGACCCGGCCGACCACGGGACCGCAGACATCCACGATCACCCTCCAGGCCTGCCGGAGGACGGACACGGGACGGGCGGTGACGGTGCGGAGCCCGGCCAACGCGTCGGCGGTGGTGTCCTTGCCCGCAGGCCGGTTCGGGCGCGTGGCTTTCGCAGCGCCGGAGGCCTTGCCTGCGCGAGCGGCTTTCCCCGGGCGCCGGGCGCCGCGTGGCGGGCGCGACGGCGACGGCCCGGATCCGCCGGCCTGTGCCGGTTTTCCAGAAGCCTGCGCCGGTGCTCCGGGAGCCTGTGCCGGCGGGGCGGAAGGCTGCGGCGGCGGGCCGGCCGCGGGCCTCCGAATGGTTCGGTCGTCCCCCGGGGGCGGCGGTGCGCCCTGATCCTGGGCGCGCCGGGCCTCCCGCGCTGCGCGCCGCGATGTGGGGGCGTTCTCGCTCATCTGTGGTGTGCCTTCAACTCCGTAGGGGCGGTCATGTCGTGGCCGTGGGAACGGCGGAGGGTCAGGCCCTCTGCTGCGGCGCGGCGATCTCGGTCAGCACACGCGAGATCACCTGCTCCTGGGTCGCCCCGGAGAACTCGGCCTCCGGGTCCATGACCAGACGGTGGGTCCACACCACGGGGGCCAGCTCCTTGACGTCGTCCGGGAGCACGAAGTTGCGGCCCTGCGCGGCGGCCCATACCTTGGCGGCCCGCACCATCGCCAGGGCACCGCGCACGGACACCCCCAGACGGGTCTGCGGGGCGTTGCGGGTCTCCTCGGTCAGTCGCGAGATGTAGCCGAGGACGGCGGGATCCACGTGGTTGGTGGAGGCCAGATCGGCCATGTCCGCGATCGCCTTGGTGGTGATGATCGGGGTGAGGGCCTGGGAACGGTCCTTGAGGCTCGCGCCGCTCAGCAGTTCCACGGTGGAGTTGTGATCCGGGTAGCCGATGCTCGTCTTGATCAGGAAGCGGTCCAGCTGGGCTTCGGGGAGCCGGTACGTGCCGGCCTGCTCGATCGGGTTCTGCGTGGCCAGCACCATGAACGGGCGCTTGGCCTCGTAGGTGACACCGTCCACGGTCACGCGGGACTCCTCCATGACCTCGAGGAGCGCGGACTGCGTCTTCGGGGAGGCCCGGTTGATCTCATCGGCCAGCACGATGTTGGCGAAGACCGGGCCCTCGTGGAAGTTGAACTGCTGTGTCTTCTGGTCGTAGATGTTCACACCGGTCACATCGGACGGCAGCAGGTCAGGGGTGAACTGGATGCGGTTGTGCGTCCCCTGGACACTCGCGGAGAGGGCTCGTGCCAGGGAGGTCTTGCCCGTCCCCGGGGCGTCCTCGAAGAGCACGTGGCCCTCCGCGAGCATGCTCATGACCGTCAGCCGGATGACGTGCTGCTTGCCCAGCACCGCCTGGCCGACGTTGGCCACGAGTTTCTCGAAGGTCCCTGCGAACCACGTGGCCTGCTCGGTGGTCATCGTCATGATGCTGTGTTCCTTTGTGTCGAGTGAATCTGTTGGGGAGTGTAGCGGGCCTGGACGCTTTCCGGATGGACGGTGCGCTCCGGGTGCACCGAGACTAGCAACGCACGTTTCCGGACACCACACGTACGGTGTCGGCACGGACCCAGCGGTCTGCGTAGCTGCCACCGGAAATGTGGTACCAGCCGGAGCCGCCGAAGGGGCTGCCACAGCGGTCCACGGGGACGTCATTGCCGGTGTGCAGCCACGGCCACGGGGCATCGGTGCCGCCACCGCTGGCACGGCCGTAGCAGGACTTGGGCGGTCCGGCGCTGTACCCGGTGCGTCCATTCTGGCCGCCGGTCGCCTCCGTGCAGCTGTTCACGGACGAGGCGGTGACGGAGACCTTGTTCTGCGGCGGCGGGGTGGGATCGGCGCCGGAGGTCGACGTGGCGCTTCCCCACTTTCCGCAGTCATTGTTGCCGTCCGTGCCGTTGCAGGCGAGGACGTCCAAGGTCCGCTGCTTGTCCCAGCCGCCGGTGTTCACCTTGTAACTGGTGTTCATACCCACGCTGGTCCAGGCGCCGCCGTTCACCCGCACTTCGAAGCGGTTGATGGCGCGGCCGTTATTGGCCGGGGTGCTCCACGTCCAGTGGACCCAGGAGTCACCCTTGGCTGAAGTGCCGCCGTTGACGTTGGGCTGCCCCGGAGGGCCATACGGCACGGCGTGCCCGACGTTCTGGGCGTCACCCGCGATGGCGCTCTTCGTGGAGTGCGCGATGATGTTCACCGTCACGTCCTTGCCCGCCGGCTGACCACGGATGACGCCGCCACCCGCAGGAATGGGCCCACTGCCGTAAGCGGTCCGCCACTCGTAGCTGATCTCGGACGAGGTCGAGCCGTTGCGGGCGGCAGGCGTCAGCGGGCTGAAGGTCACCTTGAGGTCATCCCCGTTGCCCGGAGCGGTCACCGAGCCGTTCGTGACCATTCCCGGCTTGCCGGCGGCGCGGACGGCATTGGACTGCGGGCTTGTGCTTCCCTTGCCGGCCTTGTTCGTGGCGCTGACCGTGAAGCTGTAGTCCGCCTCGGAGTTCTGCATGGTGACGTTCGCGCTCGTCTGGTTGCCGGGCACGCTGAGCGTCTTCACCACGGCGCCACCCTGATAGGTGGTGAGGGTGTAGGCGGTGATGGCGGCGCCGTTCGGATCCGGAGCGGTCCATTCGACGCTCAGCTGGCTCTGGGTGCCCACGGAGTCCGTAGAGCTCGCGCGGGGTGCCAGTGGCTGGGCGGGAACGCCCGCGGGCGTCTCAGCCGTGGAGTAGGCGCTGAACTCGCTGGGCTCAGGAGCCTGATTGGAGGCCCGCACCCGGAACTTGTAGGCGACGCCGTTCTTCAGGCCGGTCCAGACGGTGCTGGTGCCCTTCAGACCCGGCTTGCTGGACACCCCGTCCGGAGCGGGCGGGGAGATCTCGAGCTCGTAAGAACTGACCGGCGACCCCTTGGTCACGGCCGGCTGCCAGGCCACGGAGATCTGTTTGTCGCCGAACTTCGTGGTCGGCGGGTTCGGCTGCTCGGGACGGGTGTCCGGACGCACCTCCGCCGACGGCGCCGACGCCTGCGATTCGCCTACCGCGTTGGTGGCCGTCACGGTGAAGTGGTACTTCACATTGTTGGTCAGGCCGTTCAGGGTGCAACTGTTCGCCGGGCACTGCTGGGTGAAACCACCCTCGCCCTTGACCGTGTAGTGCTCGATGGGAGCACCCCGGTCCGCCGGCGGCCGCCACGTCAGCAGCGCGGTCCGGTCCCCGACATTGCTGGCGCTCGGGGTGCCGGGGACATCCGGCTTGTCCCGGACGGTCAGCCGGATGCGGGCCGTGGCCGTGCGGCTCGGGTCGTCCTTCTTGTCCCGGACCGTGTACGCCACCACCATGGTGCCGCTGAAGTTCTGTGCCGGGGTCACCTGCACTTGGTCACCCTGCACGAGCGCCGTGCCGTTGCCCGTCTCCACGACGGCGGTGCTGATCTTCAGCGGCGTCTCCGGGTACGGGTTGACGTCGTTCGCCAGCACCGGGACCGAGCGGGGCTTGCCCGCGTCCGCGTTCGCCACCGTGTCATCGTTCGCCACCGGAAGCGGGCGGACCGAGGCCTTGGCCACGAGGGTGAACGTCGCGACGGCGGTGCCGCCCCGCCCGTCGTCGGCCTTCAGCCGCAGGACGCCGCGCGTTCCCGGCTTGGTGTCGCCCTTGAGCGAGGTCTTCAGGGTCGCGCCGTCGACGCCGGCCTGGAAGCCGGTGGGTGCGTCGCCCTCCACGGAGAAGCGCAGCTGGTCCCGGCTGTCCGGGTCGCTGGCCAGCTTCGACAGGTCGACTGTCGCGCCGCCGTCCTCCGCGACCTCCACGGTGCTGCCGAGGAAGCGCGGTGGGTGATTGCGGTCGGGGTCGGCGAGGACCTTGGTGCGGATGGTCAGGGTGGCCTTCAGGCCCTTGGCGTCGTCCGGGCCGTCGCCGTCGGTGACCTCGAAGCTCAGTGAGCCGGGGCCTACGTAGTCCCGGTTCGCCGTGTAGCGCAGGGCGCCGCCGTTGTCGCGCACGGCGTCCTGGACGCCGGCGCCGATCATGGTGACGCGGTCCACCTGGGTGATCCGCGGGGTGCGGCCGTCACGGACCTTCACCCACTCCTTGAGCTGGTAGTCCAGGCTGCTGCCGGCCTTGACCTCGAGCACATCGTCCTTGGCGAGGACGGGGATCTGCTCCCCGACGCCGGGCACCCAGACGATGGCCGTGGCCTTGAGACCGTCCACGTCCTCGACGGTGTACGGCACGAGCTGCGCGTCCTTGGTCAGGTTGACCACGAGGCCGCCCTTGCCGTTCGGGCGCGCGTTGGGGTTCTCGCTGGAGATCTTGAGCTTCTCCCCCACGCCGTCGGGGTCCTCGTCGTTCTCGAGCACGGGCACATCGACGCTCGTCTTGCCCAGGGTCTGCGCCTGGGTGACGCGGTCATCCCGCGCGATGGGGGCCTTGAGGGGCACGTCCTTGCGCGCGATGATCCGCACGGAGGCGTCCGCCGTCGCGCCGCGGGAGTCAGCGATCGTGTACCGCAGGCTGGCGGTCCCCTCCTCCTGCGGAGCGGTGGCGAGGATGCGGTGGCTCGTGTCGCTCACGGAGGCCTTCAGCGCGGGGTTGGCGTCGAGCCGGTCCTTGAGGATGCCGATGGTGTCGCCGTCCGGGTCCGAGTCGTTGGCCAGGGCCGCGACGGCGACCTCGCGGCCGGGTCGGACCGTGACCGCGTCGTCCACAGCGGACGGGCTCTGGTTGACTTCGGGCAGCGGTGCCACGCCGACGGTCACGAGGGCCGTCGCGACGGCGCCCTGCCGGTCCTGGATCCGGTACTGGAACGTGTCCGTGCCGAAGGCGTCAGTGGCCGCCGTGTAGTCGATGTAGTTGCTGCCGAGCTGGACCGTGCCCTTCTTCGGGGCGCTCTCCACGCCCACCAGCTGCACCGAGTCGCCGTCGGGGTCCACCGCGTCCATGGGGATCGCGATGCGCACCGTGCCGCCCGCGATGACCCGGCTGGTCACGCTCTTGGCCTGGGGCCGGGAGTTCTCCCGGCCCTCGATGGGCAGGATGTGGATGGTCACCGGCGCCGCGCTCTTCTGGCCCTGCGGATCCACGGCGTTGTAGACGACGCGCACGGTCTTCGGGGCGGGGCCGGCCAGGAAGCGCACCGACTTCTCGGAGACCCAGGCCTTGCCGTCCGCGGCCTCGGGCATCTCGGTCAGCTTCTGATCGACGCTGAGCTCCTCGCCCTGCGGGTGCGTGTCATTGGCCAGGACGGGGATGGTCACCACATCGTTCACGCGGACGTTGACCTCGTCCGGCTTCGGCTCGGGCGCCTGAATGACGGCCGGCGCGGGCACGGGGATCACCGAGATGGTGCCGGTGGCCGATTTGCTGCCGTTGGAGATGGTGTACCGGATGGTGCTCGGGGCGTTGGCGCCCCGGACGTCGGTGATCCGCAGGATCTCGTGGTTGAGGATCGTCGCGGAGACGCCGGAATCGGGGTCGACCGTGATCGACTGCAGCACCAGGACTCCCCCGGCGGGGTCGTCGTCGTTGTCCAGCGGGGCCACGAGCGCCTGGCCACCCGTGGGCAGGAGCGCGACGTCGTGCACGGCGGAGGGCGCGCCCTCCTCGCGGCCGGACACCACGTCGACGCGGATCAGTCCCACATTGCTCTGAGGGCCGTTGCTGACGACGTAGCTGACGTAGTAAGTGCCGGACGACCTCGCCAGGAAGGTGAAGGTGCCCGCATCCGTGACAGGGCCCAGCTGAGCCTTGCCCTGGGCGTCGACGCTGGCCAGGCGGAGGTTGCCGCCGTTGGGATCGACGTCGTTCTTCAGCGGGGAGATGGTGGTCGGCTGACCGGCCACCGCGTTCACGTGGTCCGCGTTGACCTGGGGCACCAGCGCGCCGTTCGGCCTGACGTCCACCGTGACGCGGCCGGTCGTGCTCTCCCGGCCGTCCCACACGGTGATGGTGACGGTCTTGCGGCCCGGACCCGTGCCGGCGTCCTGGAACGTGAGCAGGCCGTCGCGGCGCACCTTCACCTGGTCCTGGGGGTTCTCGGCCTTGGCGTCCATGAGCACCAGCTCATCGCCGTCCGGGTCCATCCAGTCCAGTAGCACATTCTGACTGACCTGCTTGCCGTTCTCCACCACCAGCGTGGTTCTGCGGTCGGGTTTCTGCCGCGGCGCCGTGTTCTCCTTCGGACCCACCACCCGCAGCGTCACGTCGGCGGAGTTCGACCCGCTCCGGCCGTCGTCGGCGGTGTAGCGGAAGGTCTCGGTGCCGGGGGTGGCGGTCGCGGGCACCGCGATCTGGAAGGCCGTGCCACCGTAGATCGTCTCGACGGATCCCGTCTTCGGCCCGCTGCCGTCGACGGCGGCGGTGAGGACATCGCCGTCGGGGTCCGAGTCGTTCTCCAGCACCGGGAGGATGGTCGTCTGCCCGGGCCGCACGCCGAAGGTGTCCGGCTTGGCCTGGGGCGGCCTGTTCGGCTTGGTGCGGTCCGGGAGGACGTTCCGGGCCGTGGTGTCCGAGGAGTTGTCGTCCTGATTCGAGTTGTGGTTCTTGGGCGGGATGACCTCGTCCCAGTTGTCCACGAGCAGCATGTCCTGGTTGACCAGCCAGACGACGCCCGAGTTCACGTCATTGAGGACCACGTTGTCCCGGTTGACGCGGAACACGTACTGCGGGCTCTTGCTGGCCTGCGGGATGTCCTGCTTCTTGTCATCGGCGGGATTGCCGCATTTGCGCAGGTACTTGTTGATGCCCGCCCACGCCGCGTAGGTGCAGCCGTTCAGCTGGACCGGCGCCGCCGGATCGCCCGAGCCGTCCACCGCGGTCTTGGTGGCCTCGCCACCGGAGAGCGGCACCTTCCAGAGCGCGGTGCCGGTCGAGAGCATGACGGCGTCTCCCCCGGCGCTGGGCTGCTGCAGTTTCGCGTCGCGGGAGTCCGGGATGGTGATGCTGGAGCCGTCTTCACGGATCACGCGGCCGCTCGTGGCTTCGAACGCGACGACGGTGCTCCCCACCGTGGTGAGCTGAAGGTCGCCCGTGTCCTTGAGCGCGTTCACCGTCCGGGTCTGACGATCGACGCCGCCCCCTTCGGTGGCCTGCCGCAGCTCCGTCAGCTCACCCTTGGAACGGTTGAGACTGTGGACGGTCCCGTCCAGGCCGGTCACTGTGTTCTGCCCATTGGCGCCCTGAAGAGTCACGGGGGTGTTCTCCGGGTTGAAACCGGAGAGTTCGTCCGGGGTCGTCACCCAGACCTTGCCGCTGGATACCTCGGTCAGGGCGACCGTCTGGCCTCCCAGGGACACAGAGGTGGTGGGCGGCAGCTTGTAGTCGGGCCCGAGGCGGACGATTGAGGGGTCCACCGTGTTCAGGCTGCTCCCGGCGCCGTCCTGGACCAGGATGCGACCGGCGTTCTGCTGGATGTCGAATCTGTTGCTCGCAGGTGTGACAGCGCCGTCAAGCACGCGGGAGGCATAGTTCAGCCGGCCCACCGCATTGCGGGCGTTCGAGGTCACCCAGACGCCGCCGTCGTTGAGGTCCACATCCGCGGTCTTGAAGCCGGGGTACGCGATCGCGGCAGCAGCCAGAGAGAGCGACACCGCCGTCACGGAGGTCACCGCGATGACACGGCGCCCTTTCCTGCCGATCCTGGGGATTCTGCCGCCTGGGCTCACGATCCTGATCCTCCGCTTACTCTCTGCCGGTGCTGATGGGCGGCGACCCGTGACGCGCCCCCGCCGCCTGTGACACCGCTATGAGTGTTCCATGTGAACACGCCGACTCAAAAGTAACTTCGGGTGAATAACCGGCGCAAGCGTCAGCCATGGGGACTGCTCCCCATGGCTGACGCTTGGTCAGGGCAGAACGGCTAGCAGGGCGGGACGCCCTGGGGCCCGGGAGGTCCGAAGTTCGTGTCGCCCCACGGGACGTACCGGCCGACGTTCCGGGACGACCCCGGCTCGACCCGGTACCACGAGGTCACACCCTTGGATCCGGTTCCGCCGCCGTCGGCCTTGTAGCGGTATTCGAAGTCCACGTAGCACTTGGCGATGAAGGTCTCACCGGCCTTGAACCACGGGGAGTCGAAGCCGCCGGCGCCGTCACAGGTGTGAGTCGCATCAGACCAGTCGATGCCGTTCAGGACATAACTGCAGCTCCGGGTGTGAGTGGTGGTGTCGATCGCCATCGTCCACTGCGTCGGACGCTTACGCCCTGACGTGGCGTTCGCCGACCCGATCGACCCCGGCTGACCGATCGAGTTGACGGTCTGCACCTGGATGCTGACGGTCTTGCTGTACGCGCCCGTGTTGTAGCTGCGCCTCCCGCTGGCGGCGACCACTTCCCAGCCACCGCCGTTGATGTTGATCTTCGTCTGAGCCACGTCGTTCGTGCCGGAGGAGGGGGAGTTCCAGGTGAACACCACGGAGGTGTCGTTGTCTCCCCCGTCCTGGCCGTTCGCGCTCGGCGTGCCGGGGGCACCGTACGGCTTGGCAGAGGCGGCCTCGCTGGCGTCCGAGCTCTGGGCCACCGTCGAGTCCGCCCTGACGGTGACCGCGGCGGAGGCCCCATTCGGAATGCCGCCGATGGTCCCGCCGCCGGCGGGGATGGGCCCGCTGTCCCGGTAGGAGCCGGACGTCACGATGTACTGGTAGCTCACCTCGGAGACGGTCGAGCCGTTACGGCCCGCCTGGTCCAGCGGAGTGAAGCTGACCTGGAGCTGGTGCCCGTTGCCCCCGGTGTTCGCGGGCGTGGCCCGCACGTTCTGGGGCGCACCGAGCTTACCCGCGGCCCGGCGCGGAGCGCTGGGGGCCGAGACGGGGCTCTTGCCGGCCTTGTTCTCCGCCTGCACGGTGAAGGTGTAGTCGGCCTCCTGATTCGAGACCTGGAACTCCGTGCTGAGCGCGCTCCCGGACACCGTCTTGGTCAGATCAGCCTGGCCACCGCCGTGGCGGGTCACGAAGTAGTTCTTCACGGGGTCGCCGTGCGGATCCGGGGCGACCCAGTCCACGGCGACCTGGTTCGTGGTGCCCACGGCAGAGAGCACCCGCGTGGTGGGCGCCGCCGGCTGTGCCGGCGGCGCGGCCGGGTGATCGGACGCCGAGTACGAACTCCAGTCGGACGGGGTCGGAGCCTTGTTCACGGCCTGCACACGGACCCGGTATTCGGTGCCGTTGGTCAGCCCGGTCCAGGTGTACTTGAGGCCGGTGACGCCGGTCTTGGTGCCGACGCCGTTGGCGGGCGGCGGCGAGATCTCCAGGTTGTAGCTCTCCACCGGCGACCCCTCGGTCTTGGCAGGGGCCCAGGAGATCGCCATGTCCTGGTTGCCGGCCTTGACCGTCGGCGCGTCCGGCTGATTCGGCTTCACATCCGGGCGCACCTCGTTGGACTCGGCCGACGGCTTCGAATCACCCACCTCATTCGTGGCGATCACGGTGAAGCGGTACGGCACGTTGTTGGTGAGACCCGTCAGCGTGCACGTGGTGGTGGTGCAGTCCTGGGTGAAGCCGCTGCTGGAGCGCACCGTGTACTTCGTGATGGGCGCGCCGTTGTCCGACGGCGGCGACCAGTGAAGCACGGCCGTCTTGTTCCGCACATCGGTGGCGGTCGGCGCGGACGGCGCGTCCGGCGCGGCACGCACGGTGATCTTCACGCGGCCCGTCGCGCGGCGCGACGGATCCTGGGTCTTGTCCTCCAGGGAGTACCGCACCACGAGCACGCCCCGGTAGTCGGCCGACGGGGTCACCGTGAGCGACTCCCCGTTGATGACGGGCGCGCCGCTCGCGCTGCCGGTCTCCACCTCGGCGTCGACCACCTTCAGAGGGCTTCCGGGGAACGGGTTGACGTCATTCTCGGTGACCTTGACCGTGACCGGTTTCCCGGCGTCGGCCTTGTCCACCACATCGTCATTGGCCACGGGAAGCGGGCGCGTGGAAGCGACGGCCTGCAGCGAGATCTCGGCGCGGACCGGATCGGACCGACCATCGGTCACCGTGACACCCACCACCTGGCGGGCGCCGGCCGCGGTTCCGGCCTTTCCGGTCACCTTGAGCTGGGATCCTTCGAGGGCGATGCCGAAGCGCTCGCCCGAGGGCGTGCCCTCCAGGGCGAAGCGCAGCTTCTCCTGGTCCCCCTGGTCGACGTCCTTCGCCAGGCGTCCGAGATCCAAGGTGACGGTCTCCCCGTCCGGCACATCCAGGGGGCTTCCCAGGAAGGTCGGCGGATGATTGGCGTTGGGATCCGGTTTGACCTTCGTGAGGATCGTCAGCGTGGACTTGAGGCCGTCGGCGTCATCCGGGCCGTTACCGTCGGTCACCTCGAACGTCACCGAACCGGGACCGACGAAGTCCTTCAGCGCCGCGTAATGGAGGGTGGCGCCGTCGGACCCCACGACCTTGTCCGCCGAGGCGCCCAGGACCCTGACCTTCTCCGCCACGGTGATGCGAGGCGTCCGGCCGGACCGCACCGCCACGTAGTCGGACAGCTTGAGGTCGACGCTCTGACCTGCTGTCACCTCGACCACTTGGCCGTTCTTCAGCGCCGGCGGCATCTTGCCCTGGCCCGGCACGTGCATGATCGCGGTGGCCGTGAGCCCGTCCAGGTCCGTGACGGTATACGGGATGAGCTGCGCGTTCTCCGCCAGCTTCACGCGGACCTTGCCGTCCGGCGCCAGGGAGGCGTTCGGGTTGCCGTCCGGGAACGTGATCTTCAGGTCCTCGGTCACCCCATCGGGGTCCGAGTCGTTCTTCAGCACGGGGATGTCCACCGCCGTCTTGCCGAGGGTTTCGGCGAGGGTCACGTGATCGTCGTTGGCGATGGGCGCCTTGGGCACCGCCCGCGGATTGACCTTGAGCACGACGACGGCGCTCGCCTGGGCGCCCTTGTCATCGACGATCGAGTAGCGGATGTTGTGGGTGCCTTCCGTGCCCGGCGCGGTCAGCAGGACCCGGCCGTTCTCGGTGGCGGAGGCGTTGAGGCCGGACTCGCTCTCGAAGCGGTCCTTGACGAGCGCGATCGGATCCCCGTCGGGATCGGAGTCGTTCGCCAGGGCGTCCACCGCGATCCGGCGGCCCGGCTTGACCTCGGCGAAGTCATCCACGGCCAGCGGTTTCTGGTTGACCGTGGCCGCCGGCGCGACGCCCACGATCACGGTGCCGGTGTTCTCCGCTCCGATACGGTCCCGCACCCGGTACGTGAACGTGTCCGTCCCCGCGGAGGCGGCACCGGCGATGTACTCGATGACGCCCTCCCCCACGACGGCGGTGCCCAGGGCGGGGGCCTTGTCCACGCCCACCAGTTCCACCGAGTCGCCGTCCGGGTCGATGCCGTCCAGAGGGATGGCGATCTTGATCTTCATGCCCGCCAGAACCCGTGCCGTGACGTTCTTGGGCTCCGGACGTGCGTTGCGTTCGTCGTCGCGGGCCTTGATGCGGATGGTGAGCTGGGCCGAGTCGGCCTGGCCGGACTCGTTCAGCACCTTGTAGGTCGCGTAGACGGTCTTGGGCGTCGGACCCGCGAGGAACCGGATGGTGTTCCCGGAGGTGAAGATCCGCCCGTCGGCGGTGTCCGGCACTTCGGCCAGCTTCGGGTCGAGCGTGAGCTTGCCGCCGTTAGGGTCCACGTCGTTGGCCAGGACCGGGATCGTGACCACGTCACCCACGCGGACGTTGGCCTCATCGTCTTTGGCCTGCGGAGCCGGCAGCTTGGACGGCGAAGGGATCACGACCACGGCGATCTCCCCGGTGGCCGAGGCCTTCCCGTTGGAGATGGAGTATTTGAGCGTCACGGTGCCCTGGGCGTGCAGATCCGTCACCCGGACCACGCTGTGGTCCAGGACCGAGACGCTGACGGGCGCCCCGTTCGGCAGCGTCACGGACTGCACCACCAGCACGCCGCCGGCGGGGTCGAAGTCATTGCCGAGGACGTCCACCAGGGTGCTGCCACCGCTGGGCAGCTGGGCGACGTCACGGACCGCGATGGGCGGGCCGTCCGCGTTCGACGGCACCACGTCCACGCGCACGAGCTGCTGGGCGGCGGCCGGGCCGTTCGTCACGGTGTAGGTGACGTAGTGGGTGCCGACCAGAGTGGAGCTGAACTGGAACGTCTGCTGGTCGGCGCCGATCACGGCCGTCGACAGAGCGTCCGGCGCCACGCGGGCGAGCCGGAGGGAACCCCCGAGCGGGTCGACGTCGTTCTTCAGCGGCGCCACGGTGATCTTCTGTCCCGCGGGCACGATGACCGAGTCCGCGTTGGCGAGCGGCGCGAGGGCGCTCGGCGGGCGGACGTCGGCCGTCACGCGGATCTCCGCGGTGTCCCGGCCGTCGGAGATCCGCAGCGTCAGGGTGCGCTTGCCGGGGACGGAGCCCGCGTCCTGCAGGGTCAGCTGACCATCCGGGCGGGTGCGCACGACGTCGCCGGCGTTGCTGCTGGTGGCGCCGGTGAGGAACATGTCGTCCCCGTCCGGGTCCATGAAGTCCGGCAGGACGTTCTGCACGAGCTGCTTGCCCTGCTGGAGTATCAGGGTGGGGATGCGTCCCGGTTTGAGCTGAGGTTTGCGGTTGACCTCCGGCGGGATGACGTCCAGGGTCACCTGGGCCGCCGCCTGGCCGTTCCGGCCGTCGTCCGCCATGTATTTGAACTCGGCGCTGCCGTGTTTGTCCGCCGGCACGGAGACCTGGAACCCGGTGCCGCCGTAAATGCTCTCGACCCGGCCGATCGAGGGCTGGTTCTCCGCCCGCACCCTGAGCACATCGCCGTCGGCGTCGGAGTCGTTGTCCAGAACGCTCAGGATGGTGGTCCGGCCGGCGCGCACGCCGTAACTGTCCGGTTTCGCGACCGGCGGGGTGTTGGGTTTGCTCCGGTCCGGCAGTGTGGTCTGCTGCACCTCGTCCGCGGAGTCCTTGTCCGCGTCCTGCGAGGTGTTCTTGGGCGGGATCACGTCGTCCCAGTTGTTGACCAGGAGCATGTTCTGGTTCACCAGCCAGACGTTGCCGGCGTTGATGTCGTTGAGGACCACCAGATCGCGGTTGACGCGGAACACGAACGACGGCGACGCGCTCGCCTGCGGGACGTCGCGCTGCTGGTCATCGGCCGGGTTGGCGCACTTGCGCACATAGCGGTTGCTGCCGCTCCACGCACTGTAAATACAGCCGCCTTGCTGTACCGGCGCCGCGGCCACGCCGGTTCCGCCGGCGTCCACCACCGTGGCCTTGCCGCCGTCGAGCGGCTGGACGATCAGCGCCGTCGGGGTGGCCACCGCCACCTGGTCGGCGTCCGGACCGCTCTGCTGCAGTCGCGCGTTCCGGGCGTCCTGGACGGTCACGCTGCGGCCGTCCGGGAGGAAGAGCTTGCCCTTGGCGGGATCGAGGACCACGGTCTTCTGCCCGAGCACCGCCAGCTGGATGTCGCCCGCTCCCTTGAGATCGGACCAGTCCCTGCTGGAGCGATCGGTCACCGTGCCGGACCCGTCGAGGGAGAACTGTGTGACGGCGCCCTTCTCGGGGTCCACCACGGAGACGTGGCCGTCCGAGCTCACCGCGGCGCGGATTCCGGCGCTGCCCACCACCGAAGGCTCCGCCGAATCCGGCGAGTACCCGCTCAGGGCATCCGCCTTCATGGCCCAGACCTTGCCCTTGGACGGGTCCGCGACCGCGATGACGTCCCCGCCGATCGAGGAGGTGGAGGAGGCCGCGAGCTTCTGATCCCCGGTCAGGCGCACCGTGGCGGGGTTGACCTGGCCCAGTGCCGATCCTTGGCCGTCCTGCACCAGGACGTTCTGGCGCGACTGGAGGATGTCGAAGGAGTTGCTGGCCGGGGTGACGGCGCCATCCAGCACACGGGAGGCGTAGTTCAGCCGGCCCACCGCATTGCGGGCGTTCGAGGTCACCCAGACGCCGCCGTCGTTGAGGTCCACATCCGCGGTCTTGAAGCCGGGGTACGCGATCGCCGCAGCGGCAAGGGAGAGCGAGACGACGGTCACCGAGGTGACCCCCAGCACGCGACGGCCGGTCCGGCCGAGCCTGAAGCGCCGGCGCTTCCCGCTGGGGATTCTGGCGCCGGGGCTGATTCCGTCGGGGCTCGTTCCGTCAGGGCTCACGTCAATCCTTCGAAGTCATGCAGGAGAATGCGGCGGGAGGGCCACCCCCACCCGGACGTTCCTGTCCCCTGAGTTTTTCACGCCGGTGATCCAACTCAAAAGTAACATCGAATGAATAATTGCGGGAGGCTCAGTCCACCACGAGCCCGAGACCGGCTCCACGTTCCAGCAGGACCGGAGAGATCTCGCCGAATCCGCGCACGTTCTCCGGCTCCTGCGGGGTCAGGATGTACCGCTCATCCCCCGCCAGCACACTCGCCGTCAGGGAGTCGATCAGCACCGTCCCCGGTTCGGCGAGCGCGGTGAGGCGCGCGGCCAGATTGACGGTGGGTCCGTAGATGTCACCCATGCGGGACAGGATGCGTCCCCAGACCAGGGCCACCCTGGTTTTCGGCAGGATCTCATCGTCTTCGAAGGCCTGGGAGAGCGCCAGGGAGATCTCGGCGCCCGCGGTCGGTGTCTCCGCGACGTACAGCACTTCATCGCCGATCGTCTTCACCAGACGGCCACCGCCCACGGAGATGATCTCGGCGCACTTGTTCTCGAACCGCTGGACCAGCTGCGCGAGCGTGCGCTCGTTCATCCGGCGGGACAGGCTCGTGTAGGAGACCAGATCGGCGAATCCCACGGCGCGTGCCAGCGGCAGCGGAGCGTCGTCCTCGTCGCCTTCGCGCCCCTCCTCGCTCGCCTCGAGGCCGGACGCGGCGCGGACGGAGAGCCGCTGGACCGCGGCGTTGAGCTGACGGCGCCAGGAGTACCGGAGCACCTGCTCGAGCGGGTCGATCAGGGCGGGTAGCACCTCCACGATGTTCTGCCGCGCCTCGGCGTCCGGAATGCCCTGATTGGCCATGAGGTCCTCGACCAGGGCCTCGACCTGCCAGACCACCATGCGGTCCGTCATCTGGCCGATGGAGCGGGCGATCGAGATCGCGGTCTCCTCGGTGAGGAGCCCTTCCCGCACCAGGCCGACGATCGTCTCCAGCGCCTGCTGGTCCGATTCGGTGAAGGCGACGTCCTGGTCCCCCCAGTTCGGGAAACCGAGAGCACGCCAGATCTTGCGCGCCGAGTGCAGCGAGACGCCCACGCCGGAGGCCACTTCGCGACGGCGGAGGGTCCGGTCACCGCCGAGCAGCCGGCGCTGCAGTTCGCGGACCGAGCCGACCTGGGGAAGGGAGGTGGTGGGCACGGGCACCACGGGGGTGTGTGCGTCGGAGTCCGTCTCGTGCGGGTCGACGGCGGGGGCGGCCTGTCCGGAGGTCTCCTCGCTCACTCTTCACCTTCTCTCAGTTCCCAGGGCAATGCGGGGTCGTGGAAATCGTCGATCGTGTCGTCCGGATAGATGACCCCGTCCGGGAGGTCATCCAGCGCGTCCTGGATGAAGGACCGGAAGGTCTCCACCTCCGGGACGTCACTCAGCACCCCGAATCCGCCATGCCGCAGTTCCAAGGTTATAGTCCCCGAACGCAGAGGCCGCTGGAGAAGTTCCTGGCGCGTCTGGACGCCTTGGACGCTCGCCAGCAGGTACTGCCGGGTGACCTTGGCGAGCACGCCGTTGACGATCATGATCCGCTGGCTCGTGAGCACGTACCGGGTGCTGTTCCAGGCGATCACCCGCGGCAGGGTGAAGAGCAGCAGCACGGCCACGCCGAGGATCACGCACGCCAGCGTCAGGTACGGCACCGATCCCTGTGGCAGCCACGGCAGGAGACGGTTCAGATTGCCCCGGCCCACCCAGGCCGCGGCGAAGGACGCCGCCGCGAGAGCCAAGATCCCCGCGCTGACGGGCCAGATCAGACTGCGGGCCTGGGGCCGGGTGGTGCAGATGAGCTGTTCCCCCGGAAGCAGGGCCTTACGCATAGCCGCCGGCGCCGTCGGGTCCGTGCAGGCGCAGGTGCACGACGTCCCCCGCCGTGACCGTGTGCTCCAGGCCGTCCTCGGTGAGCAGCACCAGGGAGCCGTGGTGATCGAGGCGTTCCGCACGCCCGATGACCTCGCGGTCTCCCGGGAGGTACGCCTTCACAGTCCGGCCGAGGCGTCACGGTGGACTGGGTCAGGCGGTGGTGCAGCGAGGCTCCGCCGGCCAGACCGGCGTCGGGGTCGCCGTCGGAGTTGCAGTAGTGGCGGTAGAGCTGGACGAAGCGGCGCAGATAAGCCGCCACCAGGGCGGTCCTGTCGAGGGGCCGCGCCCCGGCCAGCAGAAGGGAGGTGGCGGTGGGCACCGGCAGCTCCTCCGCCGTCAGGCTGACGTTCACCCCGGTCCCGAGCACGACGACGGGCGGCTGGCCGTCCGCCGGGAAGTGCAGCTGAGCGAGGATGCCGGCGAGCTTGCGCTCACCGAGGAGGAGATCGTTGGGCCACTTCACCCCCGCATGGACGCCGCAGATGTCCTCGAGCGCCAGGCACCAGGCCTCGGCGGCGAGCAGGGAGAACCAGGAGTACGAGTCGGTCGGCAGAGGCCGGCCCTGCGCATTGACCGGCCGGAGGACGATCGAGAGGGCCAGCGCCGCCCGAGGCGGGGCTTCCCAATGACGGTCGAGGCGGCCCCGTCCGGTGCTCTGGTGATCGGCGATCAGGACGCTGAGGTCCGGGAACTCGGTGCGGCCCCGGCCGTCCTCGGATCCCAGGGCGGCGAGCAGGTCGGCGTTGGTGGATCCGGTGGTGTCCACATGATCCAGCCGGGCGAGCCCGAGTGCCTGGACCAGGCCGTGGCGGAGCATGCCCGCGTCGAACGGCTCACGGCCCTCCACCTGCTGCGAATCCTCTGCGTCCATGCTCTCCAGCCTAGTACGCGAGGGGTCCCCCGCCGAGCGAAGCGAGAGCCGGGGAGCGGACTGGGCGCTAGTATGTGGAGCGGTCTCGGCGACGCTCTCGCAGCAGTCCATGCCTGGACACGGGACTTTGTAGGGTTCCTACAGCGATCAGCGCCGGACCCCTGGCTAGACTGGCTGTCAGGCTTGTCGAATGTGCACAAGCAACACGTACGCCAGCGGCACAGGACTGTGCCGGACCGGAAGTGAGGACCATGAGCCACGACCTTGCCACCACCGCGGGGAAGATCGCCGACTTCCGGGACCGTCAGGCTCAGGCCCTGGTCCCGTCCGGCCAGGAGGCCGTCGAGAAGCAGCACGCACGCGGCAAGAACACCGCCCGTGAGCGCATCGACCTGCTCGTGGACGAAGGGTCCTTCGTCGAGTTCGACGCCCTCGCCACGCACCGCTCCACCGCGTTCGGCATGGAGAAGAAGAAGCCTCTCGGCGACGGCGTGGTGTCCGGTTACGCCACCGTCGACGGCCGCCTCGTGGCCCTCTACAGCCAGGACTTCAGCGTCTACGGCGGCTCCCTGAGCCAGGTGAATGGCGAGAAGATCGTCAAGGTGCAGGAGTTCGCCCTGCGCAACGGCTGCCCCGTGATCGGGATCAACGACGGCGGTGGCGCCCGCATCCAGGAAGGCGTGGCCTCCCTGGCGATGTTCGCGGACATCTTCCGCAACAACGTGCACGCGTCCGGCGTCGTGCCCCAGATCTCGCTCATCATGGGCCCGTGCGCCGGTGGCGCCGCCTACTCCCCCGCCCTGACCGACTACGTGGTCATGGTGGACAAGACCAGCCACATGTTCATCACCGGGCCGGACGTCATCAAGACGGTCACGGGTGAGGACGTGGACATGGAGACCCTGGGCGGCGCGCGTCAGCACAACGCCACCACCGGCACCTCCACCTATCTGGCGAGTGACGAGGCGGATGCGATCGAGTTCGTCCGCGAGCTGCTCGACTTCCTGCCGAGCAACAACCTCGCCGAGGCCCCCATCCTGGAGCACGGCCAGGAGCTCGAGGTGGACGAGGACGACCTCGCCCTGGACACCCTCATCCCGGACTCCGCGAACCACCCCTACGACATGCGCCGCGTGATCGAGAACGTGGTGGATGACGGCAACTTCCTCGAGATGCAGGCGCTCTACGCCCCGAACGTCATGATCGGATACGCCCGGATCGAGGGCCACACGGTCGGCATCGTGGCCAACCAGCCCATGCAGTTCGCCGGCACCCTGGACATCGCCGCCTCCGAGAAGGCCGCCCGCTTCGTGCGGCACTGCGACGCGTTCAACATCCCGATCGTGACCCTGGTGGACGTGCCCGGCTTCCTGCCCGGCAAGGACCAGGAGTTCCAGGGCATCATCCGCCGCGGCGCGAAGCTGCTGTACGCCTACGCCGAGGCCACCGTGCCGAAGCTCACCGTCATCACCCGCAAGGCCTACGGCGGCGCGTACATCGTGATGGGCTCCAAGAAGCTCGGCGCGGACCTCAACCTCGCCTGGCCCACCGCTCAGATCGGCGTCATGGGCGCCCAGGGCGCGGTCAACATCCTCTACCGCCGCGATCTCGCGGCGGTAGAGGCCGAGGGCGGCGACGTCGAGGCCCGCCGCGCGGAACTGATCCGGCAGTACGAGGACGAGCTCCTCAACCCGTACCAGGCGGCCGAGCTCGGCTACATCGACGCGGTCATCGCCCCGAGCGAGACCCGCACCCAGCTCATCCGTGGTCTCCGGGCCCTGCGGGACAAGCGTGCCGGCCTGCCCGCCAAGAAGCACGGCAACATCCCGCTCTAAGGACGATCATGGCCACCACCACCGCAGACGCGCCCCAGGGTGACGCGGAGAACGCCCAGCCGTTCCTCACCGTCACCCGGGGCAACCCCACGCCCGAAGAGCTCGCCGCGCTGACCGCCGTCGTGAGCGCTCTCGCTGCGGGTCAGCAGCAGGAGACCGCGAGCCCTACGCGGCACTCCGAGCGCTTCTGGCACCGCCGCGCCCAGTTCAACGTGCCGCTCAAGGCCGGACCGGGCTCCTGGCGGAGGTCCCGGGGCTGAGTCTCACAGGCAGAGCCCGCGGTCAGGACGCCGGGCGGTACCGCCGCAGCGCCGCTTCAGGCACGCTGAACCAGAGCGGCGAGCCCGGGCTGGCATCCATGACGGCCACGAGGCTGACATCCGCCTCAGCACTCACCTCATGTCCGGAAGTCTCTCCGGCCGCTCCCTCGGCGCGCAACAGCACGGTCTCCCCGCGGGGTTCCAGCGCCTGCGCGGTGACCGGGAAGTGCTGGGCCCCTGAGGGCAGGCCGCTCCCCTCGGCGCCGAGGCCGGGTTCCCGCGCGGACACGACGACGTCGGCGGCCCGGAACGCGAGCGCGTCAGCTCCGGCGCGGATCAGGTTGAGCCCGGCCAGCTTCGCGGCGAAGACGTTCGGCGGGCGGGTGAACAGCTCACGCGTCGGCCCGGAGGCCACCACGCGCCCGTCGTGCAGGATCGCCGTGTGGCTGGCGAGGGTGAGGGCGTCGAGGATCTCGTGGGTGATGAGGATGGCGCTCTGACCGGCCAGCAGTTCCTTGAGGATGCCGCGCATCCGGGTCGAGGCCGTCACATCGAGAGCGTTGAGAGGTTCGTCCAGGAGGAGCAGCCGGGGCCGGGTGGCGAGCGCGCGGGCCAGTGCGACGGTCTGCGCCTGCCCTCCGGAGATCTGCCAGGGTCTCTCGCCGGCGAACTCCCGTCCCCCGACCTGCTCCAGCCAGCCGAGTGCCTCCTTCCGGGCCTGGGTTCTGGACGCGCCCCGGCTCCGAGGGCCGAACGCGACGTTGTCCAGGGCGTCGAGATGCGGAAAGAGCATCGGGGCCTGGGCCATGAGCGCCACCGATCGCCGGTGCGCGGGAACGTCGATGCCCCGGCCGCTGTCCAGCAAGGTCCGTCCGCCCAGGACGATCCGGCCCTCGGCCTGTCGCCGGGATGCCGGAAGGGTGCCCGTCACGGCTGCCGCGAAGGAGGACTTGCCGGCGCCGTTGGGACCCATGATCGCCAGGGTGTCGCCTTCCCCCAGGCCCAGCCGGAGATCGAGGCCCCGTGGGGGCACGCGGACGTCGGCATCCAGAAACGCGGCATCCAGGAAAGCGGGCTCCACGGCGGCCGCGACGGGGTGGCCGGCGCTCATCGCACACCGGCCTTGCGCCGGACCCAGGGCCCGTGGGCCAGGCCGACCACGAGCACCGCCACCGCCACGAGCAGGAGGGCGAGCGCGGCGGCCGCGTCGGGATCGCTCTCGCGGGCGAGGTAGATCTCCAGGGGAAGCGTCCGGGTCACTCCTTGCAGATTGCCCGCGAAGGTCAGCGTGGCGCCGAACTCCCCCAGGCACCGCGCGAACGCCAGGACCGCGCCGGAGAGCAGACCCGGCAGGGCCAGGGGCAGCGTCACCCTCCACCAGGTGGCGGCGGGGCTGGACCCCAGGGTCGCGGCCACGGTCTCGTAGCGCACGTCGCCACTGGACAGCGCACCCTCCATGCTGAGCACCAGATACGGCAGGGAGACGAAAGCCTGCGCCAGCACGACGGCGGCCGTGCTGAAGGACAGCTCCACTCCGACGGCGCGAAGGGGCGGCCCCAGGAGACCGAAGCGGCCGAAGGCGTACAGCAGTGCCAGACCTCCCACGACCGGCGGGATCACCAACGGCAGGAGCACCAACGACCTCAGCACCCGCCTGCCCGGGAACCGTGCCCGCGACAGGACTGCCGCCAGCGGCACGCCGAGCACGATGCAGAGCGCCGTGCTCAGGCAGGCGGTGCGGAGGCTGAGGGACAAGGCGTCCAGAGCGGCCTGGCTCGTGACCAGCGGGAGGAAGTGCGCCCAGTCGACCTTGAGCGCCATGGCCAGGGGCGGCACCAGGATGAAGGCGAGCCCGATCACTGCCGCCAGCAGCATCCAGCCGGGCACGCCATTCAGGCGAGCGCCGTCACGGCGGCTCCCGTCACCCGCGGCCCTGCTCCGTGCAGCCCGGGTGGACTCGCCACCCGGGGCACTCACGGCTTGCCGAACCCGGCGTCGGCCAGGACTTTCCGTCCCGGATCCCCGGTGAGAGCGGCCAGGAAGGTCTTGCCGCCGTCGCTGTCGGGACCGCCGTTGACGAGCGCCACCGCGTAGGTGTTGACGGCGGCGCTGCTCTGCGGGAAGTCGATGGCCTTCACAGCGCCCTTCGAGCCCTGGACATCGGTGCGGTAGACGAGCCCTGCGTCGGCCTCGCCGGAGGAGACCTTGCCGAGCACATCGGTGACGGCGAGCTCCTCGCTGACCGGTTTGAGGTCGAGACCGGCCGCCTTCTCCACCTTGTGGCTGGCCGCGCCGCACGGGACCTGCACCGCGCACAGCACCGTCTTGACCCCGGGCCTGGCCAGGTCGGCGAGGGCGGAGATGTTCGCGGGATTGCTCGGCGGCACGGCGATGGTGAGGGTGTTGCTGGCGAAGTTCCGTGCCGCGCCGTCGAGCGAACCGGCGTCCTGCAGCTTGCCCATGGTCGCCAGGTCGGCGGTGGCGACCACATCGGCCTTGGCGCCCGCCTTGATCTGCGCCACGAGGTCCTGGGACCCGGCGAAGTTGAACTTGAGGTCCAGCTCAGGGTGTTCGTCGTGCAGCTTCTCCGCAAGGGTGGTGAAGCTGGACTTGAGAGAGGCCGCGGCGAAGACCACGACCGTCTTCTTGCCGGTGTCCTGCGCGGGAGCACTTCCGGAGGCCGTGCTTCCGGCGGCGCCGGAGCATGCGGTCAGGACGAGGGACGCCGCCACGAGAGCGACGGCGGCCGTGCCGATTGACGGCCGGGAACGGGCCTTATGCTTCATCGGGGACCTCCACGATCACATTCGTCGCCTTGACGACCGCCACGGCGAGTTTTCCTTCACGGATGCCGAGTTCCTCGACGGCTTCCGTGCTCATGAGGGACACGATCCGGTGCGGTCCGCACTGCATCTCCACCTGGGACATGACCGTGTCCGAGACGACGCGGGTGACCAGGCCGACCATCCGGTTGCGGGCCGAACGTCCCACCTTCGTCGGATCGGCGGGCTGCGCCGCCTGCTCCCGCGCCAGCGCGGCCAGGGACAGGGCGTCCACCTCGGTCACTCCCCCGCCGCGCTCCACCTTCAGGAGGCCGCTGTTGAGCCACCGGCGCACGGTGTCATCACTGACTCCCAGGAACGCGGCGGCATCCTTGATCCGGATTCCACTCATGGTGCGAGCATAGCCATATTTTCGCCTTTGCGGATATTCGGCGCTACGAGGGTCGCAAATGCAACTATCGGGCCCCTAGGCTGGCCGCCCGCACTCAATTTTTTCAAGCATTCCTTTCAAAAAATGCCTAGGCTAGGACTGTGACTGAGACCACCACCCGCGCCAAGACGGCCATCGACCGACTCGCCGACAGCTACACCGCACGTCTCCTGGAACTCGACCCCGCTCTGGCGACGAGTCTGGGACTGCCGGGGCATGAGAGCGAGTACCCCGACTTCTCCCCCGCCGGCCTGGAGGCGTTCACCCGCCTGGACCAGGAGACCCTCGCCGCGCTCGACGAGCTGGAGCCCGTCGACGACGTGGACCGCGTGACCCTGGACGCCATGCGCGAACGCCTGGGCCTCGCGGTCGAACGCCACGCGAGCGGCTGGACCCTGGCGGAGCTGAACAACATCGCCTCCCCCGCACAGGACATCCGCGCCATCTTCGACCTCATGCCCACGGACACCGAGGAGCACTGGACCCACATCGCGGGCCGCGCCCACAACGTCCCGGCCGGCATCGAGGGGTACATCGAGTCCCTGCGCACCGCCCAGGCCCAGGACCTCGTGTCCGCCGCGCGCCAGGTGAAGATCGTGATCGACCAGGCCACCGGCTACGCCGCGGAAGACGGCTTCTTCGCCAAGCTCGCGCGGGAGGCCGCGACGTCGTCGGGTCCCCTGCCGCAGGAGCTCCAGGCCACGCTCGACGACGGCGTGCGCCGCGCGCGGGAGGCCTACGGCACCCTGATCGACTTCCTCCGCGAGGAGCTGCTTCCCGCCGCACCGGAGAAGGACGCCGTGGGCCGCCAGCGCTACGCCCTGGCCAGCCGCACCTTCCTGGGCGCCACGATCGATCTGGAGGAGAGCTACGCGTGGGGCGTGGCCGAACTGGACCGCCTGATCGCCGAGCAGGAGAAGGTGGCGCAGCAGATCAAGCCCGGGGCCACCGTCGAGGAGGCCAAGGAGATCCTCAACGCGGACGCCTCCCGCCAGCTCCAGGGCACGGACGCCCTGCGCGCCTGGATGCAGAAGCTCTCCGACGAGGCGGTCGCCGCCCTCGCCGGAACACACTTCGACATCCCCGGCCCCATGAAGACCCTCGAATGCATGATCGCCCCCACCCAGGACGGCGGCATCTACTACACCGGCCCCAGCGACGACTTCTCGCGCCCCGGCCGCATGTGGTGGTCCGTCCCGCCGGGAGAGGACGAGTTCACGACTTGGGCCGAGACCACCACGGTCTACCACGAGGGCGTCCCGGGACATCATCTGCAGGTCGCCACGGCCGTGTACCGCAAGGAGCTCCTGAACGACTGGCGCCGCAACATCTGCTGGGTGTCCGGCCACGGCGAGGGCTGGGCGCTGTACGCGGAGAAGCTCATGCACGAACTCGGCTTCCTGTCCGACCCGGGCGACCTCATGGGCATGCTCGACATGCAGCGCATGCGGGCCGCCCGCGTGGTCTTCGACATCGGCGTGCACCTCGAACTGGACATGCCGGAGCGCTGGGGCAGCGGTCCCTGGACGGCGGGGAAGGGTTACGAGTTCCTGCGCGCCAACCTGCCCATCAGCGAAGGTCAGCTGCAGTTCGAGTTCACCCGGTACCTGGGGTGGCCCGGACAGGCGCCCAGCTACAAGATCGGCCAGCGCCTCTGGGAGCAGATCCGCGAGGAACTCCAGGAGCGGGAGGGCGAGTCCTTCGACGTGAAGGCGTTCCATTCCAAGGCTCTGAACGTCGGCTCCGTCGGACTGGACGTGCTGCGCACGGCGCTGCTCGGCTGACCCTTCTGACGACGACGGCGGGCGGCCCCGGAAGGGCGCCGCCCGCCGTCGTCGTTCCCGCCGGATATTCCCGGATTTGAGGAATCTCTCAGAAATCCGGCGGAAAAGTAACACTGCTCAACGCAAAGTGGAATATTGTTACGCGGATTTCTATTGTCCTGTGGGTGAGTACAGAGACCAACGCACCCAAGGCACCGAGCCGCCTGCCCCGCTGGGCCGGCAACTTCGGCGTCCAGATCATCGCCGCACTGGTGCTCGGCGTCGTCCTCGGCCTGGTGGCCAGGAACCTCGGGGGCACGAAGAATGACCCGAACGGCCTGACCATCACCCTCCAGACCATCGGCTCCAGCTACGTCGCGCTGCTGAAGACCGCCGTGGTCCCCCTCATCTTCACGGCCGTCGTGAGCTCGATCGCCAATCTGCGCGCCGTCACCAACGCCGCCAAACTGGCCTGGAACACCCTCCTGTGGTTCGCCATCACGGCCCTGATCGCCGTGCTGATCGGCATCGGTCTGGGCATCCTGTTCCAGCCGGGCGCCGGCACGGGCATCAGTGAAGAAGGCGCCAAGTACTCCGGCAGCGCCGGCAGCTGGTGGGCCTTCCTCCAGGGCCTCATCCCCCGCAACATCCTCGGCCTCGAGGTCAGCACCAAGATCACCGATGGCGTGGCCTCCACGAGCGTGAACTTCAACGTCCTGCAGATCCTGGTCCTCGCGATCGCCGTGGGCGTGGCCGCCCTCAAGACCGGCAAGAAGGCCGACAAGTTCCTGGACCTCAACGCCTCCGCCCTGGCCGTCATCCAGAAGGTCCTCTGGTGGATCATCCGCGTCGCCCCGATCGGCACCATCGGCCTGATCGGCAACGCGGTCGCCAGCTACGGCTGGGACACCATCGGCGCGCTCGGCAAGTTCACCGTGGCGATCTACGTCGGCCTGGCCCTCGTGCTGTTCGTGGTCTACCCGATCCTGGTCCGCAGCCACGGCCTGTCCATCAAGCAGTACTTCTCCGGCGTGTGGCCGGCCGTCCAGCTGGCCTTCGTCTCCCGTTCGTCCGTGGGCACCATGCCGCTGACGCAGCGCGTGACCGAGCGCAACTTGGGCGTCCCCAGCGGCTACGCCTCCTTCGCCGTGCCGCTCGGCTCGACCACCAAGATGGACGGCTGCGCCGCGATCTACCCGGCCATCGCCGCGATCTTCGTGGCCCAGTTCTTCGGCATCAACCTGGACTTCGGCCAGTACCTGCTGATCGTCCTGGTCTCGGTCCTGGGTTCCGCGGCCACCGCCGGCACCACCGGCGCCGTGGTCATGCTGACGCTGACCCTCTCCACGCTGGGTCTGCCGCTGGCCGGCGTCGGCCTCCTGCTGGCCATCGACCCGATCCTGGACATGGGCCGCACCGCGGTCAACGTCGCGGGTCAGGCACTGGTCCCCACTCTGGTGGCCAAGCGCCAGGGCATCCTTGACCTTGACCTCTACAACGCGCCGCGTCAGGGTGTGGCCTTCTCCGACGACGTCCCCGAGGACGTCGAGGAGGGTTCCGAGAAGGAACTGGTGGGCGCGGATCGCTGATCCCACTCCGGGTCTCCCCCGCCGCGGAGCCTCCGTGCTCGCGAAGTGACAGTTGGCGCCTCTTCCCGTCCTGGGAAGGGGCGCCAACTGCTCTCTCGCGAACGGCGATCCCGTATTAGGCTCTAGGCATGCTGATCGTCACCACGAATGAAGTCCCCGGGCACCGCATCGACGCCGTCTTCGGCGAAGTGATGGGCCTGACCGTCCGCTCCCGCGACATCGGGTCCCAGATGCTCGCCGGCTTCCGTTCCCTCGGCGGCGGCGAGCTGCCTGAGATGACCAAGGCCCTCTACGAAAGCCGCCAGGAGGTCATGGGCCGTATGGTCAACGAGGCCCAGCAGCGCGGCGCCAACGCGATCGTGGCCATGCGCTTCGACACCTCCGAGATGGGCGGCAACTGGACCGAGGTCTGCGCCTACGGCACCGCCGTCTACATCATCCCCCTCAAGGAGGGTGAGGAAGGCGCCACCGGTCAGTCGGTCTACCTCACGCAGCAAGGCCAGCAGCCGAACGATCAGCCCGGCAACACCCAGCTGTGAGCGGCTCGCCCCGCCTCATCCTCGCGTCGCAGTCACCGGCCCGGGCCAAGCTCCTCACCGAGGCCGGTCTGCGGTTTGACGTGATCGTCTCCGCCGTGGATGAGGACGCCGTCGCCGCGGCGGCCGGCGATCCCACTCCGGCGGAGACCGCCCTGCTGCTGGCCCGCGCCAAGGCGGAGGCCGTCGCGGCGCTCCCCGAGGCGCGGGACGCCTATGTGCTGGGCTGCGATTCCGTCTTCGAGTTCGACGGCGAGGCCCACGGCAAGCCCTACGAACCCGAGGTCGCCATCGAGCGCATCTCCCGGATGAGCGGCCGCGAAGGCGTGCTGCACACCGGGCACTGGCTGATCGCCCCGGCCACGGCGGAGTCCCCGGCACCCGGGGCCGCGCACGACGACGCCGGCCACGCGCCGTCGTCGACCGCTGCGGCAGGCGCGGACGCGCCTCAGTCCGGGCTGGGCAGGCTGTCCAGCGCCACGGTGCGGTTCGCCGAGATCGATCCCGCGGAGATCCGGGCCTACGTGGCCACCGGCGAGCCCCTGCACTGCGCCGGCTCCTTCACGATCGACGGCATCGGCGGGGCGTTCATCGAATCGGTCACGGGCGACCCGCACGCGGTGGTGGGCCTTTCGGTCTCCACGCTTCGGGCGCTGCTGTCCGAGCAGGGCACGGGCATCACGGAGTTCTGGGTCTAATCCTTCGTCCCCTCCGTGGGTCTTTGTAGGACTCCTACAAAGACCCACGGCTCTACGCGCGGAAATCGTCAGTAATCTCGGCGGAACCCGCCAAGAGGTACTAAGGTCGATGTCAATTGACAATTTCGAGGAGTTCCCTGCCATGACCCAGTTGAGCAAGGTGCTGATCGCCAATCGCGGCGAGATCGCAGTGCGCGTCATCCGAGCCGCCCGTGACGAAGGCATCCAGTCCGTGGCGGTCTACGCCGACCCGGATCGCGACGCCCTGCACGTCAAGCTCGCGGACGAGGCGTACGCCCTGGGTGGCAACACCGCCGCCGAGTCGTACCTGGTCATCGACAAGCTCCTCGACGTGGCCCGCCAGTCCGGCGCCGACGCGGTGCACCCCGGCTACGGCTTCCTCGCCGAGAACGCCGAATTCGCCCAGCGCGTGATCGACGCGGGCCTGACCTGGATCGGTCCCTCCCCCGAGGCCATCGACGCCCTGGGTGACAAGGCGAAGGCCAAGCACATCGCCCTCGCCGCCGGAGCACCGCTCGCCCCGGGCCTCAAGGACCCGGTCAAGGACGCCGACGAGATCATCGCCTTCGCGCAGGAATTCGGGCTCCCCGTGGCCATCAAGGCCGTCTTCGGCGGTGGCGGACGCGGCCTGAAGGTCGCCCGCACGCTCGAGGAGATCCCGGAGCTCTACGAATCCGCCGTGCGCGAGGCCGTGACGGCGTTCGGCCGCGGCGAGTGCCTCGTCGAGAAGTTCCTCGACTCCCCCCGCCACGTGGAGACCCAGTGCCTCGCGGACGCCCACGGCAACGTCGTCGTGGTGTCCACCCGCGACTGCTCGCTCCAGCGCCGCAACCAGAAACTGGTCGAAGAGGCTCCGGCGCCGTTCCTCACCGAGGAGCAGAACCGCAGCCTCTACGAGTCCTCCAAGGCCATCCTCAAGGAGGCCGGCTACCTCGGCGCCGGCACCTGCGAGTTCCTGGTCGGCCAGGACGGCACCATCAGCTTCCTCGAGGTCAACACCCGCCTCCAGGTGGAGCACTGCGTCTCCGAAGAGGTCTCCGGCCTCGACTTGGTCCGCGAGCAGTTCCGTCTGGCCCGCGGTGAGGAACTGGGCTACGACGATCCCGAGATCCGCGGGCACTCCTTCGAGTTCCGCATCAACGGCGAGGACGCCGGACGCAACTTCATGCCGGCGCCCGGCACCGTGGAGACCATCAGCTTCCCCAGCGGACCCGGCGTGCGCGTCGACTCCGGCATCCAGGCCGGCGAAGTCATCAGCGGCAACTTCGACTCCATGCTGGCCAAGCTGATCGTGACCGGGTCCAGCCGCAAGCAGGCGCTCGAGCGCTCGCGCCGCGCCCTGGCCGAGCTCGAGATCACCGGTATGCCGACCGTGACGCCGTTCCACCGGGCCGTGGTCTCCGACCCGGCCTTCGCCCCGGAGGAAGGCCCGTTCCAGGTGCACACGCGCTGGATCGAGACGGCCTTCGACAACACCATTCCTCCGTTCGCGGGCGTCCCCGGCGCCGCGGACGACGCCGAACCGCGCCAGAACGTCGTGGTGGAGGTCGGTGGCAAGCGCCTCGAGGTCAGCCTCCCCGCGTCGTTCGCCTCGGTGGCGGCCGGTCCGGCGAAGGCCGCGAAGGCCCGCAAGCCGAAGAAGGCCGGCCGGGGCGGGGCTGCCGGCGCCGCCGCGAGCGGCGACGACCTGACCTCCCCCATGCAGGGCACCATCGTGAAGGTGGCCGTGGCCGACGGTGACGTGGTGGCCGAGGGTGATCTGATCGTGGTCCTGGAAGCCATGAAGATGGAGCAGCCGCTGACGGCGCACAAGGCCGGCACCGTGACCGGACTGACCGCTCAGCCGGGCGAGACCGTCACCGCGGGTGCCGTGCTCGCCACGATCGCGGACTGACTACCTGTTCTGACGCCGACGGCGCGGCACCCTCACGGGGCGCCGCGCCGTCGGCGTTTCCGGGCGTGTGCGCGTTCAGGAACGGTTCAGGTGGCGCCGGTTCAGCTCCGCCAGCTCGTCGTCACTGAGGTCGTCGATGGCTTGCGCGTCGGCCTTGTCGCTGCGCTGGAACCGCATCATCATGAGGATGATCAACGGCAGGTCCACCACTTCGGCCACGAACCACAGAAGGTCTCCGGCGAGCTGCTGATCCCGCAAAGCCCCCGGGAACCAGCCCAGCGCGCCGGGCACGGGTCCGGCGAACCCGTCCAGCACGGTGCCCGACAGCCGGAGGAGGATCCCCGGCACGGCGTCGGCCAGCAGTTCGATGAAGACGTAGATGAACCCCACCACCATCACGGCGCTGCTCGCGGGGCGTTCCTCCCCTTCGACCGCGGGCAGGACCAGGAGCAGGCCGAGGGCGGGGGCCAGGAGCACGGTCAGCGCCCCGGCCAGCGGATCGGTCCGGAGCAGGTACAGGATGGGCGTCAGGAAGGACGCGAAGACCGCCAGGCTCAGCAGCGGCGAGACCACCGGGTGGGAGAGGACGCGGACTGGCCGGCTGGCCATGAAGGCGTCCACGCGGCGTCGTCCGTTCAGGCCGAGAGTCTCCCGCGCGAGCGCGAGGGGGCGGCCCGCGGCGAGCAGCAGCGGCACGACGAAGACGTACCCCGCCACCTTGACGGTGAAGACCCACCGCAAGGAGGCGCCGTAGACGCCCGGGAAGCCGCAGGACAGGTAAAGGAAGAGCAGGATGCCCAGCAGGAAGCCCAGGGTCCGCCTGACGGGCCAGCGAGAGGCCTTCCGGACGCCCCGGACATACAGCGCCACGACGACGGCGGCGAGCAGCAATGCGGGGATGTCGGCGGTCCAGCTGGTGGCGAGAGCGCTCAAGGGTGGCATGATGCGGAACCTTCCTGATGACGGCGGTCTCCCCGCCCCAGGAGTCCCGCCCGGCCGATCCCGAGTGACCGTCCCATGGTACCGACGCGAACCCGGGGCCGTTCCCAGGAACGCCGACGGCCCGGCCCCCCACCAGGGGTGCCGGGCCGTCCGCGCTGCTGGAGACGAATCCGTCCGACGGACTCAGGCGACGTTGTTCTCGTAGTCCACGTCCGCCGTCTCACGGGTGAGGAACAGGGCCACCAGCGTCAGGACGGCGGCCAGCGCCAGGTAGACGCCGACCATCCACGTGCTGCCGTGGCCGGCCTGCCAGAGGGCGATCGCCACGAAGGACGCGGGGGCGGCGCCGATCACGCTGGAGAGGTTGTACGCCACGGCCGAACCGGTATAGCGGACGTTCGCGGGGAACAGTTCCGGCAGATAGGCCGCCATCGGCCCGAAGGTGAGACCCATCAGCGTGAAGCCGATAATCAGACCGACCATCGCGGCGCCCGGGCCGGGGCCGAACATGAGCGTCCAGGCGCAGCCGAAGACGAAGATCCCGGCAGTGACCCAGATCAGGAACTTCCGGCGGCCATACTTCTCGGCCAGCGGGCCGGACACCACGGTGAAGATGCCGAAGAACACCACACCGAGGATGAGCATCCACTGGAAGAGCGTCTTGTCGACGCCGAGACCCGGGACGAAGGCGGCGGGATCGAAGGCCTTCCCGGCCTTCTTCGCGGCGGCTTCGGCCTTGGCGGCGGTGTCGGCAGCGGTGCCGTAGGTAAGTGTGAAGCTCGTCATGAGGTAGAAGAGCACGTAGGTGGCCAGCATGATGAACGTGCCGGCCAGGACCTGACGCCAGTGGAACCGGAAGGTGACGGCCAGCGGGACACTGGCGACCTTGTCCTCGGCGATGACCTTCTGGAAGGACAGCGACTCCTCGAGCTTGAGGCGGACGTACAGGCCGACGGCCACGATCACGGCGGACAGGATGAACGGCACACGCCAGCCCCAGTCCAGGAACTGCTGTGGGGTCAGCCACGTCTGGAGGGCGACGAAGATCAGGTTCGAGAGGATGAAGCCGATGGGAGCGCCCAGCTGCGGGAATGTGCCCCAGATGGCGCGCTTGCCCGCCGGAGCGTTCTCAGTGGCCAGCAGCGCGGCGCCGGACCACTCGCCGCCGAGGGCGATGCCCTGCGCGAACCGGAGGACCACGAGCGCCAGCGGGGCCAGGACGACCCAGCCGCCCGCGGCCGGCGGGAGGAACCCGATGAGGAAGGTCGCGATGCCCATGGTCAGCAGCGAAGCCACCAGGGTTCCCTTGCGGCCCAGCTTGTCACCGAAGTGACCGAACAGGATGGAGCCGATGGGGCGGGCGACGAACGCCACGCCGAAGATGGCGAAGGCGCTCAGGATCGCGTTGATGTCCGTGGCGTTCGGGAAGAAGAGCCGCGGGAACACGAGTACGGACGCCGTGGCGTACGCGTAGAAGTCGTAGAACTCGATCGTGGTGCCGATGAGGCTGGCGAAGATCACGCGTCCTCGCGTGTTGGCGGCTGGCGCCGCCACGGGTGCCCCCGGGGTTCCCGGGGCAGCCGGTGTGGCTGGAGTGGATGACATGGGTCCGGCTTTCCTTCCGGGCGGCCCGCCCCCTGAAGCGGCCGCCATGCTATGAGACGGCGTTCATCTTAACCACCAGGGTCCATCTACTGGACAACCGTGTCCAGTATGTGGAATGACTCGCACGGACCCTTTCAGAATGGGCCACCCGGCCGCCTGGCCAGGCAGGATGTCAGCGGGCTGGAGCGTCAGCGGGACGCAGCCTCCGCGATGAGGCCGGCGAGCCGCTCAGGGACGGAGAACTGAGGCCAGTGACCCGAGCCGATGGTCACGACGTCGAGCGATTTCACGGCCGCCGCCTCGTCCGCGAACGCACCCCACTGGGCCAGCGCCGCGCGGAACTGCTCCTCGTCCATGCCGCCCGAGAGGACGGTCACCGGCACGTCGTACCGTCGCTCGTCCGTCAGGGAGATGGGCCCCGTGGGCACCTGTGCCGGAACGCTGAAGGTGGCGTTCGCGGCACGTTCCCGCACCTCCGGGGTGAGGTCGTACACCTCTTCCTCGTCGAAGAAGTCCCAGCCCGGGAACGGGATCACCCCGTCCACCACGTCGAATTCCGAGATCATGGCGCCGGGCGGCGGCACGGCGGTGTCGACGAGGATCACGCGCGAGACCTTGTCCGGACGCGCATCCGCGGCGCCCCACACGACGTTGCCTCCGCCGCTGTGGCCGACGAGGACCACGGGCCCGTCCAGCGCGTCGATCTGCGTGACGGTCGCCGCGACCCAGTCGTCGATGGTGAGGGAGGACGACTCCGCGGCCGGCGCGCCGACACCGGGGAGAGTGAGGGGATGCGGACGGTGCCCGGCGGCGATGAGCCCCGGGGTCACCTCATCCCAGGAGGACGCGTCGAGCCAGAGACCGGGTACGAGGAGGAGATCCATGGGGTCAGCCTACGCTCGCCCTCCGACGATTTTCGAGGGGTCGTGTGGCCGGTCGCCGGACGAGCGAACGGGGTTCCTAACCCACGCCGTCCCCTTCGCCGACCGTGCCCGCGTTCGCAGCACGGCGTACAGCGTCGCTCCGATCAGCGGGACCGCAAGGATCAATGAAGCCCACAGCAGACGAGACCGCAGAGGCAGGTGACGGTCGATAAGTGCAAGAAGGAAAACCGCCAGGATGGCCGCCGCGATGACGACACAGGGAATCGACGCGAGACCCATGTCCCAGTAGTTCGGATTCAGCTCAGATGGTTGGTTCATGACGCTGACGAGCAGGCGGCCCGTCCCCCATTTCCCTCGGCGGTCGGCTGAACCAGTATCCCAGGAAAAGGCCGTTCGACCAGCCTGGAAGAGCGCCCGGGCCCCCACTAGAGTGGCGGGCATGTCTGCTCTCAGTTCCGTCCGGGTGCTCCTCAGTCTCCTGCGGTCGCCGAAGTCCGCTCCCCTGGTCAGCCGTCTGGCCGCCGGAGAAACCGTCGACGCCGAAGAACGCCTCGCCGGGAACCTCGTGCAGAGCGGACTGGCTGTCGCCGACGACGGCGGGCTCAGACTCGCGCCGGACGTCCTGGGGCAGGCCCTCACGGCTCTGGACCCGGCAGCGCAGCTCGACACCCTGCTCGCCACCCCGAGGATCGCGCTGGCGGGCCGGGCGCCGGGCAGCGTGAACGGCCTCGTCCATGCGGTGGTCACGCGCTGCGTCCGGGACGGGGAGGTGCTTTCTGAAGCCCAGGTCAACGAACGGCTGTCCGTCCTGGTCGAGGACGTCGCGTTCTTCCGCCGCCACGCCGTGGACCTGGACATCCTCCGCCGGAAGCCCGACGGATCCGCCTACTGGCTCAGCCCGCCGTCGTCGTCCTGGACGCAGCAGACGGCGTAAAGGCGACTAGCCGTCGTAGTGGTGCACGTGCAGGCGGCGCGCCGCCTCCGCGATGGAACCGGTCAGCGACGGGAAGACCGTGAAGGTGCTCGCGACGTCGTCCACGTGCAGTTTCTTCGCCACGGCGAGGGCGATCGGGAAGATCAGCTCCGACGCGTTCGGACCCACCACGACGCCGCCGATCACGGTGCCCGAGCCCTTGCGGGAGATGATCTTGACGAAGCCGTCCTTGGAGTTGCGCATCTTGGCGCGCGGATTGGCCTTGAGCGGCAGCATGACGACGTCGCCCTGGTAGCGGCCCGTGGAGAGGTCCTTTTCGGAGACGCCCACCGAGGCGATCTCCGGCGAGGTGAAGATGTTGGAGGCCACCTCGTTGAGCTTGAGGGGGCGGACGCCGTCGCCCATGATGTGGGCCACCGCGATGCGGCCCTGCATGGCGGCCACGGACGCCAGGGCGAACACCCCGGTGCAGTCGCCCGCCGCATAAACGTTGTGGGCCGTGGTGCGGGAGACGCCGTCGACCTTGATGTGACCCGAGTCGGTCAGCGCCACTCCGGCGTTCTCCAGGCCGATGCCTTCGGTGTTCGGGATCGAGCCCACGCACATGAGGCAGTGGGTGCCCGTGATGGTGCTGCCGTCGCCGAGGGTGACGAGCACGCCGTCCTCGGTGCGCTCCACCTTCTCGGCACGCGAGCGGGACAGGACGCGGACGCCGCGGCGCTCGAAGACCTCTTCCAGCACGTCGGCGGCGTCGCTGTCCTCACCCGGGAGGACCTGGTCGCGGCTGGAGATCAGCGTGACCTTCGAGCCCAGGCCGTTGTACGCGGAGGCGAACTCGGCGCCGGTCACGCCGGAACCGACCACGATCAGTTCCTCAGGCAGCGTGGTCAGGTTGTAGAGCTGGGTCCAGTTCAGGATCCGCTCGCCGTCCGGCTTGGCGCTCGGCAGCTCGCGGGGATGCGCGCCGACGGCCAGGATGATGGCGTCCGCGTCGACCGTGCGCACCGAGCCCGACTTGGTGGTGACCTTGATGGTGCGGTCGTCCTGCAGCACGCCGTCGCCGATCAGCACCTTCACGCCGGCCTCCTCAAGGCTGCGGCGGATGTCATCCGACTGCTCCTGGGCCAGCTCCATGACACGGCGGTCGATGTGCTCCAGGTCGGCCACCATGGTCGGCGCGCCGGAGTCCACCTCGAAACGGACACCCAGGGAGTGGGCCTCCGAGACGCGCGCCATGAGGTCGGCGGTGGCGATCAGGGTCTTGGAGGGCACGACGTCGGTCAGGACCGCGGCGCCTCCCAGGCCGTTGCGCTCGATGACGGTGACCTTCGCGCCCAGGGATGCGGCGACCGCGGCGGCCTCGTAACCACCGGGACCACCTCCGAGGACGGCGATACGGGGCGCGGCGAAATCAGGATGCGTGCTCACAAAGGACAATTCTGTCCCATGCACTGCCCCACTGCCAGCCGAGGACCCGTCACGAAGCGGTCACCGGGCCGAAAGTGACGCATCCCACGGAGGCGGCGATGCCCGCGGGAGCCCGTGCTGGGCAAGAGCACGGCCCTGCGAGTACGGTTTTCCCGTGACTACCTTGGACTTGAACACGATGGATCCCTTCGAGGCCGCGAAGCTCGCCGCTGAGCACATCGCCCGCGAAACCGGGGTCGAAGAGCACGACGTCGCCCTGGTGCTGGGCTCCGGCTGGGGCGGCGCCGCCGACCTCATCGGCGAGACGACCCACACCCTGGACGCCGCGACCGTGCCCGGCTTCCACGCCCCGGCGGTGGTCGGCCACACCGGCACCATCCGTTCGGTCCTCACGTCGGACGGCAAGCGCGCCCTGGTCCTCGGCGCCCGCACGCACTTCTACGAGCGCAAGGGCGTCCGCGCCGTCGCGCACGGCGTCCGCACCGCTGCGGCCGCCGGCTGCAAGACCCTCGTGCTGACCAACGGCTGCGGTGGCCTGAACGAGAACTGGAAGCCCGGCACCCCCGTGCTGATCAGCGACCACATCAACCTCACGGCGGCCTCCCCGCTCGAAGGCGCCACCTTCGTCGACCTCACGGACCTGTACTCCTCCCGCATCCCGCGGCCTGGCCCGCGAAGTGGACCCCACCCTGGAGGAGGGCGTCTACGCACAGTTCACCGGCCCGCACTACGAGACCCCGGCCGAAGTCCAGATGGCCAAGATCATCGGTGCGAGCCTCGTCGGCATGTCCACCGCCCTGGAGGCCATCGCGGGCCGTCAGGCCGGCATGGAGGTCTTCGGCATCTCCCTCGTGACGAACCTCGCCGCGGGCATCAGCCCCGAGCCGCTCAGCCACGCCGAGGTCCTGGAGGCCGGACAGGCCGCCGGCCCGCGCATCTCCGCCCTGCTCGCCCAGATCATCGGCAAGCTCTGAGCCATGGCCCCGCACAGCACGGCGCACGACGACGCCGCCTCCGCTCCCCTGCCCGCCGGCCTCGCGCAGCGGGCCCGGGAGTGGGCGGCCACCGACCCTGACAGCGCCACCGCGGCGCAGCTGCTCGCCCTCGTGGACGACGCGGAGCGCGGCTCCGCCACGGCGACGGCCGAGCTGGAGGACGCGTTCTCCGGGACCCTCCAGTTCGGCACGGCCGGTCTCCGCGCCGCGCTGGGCCCGGGTCCGATGCGGATGAACCGCGTGGTGGTGCGCCGCGCCGCGGCCGGTTTCGCGGCCTTCCTCAACGACGCCCTGGGAGTCGACGGCGAGGCCCGTGCGCCGCGCGTCGTGGTCGGCTTCGACGCCCGCCACAACTCGGACGTCTTCGCACGGGACTCCGCGGCCGTGTTCACGGCCGCGGGCCTGCAGGTCTTCCTCATGCCGTCCGCGCTGCCCACCCCCTTGCTCGCTTACGCGGTGCGGGCCCTGGACGCCGACGGCGGTGTCATGGTCACGGCCAGCCACAACCCGCCGCAGGACAACGGCTACAAGGTGTACCTCGGCGGGCGCGCCGTGCCCGAGGGCGCCCGCGGCTCGCAGATCGTGGAGCCGTACGACGCGCGGATCGCGGCGGCGATCGCCGCCGTCGGGCCGTCCGAGTCGATCGTTCTGGCAGCGTCCGGCTGGGAGATCCTCCCGGCGACCATCGAGGACGACTACCGCGCGGCCGTGGTCGCGTTGGCCCTGCCCGAGCGGTTCCCGGAGCGGGACCTGGACATCGTCCTCACCCCGATGCACGGCGTCGGCGGGCGGACCACCGAGGCGGTGCTGCGCGAGGCCGGATTCACCTCGGTGACGCAGGTCGCCGAGCAGGCGCAGCCCGATCCCGACTTCCCCACCGTGAGCTTCCCCAATCCGGAGGAGCCCGGTGCGCTCGACCTGGCCCTGGCCCTCGCCGAGGAGACCGGCGCGGACGTGGTCCTGGCCAACGACCCCGACGCCGACCGTGCCGCCGTGGCCGCCTTCGACCCGGACGCCGACGGCGGCCGGGGCGCGTGGCGGATGCTGCGCGGCGACGAGGTGGGCGCCCTGCTGGGGGCCCACATGGCCGACCGCCTCGCGGGCCGGACCGAGGGCGTCTTCGCGAATTCGATCGTGTCCTCCCGGCTGCTCTCCCGCATCGCGGCCGCCGCCGGCTATGAGCACCGCGAGACCCTCACCGGGTTCAAGTGGATCTCCCGCGTGCCGGGCCTCGTCTACGGCTACGAGGAGGCCCTCGGGTACTGCGTGGCGCCGGAGCTGGCCCGTGACAAGGACGGGATCTCCGCCGCCCTGCTGATCGCGGAGCTCGCCGCCCACGCCAAGGCCCACGACACCTCGCTCTTCGGCCTCCTCGACGCGCTGGCCCTCGAGCACGGCCTCCATGCGAGCGATCAGCTGAGCGTCCGGGTGGCCGATCTCAGCCTGCTGGACACCATGATGGCGACCCTCCGCGCGACTCCCCCGGCGGCGCTGGCGGACTCCGCCGTCGTCGTCGCGCAGGACCTGTCGCAGGGCACGGAGGAGCTTCCCGGCACCAACGGGCTCAAGTACCTCAGCGAGGACGACACGCAGGTGATCGTGCGGCCCAGTGGCACCGAGCCGAAACTCAAGTGCTACCTCGAAGTGGTCGTGCCGGTCGACGGCGCTGACGCACTGCCCGCGGCCAAGCAGGAGGCCCGACGCCGGCTGGACGCCGTGCTGGACGGCATGAGGTCCGCGCTGGGCGTCTGAGCGCCCGGCATGAGATTCTGGGGGATCACCGCACACACCCGGCGCGCCACCACCCCTCGGCCCGCGCCACGACATCAGGCATGCAAAGGAAGACCATGAGCACGAACATCGCCTCTTACATCGACCACACCCTCCTCAAGCCGGACGCGAGCCGCGAGGACGTGCAGCGCCTCTGCGCCGAGGCCGTCGAGTACGGTTTCAAGTCCGTGTGCGTGAACCCGGTCTGGGTGAAGACCGCCGTCCAGGCGCTCAAGGGCAGCCAGGTGCTGTGCTGCGCCGTGGTGGGCTTCCCGCTGGGCGCCACTCCGACCGATGTGAAGGTCTTCGAGGCTCGCGGGGCCGTGGAGGACGGCGCCGCCGAAATCGACATGGTCATCAACATCGCCTCCGCCCGCGCGGATGACAAGGACGCGCTCGTGGAGGACATCGCCGCCGTCGCCGCAGCGGTGCACGACGGCGAGGCGATCCTGAAGGTCATCATCGAGACCGCGCTGCTCACGGATGAGCAGAAGGTCCTCGCCTGCCAGGCGTCCGTCGAGGCGGGCGCGGACTTCGTCAAGACCTCCACCGGCTTCAACGGCGGCGGGGCGACCGTGGAGGACGTGAAGCTCATGCGTGCCACCGTGGGCCCCGATCTGGGCGTCAAGGCGTCCGGCGGAGTGCGGAGCCTGGAGGATGCACAGGCTATGATTGCTGCTGGTGCCACCCGCATCGGCGCGAGCTCCGGCATCGCCATCGTCAAGGGCGAACAGGGTCAGAGCGACTACTGAGAACCCGGGGTTCCCTCGCGGGGACCCGAGAGCGAGCCCCGTCCGGGCCGCCCTGCGGAAGACTGAAGACGTCCCAGCGGACGTCACGAGAAAGAAAGTTGGGAGACCATGTCCCGTCCGATCGGCAAAGAGAACAACACCGTCCAGTCCCTGGTGCTGTTCATCATCTGCTTCGCGCTGTTCGCCGGGGCTGTCTACTCGCTGTCCTTCCTGAGCCTGGAGAACACCTGGCCGGCCGCCGTGACCCTGATCCTGTTCGCGCTGGCCTTCGCCATCCCGCAGCACGTCCTCGGCCGTTCCGACACGCTCGCCGAGCTCGAGCGCGCCAAGCAGGACGCCAAGTAACGCGTTTCAGCAGCACGAAGGCCCCGGAGGTTCTCCTCCGGGGCCTTCGTCGTTTAAGGGCCTTTGTCGTTCTGACTGCCTAGTCCTCGAAGATCGCCGCGAGCACGTTGCGCGCCCACTCGAGGACCTGCGCGTCGGCGAGATCGCGTCCCCCGACCCGCGCCGTCTTCGGCTTCGGGATCAGCACCGCGTTGAGCGCCGGCTTGATCTGGGAGCCTGGGTACATGCGGCTCAGGCGCATGGTCTTGGACTCCGGCAGCGCCGCCGGGGCGAACTTGATGAAGTTGCCCTGGACCGCGACGTCGGTCAGGCCGACCGCGCGGGCGGCCACCCGGAAGCGCGCCACGTCCAGGAGGTTGACCACGGGGGCGGGCGGCTCGCCGTAGCGGTCCACCAGTTCATCGCGCACCTCGTCGATGGCGGCTTCCGTGTGGGCCGCAGCAAGCTTGCGGTAGGCCTCGAGGCGCAGGCGCTCCCCCGGCACGTAGTCGTGCGGCAGGTGGGCGTTGATCGGCAGTTCGATCTTCATCTCCGCCGCCGATTCCTCCTTCTCCCCGCGGTACTCCGCGACGGCCTCGCCAACCAGGCGGATGTAGAGGTCGAAGCCCACCCCCTGGATGTGGCCCGACTGCTCACCGCCCAGAAGGTTGCCCGCTCCGCGGATCTCCAGGTCCTTCATGGCGAGCTGCATGCCGGCGCCGAGCTCGTTGTGCGCGGCGACGGCCTTGAGACGTTCCAGGGCCACCTCGCCCAGCGGCTTCTCCGAGGGGTACAGGAAGTAGGCGTAGGCCCGCTCCCGGCCACGGCCCACGCGGCCCCGGAGCTGGTGCAGCTGGGAGAGACCGTAGTTGTTGGCGCCGTCCACGATCAGGGTGTTGGCGTTGGAGATGTCCAGGCCGGTCTCGATGATGGTGGTGCACACCAGCACGTCGAACCGCTTCTCCCAGAAGTCCACGATGATCTGTTCCAGGCGGGCCTCGGTCATCTGTCCGTGGGCCACTTCGACACGCGCCTCCGGGACCAGCTCGCGGATGGACGCGGCCACCCGGTCGATCGAGGACACCCGGTTGTGCACGAAGAACACCTGGCCCTCGCGCATGAGCTCACGGCGGACCGCGGCGGAGACCTGCTTGTCCGTGTACGGGCCCACATAGGTCAGCACGGGGTGACGCTCCTCCGGCGGCGTGGCCAGTGTGGAGGTCTCCCGGATGCCGGTGAGGGACATCTCGAGAGTGCGCGGGATCGGGGTGGCGGACATGGCCAGCACGTCCACGTTGGTTCGCATTTTCTTGAGCGCTTCCTTGTGCTCGACGCCGAAGCGCTGTTCCTCGTCGATGATGACGAGGCCCAGGTCCTTGAACTCGATCTCCTTGGACAGCAAGCGATGCGTGCCGATCACGAGATCGACGCTGCCGTCCTTGACCCCCGCGAGCGTCTCCTTGGACTCCTTGGCGGTCTGGAACCGGGACAGGGCTCGGACCCGGACCGGGAACCCGGAGAACCGCTCGCTGAAAGTCTCGTGGTGCTGCTGGGCGAGGAGCGTGGTGGGCACCAGGACGGCCACCTGCTTGCCGTCCTGGATGGCCTTGAACGCGGCGCGAACCGCGATCTCGGTCTTGCCGTAGCCGACGTCGCCGGAGACGAGGCGGTCCATGGGGATCTCCTTCTCCATGTCCGCCTTGACCTCGTTGATGGTGGTCAGCTGATCCGGCGTCTCGACATACGGGAACGCCTGTTCCAGCTCGCGCTGCCAGGGGGTGTCCTGCCCGAAGGCGTGACCCTTGGACGCCATGCGAGCCGAGTACAGCCGGATGAGCTCCCCGGCGATCTCCTTGACCGCCCGGCGGGCCTTGGACTTGGTGGAGGCCCAGTCGGAGCCGCCCATCTTGCTGAGCGCCGGGGTGTCGCCGCCGACGTAACGGGTGACCTGGTCCAGCTGATCGGTGGGGACGAAGAGGCGGTCCCCCGGGGCGCCCCGCTTGGACGGCGCGTACTCCAGGACCAGGTACTCGCGCACCCCGTCCGAGCCCGCGGTCTTCCGCTGCACCAGCTCCACGAACCGGCCGATGCCGTGCTGTTCGTGCACGACGAAGTCGCCGGCGTGCAGGGACAGCGGGTCGACGGCGTTGCGGCGCCGGGACGGCATCTTCCGCATGTCCTTGGTGCCGCCGCGGGCGCTCGAACGGCCGAGCAGATCGGCCTCGGTGAGGACGCCGAACTTCAGCCCGTCCAGCACGAAGCCGTGGCCGGCCTCCGCCGTCGTGATCTCGATGATGCCGGGAGCCGGCGCGTCCGCCAGCCGGTCCACCCGGGCACAGGGCACGTCGGCGTCGTGGAACAGCTCGGCGAGGCGCTGCGCCGGGCCCGGGCCGTCCGTGACGACGACGAGCCGCCAGGAGTCCTTGATGCGGGAGGAGATGAACTCCAGCATCTCCCCCACGTCGCCGCGGTATCCACGCGGTTCCCTGGCCCGCAATGCCAGCACGTCGACGTCGTGCCCCAGTTCCTCGTCCACGCCCAGGGTGGAGACGTCCCACCAGGAGACGCCCGCCGACTGCGCGTCGGTCCGGGTGTCGGCGAGCGTGCGGAAGCTGGCCTCGTGCAGGAGGGCCTCCGGGTCCAGGCCGAGATCGAGCGGGGCGGCGCCGCCGTCCGAGGCGGTGGACCACGCGGCCGCGAGGAATTCCTCGTTGGTCGCGATGAGGTCGTGGGCGCGCAGGCGGACCTTCTCCGGTTCGATCATGAATGCGATCGAGCCCTCGGGCAGGGACGAGACGAACGGCACCATGGAGTCGACCAGCACGGGCGCCAGGGACTCCATGCCCTCCACCGTGATCCCGCCCGCGATCTTCTCCAGCATGTCCGCGGCGCCGGGCATGCTCTTCTGCAGCTTCGCGGCGCGGGACATGACGGACGGCGTGATGAGCAGTTCGCGGCACGGCGGAGCCCACAGGACCTCCGGGTGGACCACACCGTCACCCACGGAGAGGGAGCGCTGGTCGGCGACGGCGAAGTAACGCATCTGCTCCACCTCGTCGCCGAAGAACTCGATGCGGATGGGGTGGTTCTCGGTGGGCGGGAAGACGTCCAGGATGCCGCCACGGACGGCGAACTCGCCGCGGTGCGTCACCATGTCCACCCGCGCGTACGCCGCGGCGGCGAGCCGGCGGACGAGGTCCTCGAACGGCACCTCCGCGCCGACCCGCACCGTGACCGGCTCCAGGTCGCCGAGACCGGCCACGACCGGCTGGACGACGGCGCGCACGGGCGCCACGACGACGCGCAGCGGAGTGGCGAACGCCTCCGGGTGGGCCAGGCGGCGCAGCACGGTCAGGCGGCGCCCGACCGTGTCGGAACGGGGCGAGAGCCGCTCATGAGGCAGCGTCTCCCAGCTGGGGAACTCGGCCACCTCGTCCTCGGGAAGATAGGCGCGCAGGGCGGCCGCCAGGTCTTCCGCCTCACGCCCCGTCGCCGTCACGGCGAGCACGACGGCGGGCGCCGTGCCCACCGAGCTCCCGGCGCCGGCGTCGGGCCGCTCGGAGTCCAGCTCCTTGAGCCCGTCCACCAGCTCGGCGATGACCACGGGGTTGAGGCCGCTCGGCGCGCCCAGGTGGAAGTCGTCGCTGCGCCGGGTGCCCTGGGCCGCGGACACCCGCAGGTTCCCGAAGGCCGGGTCTTCGGCCAGGACGGTGCGGATGCCCGCGAGCTGTGCCTGGAACACGGCGGGGTTCTGAGAGGACGTGGCGGATGCGGTGCGAGGACTCATGCGGGCTGCTGCTTTCCTGGCGGGCTCGGTGAAGGGGCGTCGCCTCGGAGCACACCGGGCAACACAAACACCCGGGACTTGGGAAAGTACCGGGTGTTTCCAGTGTAATCCGCAACGCAGGATCCCTCCCGGCCCCTATCTCTTGCGAGGGGCGGGCCGGGAGGGATCCTGTGCCGGAGAGCCGCTGCCGATTACTCGGCGGGGATCTGCAGTTCCTGACCCGGGAAGATCAGGTTCACGTCGGTCACGGAGTTCGCGTTGGCATCGGCCAGGAGCTCCCAGCCGCCCTTCAGACCGAGCTTCTGCGCGATCTTGGCGAGGGTGTCGCCGGCCTCGACCGTGTAGGTCTTGCCGGTCACGGGCACCTCGGCCGCGTGGCGAGGAGCGGGCTGGGTCTGCTCGACGGGCGCCTGCTGGACAGGTGCCTGCTGGACGGGAGCCTGCTCGGGGGCCTGCTGGGTGTACTGACCCTGAGCCTGGATCTGCGTGTTCTGCGCCGGAGCCGGAGCCGCGGCGGCGGAACCGCCACCGTTGCCCGAGAGGCCCAGCTGCGAGGAGCAGGACGGCCAGGCACCCCAGCCCTGGTTGGCCTGGACCTTCTCGGCGACGGCGATCTGCTGGGACTTGGAGGCCTGGGCGGCGGAACCGGTGCCGCCGTAGGCCTGCCAGGTGCTCTGGTCGAACTGCAGGCCACCGTAGTAGCCGTTGCCCGTGTTGATGGACCAGTTGCCACCGGACTCGCACTGAGCCAGTGCGTCCCAGGTGGACTCGCCGGCCGCGTTCGCCGCGGGAGCCGCGAGGGCGACCCCTCCCAGGAGTGCGCCGGATGCGGCGACGACTGCAAGAGAGCGACGGGTAGCCAGGGAGATTGCGTTCTGCTTCATGATTTCCAAATGCTCGGGGCTCCACCGGTACTCATTCCGTCCCCGGAAATCCTCGTACGCCACCGGCCCCTGACGTCTTGAGGTCAGGACGTGGTCACGGCACAGACGGTGGCGGTCGGTGGACGGCAGTGACCCGGCATATTCAGCCCGCGGACAGGGAGTCCTCGTGGGCGTTGTCTCCGCCGGGATCAGATCTCCGGCGGCGGGGTTCGTTATCAAACCTTTATAGAGCGTAGGCCATCCAGACCGATCTGGCCAATCTCCTGCGCCTGTGAATCCCCTGAAGAGCCGGATTCACAGGATCCCGCCTACCATGGTGGAGGCCCCGCACACCGCGTGGGCGCACCCTACCTTGGAGGATCCATGGCCCTGAACGCTTCGACCACCGTGCCCTTCGGACTGCCGGAGGTGGCGGCCGTTCTGGTCGACGAGAACTTCGTCCGCCACGTGAGCGAACTCGTGGGCGGCACCCTGGAGGATTTCACCATCGAGGGCGACACGGCCGCCGCCTTCACGGCCACCGTGGTGCGCACCGTCCCGACCACGCGCCTTCCCGAGATCGCCCGCAAGGTGGTGGGCGAGGCCCTCACCGTGACGCAGCGTGAGTCGTGGACCGCTCCCCTGGAGGACGGAAGCCGCCAGGCCGACATCCAGATCTCGATCAGTGGCGCACCCGTGAGCGCGTCCGCGCTGCAGAAGCTCGTGCCGGTGGACGGTCAGACCCGGATCGACGTCGAGGGTGAAGTGACCTCCTCCATCCCGTTCCTGGGCGGCAAGATCGCCGGGGCGGCCGAGCCCCTGGTCGGCAAGGCCCTCAACCTGCAGGCTCAGCAGGCCCAGTCCTGGCTCGAAAGCCACTGATTCCCGGGCAGCGCTGAGGTTCGCGGCCTGAGGTTTCGCGCCTGAGGTTTCCGGCCTCCTTCCGCTGAAACAGTGAGTTCCCGTCGAAACCGTGTGTTTAACGCACTGTTTCGGCGGGAACTCACTGTTTCAGCGGTGATGCCGGCTCAGCCGAGGCTGATCTCCGGGACGTTCCGCTCCCGCCAGCGCGTGCGCAGCCAGCGGTCGTGGGTCGCGATCACGACGGCCCCGGCGAAGGACTCCAGCGCCTCCTCGAGTTCCTCGACCAGTGCCAGCGACAGGTGGTTGCTGGGCTCGTCCAGGAGGAGCACCCGTGGTGGGTCCGCCACGAGAGCCGCGAGCGCCACGCGCCGCTGCTGCCCGATGCTGAGCTCGCCGAGAGCCCGGCCGGTGTCCCGCTCGGGAAGCAGCCCGAGGGTCGCGAGCGGCGTGCTGTCGGCCCGTTCGAAGCCCACGGCACGCGCGTACCAGGCAGCGGCGCTCTGGCCGGGGTCCTCGAACACGGTGTCCTGGGCCAGATAGCCCACGGTGGCATCCTCGGCCCGGAGGATCTCCCCCTCGTGCTCGACCCGCCCCGCCAAGGCCTGGAGCAGCGTCGACTTCCCGCTGCCGTTGGCACCTGTCAGGAGCAGTCTGCCCTGTGGGGCGAGCCCGAAGGACACGGGATCCAGACGGCCGGGGACCGACACGCGGTGAGCGCGGAGCACCGCCTCGGCGGCTGCCGCACCCCGCTCCGCAGCCCCGGCCGCCGCCGGCCCGGCCGCCGCCGGCCCGGCCGCCGCCGCCGGCCCGGCCGCCGCCGGCCCGGCCGCCGCCGTCGGGTCCGCCGTCGTCGGGTCCGCCGTCGTTGTCGCGTGCGGCAGCGCCGTGGAGGCAGGGTCGAAGCCGGCGAAGCGCAGAGGCTCCGGGGGGCGCCGGACCCGGCTGCTCTCCACCGTCTCGAGGCGGACCCTCGCATTGCGCGCCCGGCGTGCCGTGACCTTCGCATCTTTGTCCGTGTAGAACTTCAGAGAGGCCCTGGCCTCGGTCCTCGGCTCATTCCGGCGGTTGACGTTGCGGGAACCCACCTCGATCTCGTGCCGCAGGGCGAGCAGTTCGGCCTGTTCCGCGGCGTAGCGGTCGCGCCACTGCCGCATGAGGTCCCGACGCGCGCGGAGAGCGCTGCTGTAGTCCCCACCGAAGTGGCGGACCCCCAGCCCGCTGCCGCTGTCGGAGGTCGTGTCGCCCGGCTCCGCACCAGCGGCATCCGCGGCCCCCTCCGGCGCCGAAGCGTCCGGAGAGGCGGCGTCGGCCAGCACCACGGCCGGCACCGGCAAGGGGTCCAGGTCCACGATTCGTGTGGCCACCCGGTCCAGGAAGGTGCGGTCATGACTGGCGAAGAGCACGGGGCCCTTCCAGTCGCGCAAGGCGGATTCCAGATACGCCACGGCGGCGTCGTCCAGATGATTGCTGGGCTCGTCCAGCAGCAGCGCGTCGGGCTCCTCCAGGAGGAGCGCCGCAAGCGCCAGCCGGGAACGCTGCCCACCGGACAGCCGTTCAACGGGCGTCCGTTCGTCGAGGCCGGAGAGTCCCAGCCCGGCGAGGACTTCCCCACGCCGCGCCTGAGCGCTCCAGGCGCCCAGCCGTTCGGCGTCGTCCAAGGCCTGCCCGTAGGCTTCCACGTCCTGGCTCTCCAGCGCGGCGAGCGCGTCGAGGGCCGGGCGCTGGGCACGGTCCAGCACCTCGCCGGCAGTGCTGCCGGGAGGGGCGTCGAGTTCCTGGGCGAAGTACCCCAGGCGTTCCGGCCGGAGCACCAGTCCCGCATCCGGGCGCTGGGCACCGGCGGCGATGCGCAGCACGGTGGATTTGCCGGAACCGTTCTCCCCGATCAGACCCACCCGCTGTCCCGGAGAGACGGCGAAGGTGATGTCGCTGAGGACACGGCGTCCGGCGTAGCGCTGGGAGATGCCGTCCAGCGCCAGATGTTGAAGAGTCACGGTATGCATGAGAGTCCTTCCGTCAGAACGAAAGTCCCGCCGGCCATGCCACGCTTCACAAACCGGGACATCCTGACGGCCGGCGGACGGAGAACGCCACGGACGGCGGCCCTGGAGCAAGGGCCGGCAGGAAAACCTGGGAAGGGGAGGTGAGACGCAGCCACCGCGCGATCGCCGAGTGCATCCTCCGTTAACGTCCGGAGGGCGGCAGGCGCGGGAATCATCGGCACAGGATGTCAGCGGGACAACGGGCAAAGTGGCCAGCTGTCAGCAGGCTGCGTCAGTTCTTCACCCTTTCAGAGTATCAGGCTTTCGGTGGCCCACCTCTCCCCCTCCCGTACGGGACGGCTCACTGCTAGGGTCGGCGGCAAGGGGGACGGCGCATCGGAGCGGCATTCCCGGCACATCAGAGCACGATCCGCCGACCACCGGAAGGGCCGCGATGAAGGAGATCTGGCACGTCGTCCACGAGGAGCGCCGCGCACTCGCGGCCGATCTCGCGGAGCTGGAACCCGATGCCTGGGACACCCCCTCACTCTGCCCGGGATGGACGGTCCACGACGTGGTGGCCCATCTGGTGAACGATGCCAGGACCACGTGGGCCGGCTTCGCTCGGGAACTGCTCAAGGCCCGTTTCGACTTCGACGCCCTGAACGCCCACGGCGTCGCCCGCGAACGCCGCGAGGACCCCCGGGAGACGCTGCAGAATCTCCGGAGCGTGAGCGGCCGCACCAGTAGCGCTCCCGCGCCCCTGGTCACGCGCCTCGTGGAGGCGTTCGTCCACGGCGAGGACATCCGCCGCCCGCTCGGGCTCCGCCGGAACTATCCGGTGGAGCCCCTCCTCGACGCCTTGAAGCACCAGCTGGCGACGTCTGAGGACTTCGGCGGCGGCAAGGAGCGGGCCGCGGGCGTGATCCTCGAGGCGACGGACACGGACTTCCGCTGGAAGCCGTCGAAGCCCGCGGTGAACGCCGCCCCGGTGGTGCGGGGCGGCACACTGGCACTTCTGCTCGCCGTGTCCGGGCGCCCCGTCCGGCCCGGAGAGCTCGACGGCGAAGGCGCGTCGGCGTTCACCGTCACCGCCGAGGACGGCTGAGCGGGCCGACCGGCGCCGCGTCTGCGGTAAAATGGACTCTGGTGTGCCGGGAAGTCTGGTCGGCCCACTGCCTCCCCGGGACGACCCCGGACGTGCGGCAGTGGTCAGGAACCGACGACCCCTCAGGAACTCATGCACCAGACATCCACCACCCGCCGCCTGATCCCGGAGCGCCTGCGCGTGACGCGCCTGCTCCGCAACGAGACCACCGGCGGTTTCCTGCTCCTCGCCGCCACCGTGATCGCCCTGCTCTGGGCCAACTCCCCCTGGGGCGCCTCCTATTTCGCGCTGCGGGACATCCGGGTCGGGCCCGAGAGCCTGCACCTGAATCTGAGCTTCGGCACCTGGGCGGCCGACGGCCTCCTCGCGGTGTTCTTCTTCCTGGCCGGGCTGGAACTGAAACGCGAGCTCCTGCAGGGTGAGCTGAGCGATCCGCGCAAGGCCCTGGTGCCGGTCGCCGCAGCCGCGGGCGGCGTCGTAGTCCCGGCCCTGGTGTATGCGCTGGTGAACGCCGGGAACCCGGAGGGCCTGGCCGGCTGGGCCATCCCGACGGCCACGGACATCGCCTTCGCCCTGGCCGTGCTCGGCGTGGTCGGCTCGCATCTGCCCGCGGCGCTGCGGACGTTCCTCCTGACGCTCGCGGTGGTGGACGACCTGATCGCGATCGTCATCATCGCCCTCTTCTATGGCGGCGCCCTCCAGATCGGCTACCTCCTGGCGGCCCTGCTCCCCCTCGCGGCCTTCGCGGCGCTCGGGCGGGTGGCCGGCGGACGCTGGGCGCGCTGGTGGACGCTGCTCCCCCTCGCTCTGCTCACCTGGGTGCTCGTGCACTCCTCCGGCGTCCACGCCACGGTGGCCGGAGTGCTGCTGGCCTTCACCATCCCTCTGGGGCGCTCGGCGGCGGAAGCCCCGGCGAACGGTCTCGCCGACCGGCTCGAGCATGGCCTGAGGCCCTTCAGCGCCGGCTTCGCCGTGCCGCTGTTCGCGTTCTTCGCCGCGGGAGTGGCGCTCGGAGGGTTCGACGGCGTGCGGTCGGCCGCCACGGACAGCGTCGCGGTGGGGATCGTGCTGGCGCTCGTCGTGGGCAAGTTCGTGGGCGTGCTCGGGACGTCCTTCGCCCTGACGCGGCTGCCCGGCGTGGCACTGGACAAGTCGGTGCGCTGGCTCGACATGGTGGGGGTGGCCCTGCTGACCGGGGTCGGCTTCACGGTGTCCCTGCTCGTCGCGGATCTCTCCTTCGGCGGAGGCCACGGCGGCGAGGGATCAGCGCATGGCGAGCACGCCAAGGTGGCCATCCTGGCCGCCTCGGTGATCGCCGCGGTGCTCGGCGCCGTCGTGCTCCGGCTCCGGAACCGGCACCACCGCCGGGTGAAGGAGCGCCGCCGCCCGCAGGCGGGCTGAGAAGCCCGCCTGCGGGAGAGGGCCCGAGAGGGACGGGGCGCGGGGCGCGTCAGGCCGCGGTGGACACGGCCTGACGCAGCGCGTCCTCCGCCGCCACCCAGGCGAGCATGGCGCACTTGACGCGGGCCGGGAACTTCGAGACGCCGGAGAGCGCGGCGGCATCCCCCAGTTCTTCGGGATCGCCCTCCACGGTGCCGCGGGACCGCAGCACCGTGCGGAACTCCTCGATCAGTGTGGCGAGCTCGTCCACCGAGGAGACCTCGCCGGCCAGATCGGTCAGCATCGAGGCGGACGCCATCGAGATGGAGCAGCCGTTGCCGAGCCATTCGAGGGATTCGATGCGGCGCTCACCCTCGGCGCCGCTGACCGAGAGACGCAGCGTGATCTCGTCGCCGCACACCGGGTTCAGCTGGTGGCACTGACCGGTGCCCGCGGGCCAGGACGTCTCACAGGCGGCGACCTCGCTCAGGCTCGCGCCGTGACGGGCCTTGGCGTGTTCCAGGATGGTCTGCTGGTACAGCGATTCGAGAGAACTCATCACTTCACTCCGAAGAAGCCGCGGACACCGGCGACGCCCTCGAGGAAGGCATCCACCTCGCCCTCGGTGGTGTACAGGTAGGCGCTGGCGCGGGTCGACGCCGAAAGGCCGTAGCGCCGGTGCAGGGGCTGCGCGCAGTGGTGACCCACGCGGACGGCGATGCCCTGGGCGTCCAGGTACTGGCCGACGTCGTGCGCGTGCACGCCCTCCACGTCGAACGAGACCAGGGCGGCGCGCTCGACGCCGGCGGCCGGGCCGAGCGTGCGGACGCCGGGGATGCGGGTCAGACCCTCGAGCATGCGCTGCGCGAGGACCTCCTCCCGCGCATGGACGCGGTCCATCCCCGTCTCCATCAGATACCGCGCGGCCGCGGCCATCGCGATGGCCTGCGAGACCGGCTGGGTGCCCGCCTCGAAACGCTGCGGAGCCGGGAGGTACCCCGAGTGCTCCATGGTCACGGTGGTGATCATCGATCCGCCGGTCGTCACGGGCGGCAGGGCGTCCAGGAGTTCCTGACGGCCGTAGAGGGCGCCGATGCCGGTGGGGCCGAGCATCTTGTGGCCGGAGAAGACGGCGAAGTCCACGTCGAGGGCCTTCATGTCGAGCGGCAGGTGCGGCGCGGACTGACAGGCGTCCAGGACCACCAGGGCGCCCACCGCGCGGGCCAGGCCCACGAGCTGCGCCACCGGGTTGATGGTGCCGAGGACGTTCGAGACGTGGGTGAACGCGAGGACGCGGGTCCTGGCGTTGATCACGCGGGCGGCCTCGTCCAGGTCCAGCGTGCCCTCGTCGGTGAGCGGGATGTACCGGAGGGTGGCGCCGGTCCGGCGGCAGAGCTCCTGCCACGGCACCAGATTGGCGTGGTGTTCCATCTCGGTGACGACGATCTCGTCCCCGGGACCGAGCGCGAAGCGGCGGGCCTCGGGGGCCACCTCCCCCACGCTCGCATTGGAGAAGGCGTAGGCGAGGAGGTTGAGGCCGGCGGTGGCGTTGGAGGTCCAGACGATCTCCTCCTCGCGGGCCCCGACGAACTCCGCCACCGTGGCGCGGGCGTCCTCGAAGGCCAGCGTGGCATGGGCCGCCAGGGTGTGAGCGCCGCGGTGCACGGCGGAGTTCCGCTGTTCGTAGAACTCCTGCTCGGCTTCCAGCACGCTCAGGGGGTTCTGGCTCGTGGCCCCCGAGTCGAGGTAGACGAGCTCCCGCCCGTTCACCGGATGCGCCAGGAGCGGGAAGTCGTTCCGGATCCGGAGGACTTCCACATCAGTCAGAGGGACGCCGTTGTTCACGTTCCCACCTCCGCCTTATTTAGGAAACATTTGCCTGGTCTATTCTCGCACCACCCGGGCCCGGGGCGCCTCCCAGGACTACCTAAGTACCCGGCACCCCGAATTGCGTAGTCCCTACTCGGGCCTGGCGCCACGGCGCCCCGTAGCGTGCAGACATCAGCAGGAATCGCTAAGGAGCAGGGACATGGCGAGACGTGCATTCATCGCTGGAATCACGGGCCAGGACGGGTCTTACCTGGCCGAACTACTACTACTCAAGGGCTACGAGGTCCACGGTCTCATCCGCCGCAGTTCCGCGTTCAACACGGCCCGTATCGACCACCTCTACGTGGATCCCCACGAGAGCGATGCGCGCCTGTTCCTCCACTACGGGGACATGGACGACGGCGCGCGGCTCGTCACGCTGCTGGCACAGATCCAGCCGGACGAGGTCTACAACCTGGCCGCCCAATCACATGTGCGGGTCTCCTTCGACGAGCCGATCCACACCGGCAACACCACCGGTCTGGGCACCTCGCGCTTCCTCGAAGCCGTCCGCCTCGCCGGGGTGGACACCCGGTTCTACCAGGCCTCCACCTCCGAGATGTTCGGAGCCTCGCCGCCGCCGCAGAACGAGGAGACGCCGTTCTATCCGCGTTCCCCGTACGGCGCCGCGAAGGTCTACAGCTACTGGATGACCCGCAACTACCGCGAGGCCTACGGCATGTTCGCCGTCAACGGGATCCTGTTCAACCATGAATCCCCGCGGCGCGGCGCCACGTTCGTCACCCGGAAGATCACCCGGGCGGTGGCCTCCATCGCCTCCGGGAAGGCGGACCGCCTGTATCTGGGAAATCTGGACGCCATCCGTGACTGGGGCTATGCCGCCGAGTATGTCGAGGGCATGTGGCGCATGCTGCAGGTGGACACTCCCCAGGACTACGTCCTCGCCACGAGCACGCCCACCACGGTGCAGCAGTTCCTGGAGTACGCCTTCGGAAGCGTCGGACTGCACTGGAGGGACCACGTCGAATTCGACGAACGGTACCTCCGGCCCACCGAGGTGGACTCGCTCATCGGCGATCCCACGAACGCCCAGGTCGACCTGGGCTGGAAGGCGTCCGTGGGCGCCGAGGACCTGGCCCGCCTCATGGTGGCCCATGACCTGGCCGAGCTCGGAAGCCCACAGGGGCATGTGGTGGACCAGGTCACGCTCCCCTCCTGGAACGCCAGCCTGGAGCTGACATGAGCACCCGGACAGCCATGAGCACTGGGGAGACGGTGGAGACCGATGACGCCGCGCAGGCCGACACCGGCATCCTGGACCGGGACGCTCCGTTCTACGTGGCCGGGCACCGCGGACTGATCGGATCGGCGATCTGGCGGCGCCTCGAACGGGCCGGCTTCACTCACCTGATCGGAGTGCCCTCCTCGGAGCTCGATCTGCTGGACCGGACCGCGGTGGAGGACTTCTTCGCCGAGCATCAGCCACGCCACGTGGCCCTGGCTGCCGCGAAAGTGGGCGGCATCCAGGCCAACAACGACTTCCCGGTGGACTTCCTGAGCGAGAATCTGAGGATCCAGGGGAACGTCATGGACAGTGCGGTGCGGCACCGGGTCCACAAACTCCTCTTCCTGGGATCGAGCTGCATCTATCCGCGGTTCGCGCCGCAGCCGATCCCCGAGGACGCGCTGCTCACCGGCAAGCTGGAAGTCACCAACGACGCCTACGCGGTGGCCAAGATCGCCGGGATCCAGTACGTCAAAGCCGTGCGCCGGCAGTACGGGCTGCCGTGGATCAGCGCCATGCCCAGCAACCTCTACGGCCCCGGGGACAACTTCCGGCCGGGCGTCTCCCATGTGCTGCCGGCACTGATCATGCGGTACCGGCAGGCCCGCGACGACGGCGCGGCCACCGTCACGAACTGGGGCACCGGCACGCCGCTGCGGGAGTTCCTCTACGCGGACGACTGCGCGGACGCCTGCCTCTTCCTCCTGGACAACTACGACGGCGGCCGCCACCTGAACGTGGGCACCGGCTCCGAGATCAGCATCAAGGACCTCGCGGCCCTCATCGCGGAGGTCGTCGGCTACGAGGGCGAGACCGTCTGGGACGCCACGAAGCCGGACGGGACCCCGCGCAAGATGATGGACGTCTCCCGGCTCACCGGACTCGGCTGGCGGGCGCGGACGGGCTTGCGGGAAGGCGTCGAGCGCACCGTGCAGTGGCTCGATGCGCACGAGGAGGAAGCACGGACGGCCTGAGACCCCGCGGTCCCAGGCCGTCAGCGGCCCGCCGGCCGCCGTCGTCGTCCTGCGCTCACCAGCTGGGAGGCCCGGCCACGTGGCGCCGCTCAGGTCCGGCCGAAGCCGGACAGTTCGCGGTACCACTTCGGCAGCGCCAGGCACAGGAAGAGCACATTGCACACGAAGAGCGCGAGGTAGACCCACTGGAACAGCGCCGGCCAGCCCCACAGCACGAACACGCAGGCCAGCACCCCGTATTCGGTCGGCAGCACGGCCAGCGAGTACAGCACGGAGGAGCTGCCCTCGCCGGCCAGGCGCATGCCGCTGGAGCCGCGGTGCGCCCGGCGCAGCTGATCCGTCAGCATGATGGTGCAGAAGAAGAACGCCGCCAGGAAGGCGTACGCCCCGGGCAGCACCAGCCACAGCCCGGATTCCGTGCCGGTGCGCGCCCAGGCGAACAGGACCACCAGGTGGAACAGGGACATCTTGGCGGCATCCACCACGTGGTCCAGCCACTCGCCGGCGAAGCTTCCGCCGCCGCGCAGCCGCGCCAGCTGGCCGTCCGCCGAATCGAAGGCGTAGCCCAGGACCAGGAGCGCCGCCACGAGAAGACCCGTGACGGGCGTGACCGGGGAGAACGCCAGCACGGCGAGTCCTCCGAAAGTGGCCAGCGCGCTGATGGCCGTGACGATGTTCGGGGTCAGGCCCAGGCGGTGGGCCACTGCGGCGAGCACCCGTCCGAACGGGCGGTTGAAGAACCGGACGTACGCGGAGGCACCCTTTGAGGTCTTCTGCTTGCCTTTCAGGATCTGCAAGGACGCGGCGATCCCGCGGTCCTCACCCCTGCCGGACTGCGTGCCCTGGATCCCCATGGACAGCCCCTCACTCCCGCCGGCCCCCGGACACCTCACGGTGCCCGGAAGGCGCCACCCCGAAGGCTATGTCAGCGAAGGTACGCCACACTGGCGGTGGAGTCGAACCCCGCGCTCTTCCAGCCAGGATATGTGACGAGTGCGTTGACCTTGTTGAAGCCCTTCTGCGTGCTGGTGGCCAGCGTGTAGGAGTTCCGGCTGAACGCGATCCCCGCGGTGGAGGGCGTGAGGACGCGGTCCGGCGTGGCGACGATGCCGGTCGCGGCGGTCGCCGGGGACCCGGCGCCCATGTCCACGGTGTTGCCGGACACGGTCACGGTCCTCAGCAGGTACGTGCCCCACGAACTGGTGCCGCGGTTGCGGGCCTGGAGGCTGACGCCGTTGAGGTTGCCCCGGAGCACGTTCCCGGTGATCGTCACGTTGGACGAGGTGTTGACGTCGATCCCGGCGCCCGACCAGAGGCCCGTTCCGCCGCCCCGGCCCATCCGCTTCGCGTTGTCCGTGACGGTGTTGTTCGTGATGACGCCGTGGCGGCTGATCTCGTAGCGCACGCCGTCCGCGTAGTTGCCGGAGATCGTGTTGGCGTCCACGGTGATGCCGTCGGACTGCACATCGGCCCAGACCCCGATCCCCAGGTTCCCGGACACGGTGTTGCGCTGGATCAGGGCGCTCGAGTACGTGGTCTTGATGCCGCCGGACTCCCAGTCGGCGATCCAGTAGCCTGCCGTGTTGTTGCCGTTCACGGTGTTGCCCGTGACCGTGGCGCTGCTGGTGCGGTACAGGGTCAGGCCGAGCTGGCCGTTCCGGATCACCGTGTTGTTCAGGATCTGCGGGCGGACGGCCTGATCGGCCACGATGCCCACGCCGTGGTTGTCGCTGACCGTGTTGCCGGTGACCCGCCAATCCGTGCCGGACACGACCACGGCCCCGCGCTGGGACCGGTTGGCGAAGTGCTGGACCGTCAGCCCGGTGAGTTTCACCCCGGCCTGGGTCGAGGAGATGGCGGTCTGGAGCCGGGCCATGCGGACGCTGTGGGACACCGGGGTGCTGCCGACCGTCAGGGTGTTGCTCGCATAGTCCGCGAAGAAGGTGCCGGGCACGACGGCGGCCAGGCTGTTCACGCGGCGCAGTCGCGCGCCGTCGTAGAACAGGTCCTCGGCGAGATTGCAGCTGGTGCTGCCGGCGGTCTCACACTGGCCGGGTCCGGTGTACGCGGCGGGGAGACTCCCGCGGGACTGCCAGCGGGCGGGCTGACCCGCCGGCTGGTACAGGGTCCAGGCGGTGAGCTGCTTGGCGCCGTCCAGGATGGAACCGGGAAGGCCCCGGAGTTCCTGCTGCGCCTTGGGCGAGATGGTGCGGTTGACCGTGTGGCGGCCGGCCGCGAGGCAGATCACGGCGCCCTGCGGCTTCGCGTTGACCACGTCCGCGATCTCCGTGCCGGGTGCGACCGTCACGGTGCAGGCGGGCTCGGCGGCTTCCGCGGCGCCCGGGGCGGAGACGGTCAGCAGACCGCCGCCCAGAAGGCCTGCGAGGGCCAGGACGGCGGGGATCCGGCGCCGCGCTGCACGGTGTTTCGCGCGCTGTCTCCGAGGCTCTGGGGAGGTGTTCAAGGCATGGTTCGAGGAAGGGTTCGCCATAGGCTCTCTTTGTTTACGGACGGAGACCGGCGCCCTGGAATTGCATGGTTGAGAACTCGCCCCTGACAAGTCAAAGGTCGATTCTAGTGAAGATACTGGTAGCTCACAATTACTATCGCTCAGCTCAGCCGTCCGGCGAGGATTCCGTGGTGCGGCAGGAAATGGGCCTTCTGGAGGCCGCCGGACACCAGGTGGGGCACTTCGCACGGCACTCCGATGACATCGCCCGGATGCCCGTGGCCCGCAAGGTCCTGGTGCCCCTGAACGTGGTGCACTCGCCCTCCGCCCGGCGGGATCTGGCCGGCGTGCTGGAGCGCGAGCGGCCGGATGTGCTGCACGTGCACAACACGTTCCCCCTGCTCAGCCCCTCGATCCTGCTCGCCGCCCGGGACGCCGCGGTGCCTGTGGTCATGACTTTGCACAACTACCGGATGTTCTGCGCCGACGGCACGTTCCTGCGGGACGGGAAGCCGTGCACGGACTGTCTCGCCGGCGCCGGTCCGCTCCCCGGACTGCGCCACGGCTGCTACCGGGGCTCGGCCGCGGCGACTCTTCCCCTCACGGTGAGCATCGGACTCCACCGAGCGCTGGGCACCTGGACGCACGGAGTGACGAAGTTCGTGGTCATGAGCGATTTCGCCCGCGATCTGTTTGCCTCCCAGGGCCTGGATCCGGACCGGATCGCGGTCAAACCGCATTTCGTGCCCGCCGCGGCCCCGGATGACGTGAGTGTTACGTCAGATGACGCGCCCGTGGTGTACCTCGGGCGGCTCTCCCCGGAGAAGGGACCCGACGTCCTGCTGGACGCCTGGCGGGACTCCTTCGGCCCGCTCCTCGTGATCGGGGACGGGCCACTCCGCCCCGCGCTGGAGGCGCAAGTGGCCCGGCGCGGGCTGCGCACCGTGCAGTTCCTGGGAGCACTGCCGCGGGCCGAGGCCATGGCCCGGCTGGGGCGGGCTCGCCTTCTCGTGAACTCCTCCCGGGTCTTCGAGACCTTCGGCCTGAGCGTCGTGGAGGGCTTCGCTCACGGGCTGGGCGCCGTGGTGCCGGATCAGGGTGTCTTCCCCGAACTGACCGGCGACGACGGCGCCGCGGTCACCTTCCGCTCCGGCGACCCGGACTCGCTCACCCGAGTCCTCGCGGACGTCCTGAAGCCCGGGGTGGCGCGCCGCATGGGCCGTGCCGCCCTCGCGCGGCATGCGGAGCGTTACGGCGCCGCGGACAATCTCCGGCGGCTCGAAGCCGTGTACGCGGAGGGCCGTGGCGGCCGGCGTGCCCGCCTGAGAAGACGGGTTCAAGGCGCGGCGAGCACCGCGACGTCGCGGAAACGGACCGTCTGCGGCGTGCGGTAGCCCTTGACCAGCGCGAGGTAGCCTCCGCGCAGCGCTCCGTCCGCCGCCGTCGCCTTCCAGCCGGCGTCGCCGTCCCGTGAGACGGTCAGCGACGCCGCGCTCACGTCGAGACGGATCGAGGCCCACTCCCCCGCTTTCACGGGGGCGGTCTGGACGGTGGCGAGCACCCGGTCGCCGCTCGCGGCCCCCTGCCGCAGCAGCAGGGTGAGCTTCCCCTGGGGGCTCAGCTGCACCAGGTACGCCGCCGCGGCAGGTCCGGAGACGAGTGCCGGATCGTCCTGCGCGAGCGCCAGGGCCAGCCCCGCGCCGTCGTCGGGCGCCGGCAGCTCCTCCGGCCAGCAGAGGCTGAACGTGCAGCCGTACGACGGCGCGGCGAGGGGCCCCAGGGACCCCAGGACGTAGGTGGCGGCCGAGGCGAAGGCGAAGTCCAGACCGCGGGACGGCTCATCGAAGCGCGGCTGGTATTTGGGGGTCAGGATCCACGGCAGATCGCCGGTGGCACGCCGCCCCGAACCGAAGTCGTCCCTGCCGGCGAGCGCGCCGGACGCGGTGACGTACGGGTAGTTGGAGCACATCAGCCCGCGGACGCCAAGGTCCACCACCCGCTTCCGCATGGCACGCGTGTGGATCTCCCAGCAGATGACGGGCTTGCCGAAGGCCACCAGATCCCGCATGGCCTGGTCCGACGCCCCGTGGTAGATGCCCAGGAGGTCGAAACGGTCCTGGTATCGGTCGAACTGCCGGTCCGCGTCGTCCATGAAGTATCCCCACAGCGTGTAGCCGCGCCTCCGCGCCTCCTTGTAGGAGCCGGATGCCGCGGTCTGCTTCCACACCATGTGCGAGGTGGAGCCCGGGTAGAAATCCATGAGATCCAGCACCTCCTTGGCGTGTTCCCCGGACTTGTCCTCGATGAACAGCACCGTCCGGTGCGCGAGCGCGTCCAGCACGTCCCGGAACGCCGGGATCGGTTCGAGGGGGGTGGCCGGGCCGAGCCAGGCCCGGGCGTCGTTGCGGATGGCCGCGAGTTCTTCAAAGGTCAGGTCCTTGATGTCCCGGTCCACGCCGGTCATGCGGGAGAGGCTGGTGTCGTGATGACACACCAGGACGCCGTCCTTGGTCATGTGCACGGAGACCTCCACGGCCATGGCGCCCGCGGCCACGGCCTCGGTGTAGGCCCGCAGCGTGTGCTCGGGCCAGGTGTCGCCGGAACCGCGGTGCGCGATCGCGAACACCTGCTGCCCCAGCAGGTCGTCCAGGGTGCTGGTGGTGCGGGTCGGCGTCGGAGTCGCGGCCGGAGGCGCGACGGCGCCGGCCGAGCACGCGGTCAGCAAGCCTGCGGTGCCGAGCATGGCGAGCTGCAGGAACCGCCGGCGGCCGAACGCCGCGTCCTCATGAGGTGACATGGTCCACCGGCTTCCGCGGGTGGGCCGGCTGGGCGGCGAGCGCCCTTCGGTACCAGTCGCCGACGCGTGCCGTGAAGGCCTCCTGAGTCCAGGACGCGGGATCCGGGAGGGGCCACGCGGCGCTGCCGTCCAGACCGGGCCTCCGGGCCCCCAGGCGCAGGGTGTCCACGCGCAGGGTGTCGAGGCGCTGGCACAGATCCGCCACCACCGCCCGGCCGACGGGGACCGCCTGCCCCCGCTCGGCGAGGAACGACGGCGGCCCGCCGAGATCCACGCACACCACGGGAAGGCCGCGGCTCAGGGCCTCCCCCACCACCCAGCCGCACGAATCGTGCAGGGACGGGAACAGCAGAGCGTCGGCCAGGCCCATGAGACGGAGGACCTCGGACCGCTCGAGCTGACCCAGGAAGTGCACCCGCTGCGCCATACCGCGCCGGCGGGCCATGGCCTCCAGCCACTCCCGTTCCGGGCCGTCCCCCACGAAGGTGAGGGACCACTGCGGGTTCTCCGCCACGGCGGCCAGGGCCAGCCGGACGCCCTTCCAGGCGACGAGGCGGCCCACGAACAGCGCATTCAGCTCCTGCGGCGGCGCCGGGGCCCCAGGCCGGACCTCCGGCACGGCGGCGTCCCGGTGGGCCGGAGCGGGGGTCGAGCCCGGGGCCGAGCCCGGAGCACCAGCGGGCTCCGGGTCCTCGAGCACCACATTGGGCGCGATCAGCACGTCACCGGCCGAGCGGAAGCGGCGAGCCGTGTCCGCGTTGAGCGCCACCGTGACGGCGGCGCGGGCCGCCGTCGGGCCGGTGCTGAGACGCCGCATGGCGCGCGTGGCGGCACTCCGCAGCAACTCGTGCACCGTGCCCCGGACGCCGAGCCAGCGCCACAGCTCCGGCGGCACATAGGTGGCGCCGCCCACGGGTCCCCAGACCAGGGGGAGGTCGCGGGCCAGGGGCGCCAGACCGCTCGGCATCCAGTCCGCCGCGAAGGTGGCGTGATGCAGGAGCGTGAAGTGGTGTTCCTGGTGCAGCCGCCGGGCGACCCGGGCCGACTCCCGCTGCCACAACGGGTAGTACCAGTAGACGTCCCGGTGCCGGCGCTTGGCCCGCAGGTACCGGTCCGGGAGGTCGACGTAGACCGGCCTCACCCGGGAGGCCAGGAAGCTGTCCGCCGCCAGGGCCCGGGCGATCGCGGGGGCGAACCGCTCCCGCGTCATGACCCAGACCCGGGCGTGGCGGGCGGCGGCCTCCACCACCGCCCACCCCGCCCCGGGCTCGGAACCGAGCCCGGGGCCGCAGGCGTAGGCGCTGATGAGTACGCGTGGCAGCCCCTGCCCTGCTGGTGCACTCATGGTCATGCTCCTTTGTGGATCCGGTGTCAGCGCGGTGTGGTGACGAGGTAGTCCGTCACCCGCGCCTGGACGGGTGCATTGGTGGAAGAGCCGGACAGCGTGGTCCGCAGCGCGGGCGAACCCGCCGCCTGCAGTCCGGCCGTGCCGTCCGTGGTGCTCAGCTGCCATGCGCCGGGTTCGGCGCCACTGCTGTCCCAGGCCTTGGCCTTGAGCGTCGTGGTGCCGGAACCGGAGACCAGGAATTTCACCTGGAGCGTGTTGCCGGCGGCCGGGGTGGCCGCCAGGACCTGGGTCTCGGGCACCAGGACGGTCTCCGCCCCGGCGCTGTCCACCCGGATCAGCGAGAGGTACACGCGACCCGCCGCGATGTACCGGACCTTGGCACGGTAGGCTCCCTGGCCCGCGATGGTCCGGGAGTCCACGCTCACGTAGACGCCACCGCCCGTCGCCGGCTTGTCCAGGGACAGGCCCAGGCTGACCTCGGTGTCCTGCGCGGAGAACGCGTTCAGCGCCGCCCCGGTCTGGTTGCCCGCCGTCAGCATGGTCAGGGTGCCCTGTCCGCCGCTGACCGCGTAGCGGCTGGCCGTGCCGCTCACCGTCCACGCCCCGCCCTTGTCCGCCGTGCCCCAGCCATTGGTGACGGTCCGTGCGAAGGTGTCCTTCGCCAGGACCGTGCCGGCCGGGACCGCATTGCTCAGATCCAGCTGCTTGCTGGCGCTGGCGGTGCCTCCGCGGTTGTCCGTCACGGTGACGGTCGCGGTGTACACCCCGGGAGCCGTGTAGCTGTGGCTCGGCGTGACACCCGTGCCCGTCGTGCCGTCCCCGAAGGTCCAGGCGTAGGAGACGATGCTCCCGTCCGGATCGTTCGAGGCCGAGGCGTCGAACGTGCAGGCGAGCTGCGTGCAGGACGCCGTGGCACTCGCGACGGGCGGCTGGTTGGCCGGCTGCGGCGCGACGGTGACGGTGGTCCCGGCGCTGTTCTGCGCGCCGTCGTTGTCCGTGACCGTCACGGTGGCCGTGTACGTTCCGGCGGCCGCGTAGGCGTGCTGCGGCTTGACGCCCGTGCCCGTGCTGCCGTCCCCGAAGGTCCAGGCGTACGAGGCGATGGTGCCGTCCGGATCGCTCGACGCCGAGGCGTCGAAGTCACAGACCAGATAGGCGCACGACGACGTCGCGCTGGCCACCGGCGGCTGGTTCGGCGCCGTCGTGGTCACCGTCTGGCTGGTCACCGTGGTGGCCCCCAGATTGTCCGTCACGGTCAGGCGCACGTTCCAGGTGCCCGCCGAGGCGTAGTTGTGATTGGTGGTCACCCCGGTGCCCGTGGCCCCGTCACCGAAGTCCCAGGCGTAGGAGCTGATGGTGCCGTCCGGATCGTTCGACGCCGAGGCGTTGAACGAGCAGGCCATGAGCGTGCAGGACGGGGTGAACGCCGCCACCGGCGCCTGATTGCCACGGCCCAGCGAGTTGTGCCAGGCCACTTGGGAGGCGTCCAGGGCCGAGGAGTAGACGGCCACCTGGGACACACGGCCCACGATGCCCTGGTTCAGCGGCTGGTTGGGCCAGCCGTTGAGGTTGTTCGCTCCGACCCGCCAGTAGCCGGTGTAGCCTTCGGCGCCGGCCGCGGGGGACGACCCCTGGCTCACGCCGTCGACGTAGAGGGTCGCATTGCCGCCACCCAGCGTGCCGACCAGGTGATGCCACTTGCCGTCGTTGACGGCACTGCCGCCGCGGACGGTGACCACGTAGCCGGGGTAGACGCCGAAGACCGGCCGCCCGCCGCTGTCCACGTAGAGATGGCGGTCGTACTGGCTGCTGCTCCCGCTGGAGGAGCTGCCGAAGCCGACCACCTTGCCGCCCAAGAGGCTGGTGGTGTTGATCCAGGCTTCCACGGAGAACGTGTTCGGACCGGTGAGCTGCACCGAACTGTTCAGGCTCGCATTCGAGTTCTGGATGTTCACGGATTTGGACGTGGCGTTCGGGCCGGCGGAGCCGAGCTGCGTCCGGTTGTTGCCCGTGAGGGTGCTGCCGGCGATCGCATCGTGAGCGGACGTGCCGCTGCTCTCATCCGTGGGCCAGAAGTACTGCGCCCCATCGGCCACCACATTGTCCCCGTAGCTCGCGTTCTGGCTCGCCACGGTGATGTAGGGCGTCCAGTAGGACGTGACCACGTTCGTGCCGTCCGTGACCTCCACCCGGTACGCCACCTGGCTGCCCGGCGTCAGTCCCGGGTCCGTGATGCGGTAGCTGGGGATGTCCCAGAACCGGGAGCGGACCGTGCGCACGTCCAGCGGGGTGCTGGAGCCGTTGCGGAACACCTTGTAGTTCAGGTATTCGTCGTCGTTGTCCAGCGTCGCCGTGACCCGCACGTCGACCTGACCGGCCCGGAGGCTGGCAGCCGCCGGCGTGGCTGGCTTCTTCGGCGGGGCGTCGCTCTCCGAGCCGAACATCGTCAGGCCCTGCTGCCCCACCCCGTTGACCGTGGTGAAGTCGCCGCCCACCCAGAGGTGCTGGCCGTCCGTGGCCATGTCCCAGGGTCCGACGTAGGTGCTGGGCCCGGCGTTCGTCTGCGGGTACCAGCCCTGCACGTCACCGGTGTCCGGCTTCTCCGCGAGGAGGAACCGGTTCGGGCCCTGCGGGAAGCCGCCCACGGAACTGCAGTCGTGGGCGTGCGAACCCTTGTAGAGCCATTCCCCCACGAAGACGATCGCCTCGGTGGCGCCCAGACACGTGTTCTTCCAGTTGAGCTGACCGGTGCTGATCGAAGCGGACCAGGTGCCGTCGAAGCAGCCCCCGCCGTCGCCGGCGTTGGCGAAGTACACATTGTCGCCGTGGGTGATGATGTCCTCCACCTTGGTCCAGCAGGAACCGTTGCGGTCCGGCAGCGTCGACGCGGCCGGGAACGGGAGCAGCGCGCCTTGCTGGGCGTCCACGAGGGCCACGCTCTCGCGGTGGACGCTGCCCACGTAGGCGAATTTGCCGCCGAGGTAGACCTTGCTGCCGTCCGGGGAGGCCTTGACCGAGTTCACATCCGCATCGGGCGCGGGATTCCAGGGCAGGAGCGCGCCGTCGCTGGCCTGGACGGCCGCGGCCCGCGGACGGTCGACGCCGGCCACCTGGGTGAAGCTGCCGCCGAGGTAGATGGTGGGGCCGGCGACGTCGATGGTGCTGACGCGATACGCCACATACGGCTTGAAGGCGGAGCGCAGCGTCAGGCTCGCGGTGTCGATGGCCGCGATGCGGCCACGGGCGGCGCCGTAGATCTGGGTGAAGTCACCGCCCGCATAGACGGTGGTGCCGTCCGCCGAAGCGGTCAGCGACCAGACCTTGCCGTTGGGCTGCGGCGCGCTGCTGAGCAGATTTCCGGTGGTGGCGTCGAAGACCGCCAGGTAGGTCCGCGAGGTCTCGGAGACCCCGGCTGCGGCGCCGGGCGGCCGGACGGTGGTGAACTCACCGCCCACGAAGACCTTCCCGGCTGCGTAAGCGACGGCACGGACCGTGGCGTTGGTCTGCCACGTGGGGGTGGACAGCGCCGATAACGTGGTCTGCTTCGCCCATGCGGGGGCGGCGGTCATGCCCAGGACCACGGCCACCGCAGCGATTCCCACGGCCAGACGCCTGAGGATGCTTTTCATGATGGATCACTTTCTCCCCGAGAGGATGCTGAGCCTGGGTCCCCGGGACACGTCACCGGCCGGGAGGCCCTCGGTGTGGAACCTCCCGCACAGCGAGAGCTGCGCGGAGGCCAGGAGCAGGAGCGTCATGGATGACAGATCACACAAGCCGCTCTCGTTGATGGATGCCACCAGGACGTAGCCGCACAGGAAGGCGGCGACGGCGCGGGCACCCGGCTCCGGGGTCCGGAGCGCGTAGAGGAGGGCGGCGAGTGCCGCCGCCACGATGAGCACCAGGCCCACCAGACCGGCCTCCCAGTAGGAGTCCAGCCAGCTGTTGTCGATGGCCATGTAATTGATGTCCCCTTCGCCGCGGCGCAGGAGGATCCGTTTCTCCCCCAGCCCGTGACCGAACCATCGGGTCAGGTCGGTCATGGGCTGGGAGAGGATGAAATCCCAGACCAGCGTGCGCCCGCTCAGGCGTTCCAGCTGGCTGGTGTCCTGGCCGCGGAGGGCCCAGGTCGAGATGGTGCCCAGGAAGGGCGCGGCCGCCACACAGGCGGTCAGGAACACCGCGGCGATCCGTCGGGCGCCCTGATGCCGGCGCAGCGCGAGTGCGGCCAGGAGCAGGCCGGTGAGGGCCGCCAGGGGCGCGGTGCGGGTGCGGCTGAGCACGATCAGCGCCGCGCCCAGCGCGACGGCGCCCAGCGCCATGGGAAGCGGCAGCAGCCGCAGGGCCCAGAGCAGGATGCCGAGGCCCAGGACGACGGCGCCGATCTCCCCCACCCGCGGCGGCATCATCGGCATGATGGCGCCCATGAGCCGGCCGCCCTGAGCGAAGTTCCGGCCGTCCAGCCACGCCTGCGACGGCAGGAGCACCATGCCGGCGAGCACGCTGAGGCCCAGCACCAGGTGGACGCCGAACATGATCCGGACGAAGCTGTGCGCCCGGTCTTTGATGAGGGGGAACAGGAGGACCAACACGGCGATCCCGGCCATGAACCGGCCCGCCCGGACCATGATCGTCAGGCTCGACGGCAGCAGCAGCGAACTCAGGATCACCGCCACGGTGAACAGCAGGTAGATCCGGAAGACCGGTGGGACCGCCAGCCGCGTCCGCGGCGGGGTGAACACCACCAGTCCGAGCAGGCAGGCCAGCAGGACGACGCCCTTCAGCAGGCTGCTGCTGTCCGTGCCGCCCAGGGAGTCGGAGCGGGACCACGGCTGCACGCTGAGTTCCAGCAGGAGCCACACCAGGGCGACGACGACGGTCGCGGCCACCGGGCTCAGGACGGTCCGGTCGCGGGTCGCGCCGCGGGTCCCGGCCAGGCTGCGCGGATCCCGCCCGGTCACGGTGCTCATGACCGCACCCGTGCGGGTGGCCGACCGGGCACCCGCGCGTTCCCGATCGGTGAGGGATCGGCTGCGGCAGTCCCGGCTCCGGCAGTCCCGGCTGCGGCGGATGCCGGGCCGGCAGTCCCGACCGCGGCGGACGCCGGGCCTGAGTCGTGGCCGGCTCCATGGCCCGAGCCGTGGCCGGGCGCCCGGTCCTCCCGGGCGGAGGGCTCAGTGTCCGATGCCACCGCGGTCAGCCCCGCCCGCTGCGGGCTCCGGGACTTCCGCCGGCCGTGGAAGCGGCCGAAGCGGCGCGGCGCCTTGGTCAGGACCACCGCGGCGACGTCCAGGCCGGACATCCGGAGCTGATCCACCGCGTCGAACAAGCCGTCGGCGCTGTCGGTCCCCTCCTCCACGGAGAGCAGCACCGGTCCGGCGAAGTGCTCGGGCAAAGAGGCGTGGCCTTCGGCGGAGGACACGAACGGGTCGCCGATCACCACCGTGACCATGTCACCCTGCAGCGTCCGGGAACTGGCCGCCAGGTAACTGGCCTGGTTCAGGGACAGGCCGTTCAGACGACGCCGGGCGGCGCCGTCGAGCTCTTCCAGCCCTGCCGCGGAGACCGCGTCGGCGCCGCTGAGCTTCCGCGCCGCCTCTCCGGACTCGGTGTAGAGCAGGAGCGAGCGCCCCGCGCTGGTGGCCGCCTCGGCGAGCGCCGTCGCAGCCCGGAGGCCCGACGCCGGACTGGACAGGGCCTGCACGGCGAGCACGCTCGTGCCCGACTGGCCCTGCCCCAGGGGCAGGATGCGGGACAGCGTCCGCCAGAGCAGCGGTCCCAGGGCCGGATCCCCGGCGGTTCGTTCGGCAAACACGGCGACTCCTTCAAGGGTGCGGACGATGTCCAGACGATCGGTGATGCGGGGTGAGACCTGGCGCCGCACGGCTGCGGCCACGATCCCGAGGCCCAGTCCCCCGGCCAGGCCGAGGAGCCCGTAGACCACCAGGCTCAGGGAACGGGTGGTCTTGTCGGCGGTGGCCCGTTCCAGGACGGATCCGCCGCCCTTGAAGTCCAGGGCCATGGCCGTCAGGGACGCCGCGGTGCCGCGCGCCTGCTCGGCCTGCTTGAGCAGTTCCTGCTGCCGCGCCACGAGGGACGCGCCGGTGCTGGTGTTCGCTCCGCCGGCCCCCTGGATGCTCTTGTCCAGAGCCTTGGCGGCGCTCGCGGAGGCGTCCGCCTGTTCGGTGTACTGCCCGGCGAGCTTGTTCATGCTCGCCTTCCCCAGCTCAGCCCGGTACGCCAGGTACGAGCTGGCCACGGCGTTGGCGTAATCCGCGGCCTCCTTCGCGGAGGGGCCCTGGGCCGTGATGGTGAAGGAGTTGTCCGTGGCCGGGCTCGCCTTCACCGATTCGGCCATGTCCCGCGCCGCCGTGCCGTCCACCCCGAGGGCGTCCGAGGCGGCGTTCGTGATGACGGGGCTGGCGATGATGATCGCCTGGGTCTCCGCGGGGAGTTCGAGGGCCAGTGGGCCCGTCTTGTCGATCACGCCCTGGATGCCGATGTTGCTGGGCAGGCTGTACGTCCCCGTCACCACACTGGTGCGCGCGGTGAAGGTGACCGGCTGCTTGTAGCCGAACGCCAGGCCTCCGAGCACCCCGGCCACGGTGATCAGCAGGATCAGGACATATTGCGTGGTGAACAGCTTCCTGAGCGCATACACCACGGACCATCCGCCGTTCATCTCAGGCCCCCTTTCCCATCAGGACGGCGCCGGGGAGGCGGGTGTGCGCCGCTTCGGCGCACCCTCTCCGGTACTGCACGGCCCAGAGCCACGCCGAGAGCGCGGCGGCCACGGCCATCGCCCAGGCCGCGCCATCGGCGGCCGCGAGCAGTGCCCCGAGCAGGCCCGCCAGGGCCGAGAGTCCCGAGGTGAGCGCGCGGGTCACGAAGCCCCGATGGGCCTGTCCCATGGCCCGCAGCATCACCGCGTCCCCGGTACGCAGCCCGTTGCCCACCTGGACCAGCACCAGCGGCAGCACCAGGACGGCCGCCGCGGGCCATTGCGGGCCGAGCAGCGCCGTCGTCCAGCCGAGCGGGAGGAGGAGCAGCACCAGGCCCCATACAGCGGCTCCCCCGGCGACCAGACCGGAGGACCCGTGCCGGACGCGGTTCACGCTGCGCGGACCCGACCGGAGCGCGCGGGCCGCCTCCGGGACCGCCACCACACCGACGCCCTGCACCAGGACGAACACCGGTCCGAGCGCCACCATGGCGAGTTTCAGCTGACCGAGGGCGGCCATGCCGGCCACGGCCGCGATGGCGGCGAAGAGCACTTGCTGGGCGCCGTTCACGGCCAGGTTCTCCCCGAGATACCGCGTCCACAGGCCCCGGTGCTCCCTGGCCCAGGCAGGCATCTTCGCGGGCCTGGGCCAGAGCCTGGCCTGGAGGAGTCCGCAGACCGCCGCGGCGGTCCCGGCCAGCCCCCAGGCGAGCACGTACGCGGCGACGGAGTGGGAGGAGGACAGCATGAGCCAGGCGAAACCGGGGATCATGAAGAGGAGCCAGAGCAAGTCGTTGAGGAAGGCCCCGGAGCCGCGGGCCGCGCTGAAGAACACCTGCCGCCAGGCGTCCTGGAGCATCAGGCCGGGCAGGCTCACCGCGAGAGCGAGAGCCAGGGGCCGGGTTCCCGCGTCCAGGAGCGGTGCTGCCGCGGCGAGCAGTGCTCCCAGGCCGGAGCCGATGAGGAGGGCGGTGCCCGTGCTGCGCCCCGCGGCGTCGCGGGCCCGCTCGTCGTCGACGGCGGAGTACCGCACCGCGTACGGCTCGGTGGACAGCGAACGCGAGATCCCCAGCGCGAGGGAATAGCCCGCGAACGCCAGGGCGTAGGCGCCGAAGTCCGCCAGGGGGACGGCGCGCGCCACGACGATCCCCATCGCGAAGTTGCTGGCACTGTTGAGCACCTGATCGGCGATGCCCCAGCTTGCCCTGCGCCAGAGTTTCACGGTTCCCGGGGCCCCTGCCCCCGGATGCGCTGTGCTGTGTCGAGACCTGGTGTTCATGTCAGGGTGTCCTTGCTCCTGGGTCCCGGGACGGGCCGGTCAGCAGATGCGGAGGATCCCCCACGATCCCTGCCAGGAACCGGGGGATCACTTTGCTGTAGCGGGGCCAGAGTCGCTTGGGCTCCTGCAGGAGCCGGTAACTCCACTCGAGCCCGCTGCGCTGCATCCAGCGGGGCGCCCGGCCGACGGTCCCGGCGTTCATGGCGAAGGCGCCGCCGACGCCGAACGCGACCGGCACGGTGAGCCGGTGGTTGTGAGCCCCCAGCCAGGCCTCCTGCTTCGGGGCGCCGAGGCCCACCCACAGGAAAGTGGCTCCGGAGGCGTTGATGCGCCGGACGATCTCCTCGTCCTCCTCCTCGCTCAGCGCGCGGAACGGTGGGCAGTGCCAGCCGGCCACCTGGAGTCCGGGGATGCTCTCCCCGAGGCGGGCGATGAGCGCCCGCATGGTGTCCTCGTCGCCGCCGAGGAAGTAGTTGGACCAGCCGCGCGCCGCCGAGAGCCGCAGGACGGCCGGCATGAGCTCGGGCCCGGGCACCCTGTCGATCACATGGGAGCCGGCCCAGCGGCCCGACCACACGAGCGGCATGCCGTCGGGGACCGTGAGCAGCGAGTCGTTGAGCACGCCCCGCAGGCTGCCGTCGTCGCGGGCGTGGAGCAGGGCGTTGGCGTCGCTCACGCAGACGTAGCCGTGCTGCGACCCGTCCACGCTCTCCTCCACCAGGGAGACCGCGCGTCCCATGTTCACGCAGCTGACGTGGACGCCCATGATGTCCACACGGGAGTGCGTGCGGCTCACGGGGCCGTGCGGGGCCGGCGGCTGGTGCTGTGCGGGTGTCCTGTGCTGTGCTGTGCTCATCGCGGGGACCTTCCGTTCGGGGTGTGCGACGCCGCGCGGCTCGGTGGCGCTCATGGCGTCACCTGGGCGATCGGCTGCTGAGGGGTGGCCGGGGCCGCGGAGCGGTCCAGGAGGTCGAGGGCCCTGCGGAGCGCGGTGCTCGAGGTGTGCAGGGTGTATGGCAGGTAGACGATCTCGACTCCGAGAGGCTCGAAGAGCTGCTCCAGGGCCTCCCCCGCCGGGGTGCCCTGCCAGTCGTCGCCCTTGAAGATCGCGTCGAAGCGGATCCGCTCCCACACCTCGGCCTTGCTGGCGACGGCCTCCAGGATCCCCTCGTCCACGAGATCCAGGGAGGAGACGATGTCGAGGCGTTCGTGCTCGGGGACCACGGGTGTGAAGCCCTTCCGTTCCCGGACGAGTTCGTCGCTGACGACGCCCGCCACGAGGTATTCGCAGTGCTGGCGGGCCTGCCGGAGGAGATTCAGGTGCCCCACGTGGAAGAGGTCGTAGACCCCGGGGACGTAACCGATCCGATGGATGACGGGCATGTCAGTACGCACCTTCCGCTGAGACCATGGCTTTCGCGGTCCGCCACATGATCATGAGGTCACCCATGAGCGACCAGTTCTCGACGTAGTAGAGGTCCAGCCGGACCGATTCCTGCCAGGACAGATTGGACCGTCCGCTGATCTGCCAGAGGCCGGTGATCCCGGGCTTGATGAGGAGCCGGCGGTGCGCGGGCTGCTCATACGCCTCGACCTCCCGGCGCAGTGGCGGACGGGGTCCCACCAGGCTCATCTCGCCGGTCAGGACGTTGAACAGCTGGGGCAGCTCGTCCAGCGAGTACCGCCGCATCCACTTCCCGCACCGGGTGACCCGGGGGTCGTCGCGTAGCTTGAAGAGGGGGCCGGCGCCTTCGTTCCCGGCGCTCAGCTCCGCGAGGCGGAGGTCGGCGTCGGTCGCCATCGACCGGAACTTGTGCATCCTGAACGTGGTGCCGTTGCGGCCGATCCGCTCGTGTGAGTAGAAGACCGGCCCGGGCGAATCGGCTTTCACCACCAGGGCCAGAAGCAGGAAGACCGGGGTCAGGATCACCAGGGCCAGGACGCCGACCGTGAGGTCCACGAGGCGCTTGAGCAGGTGCCGGGTGCCCGTGAACTGCGGCAGTTCCACGTGCATGAGAGGCATGCCCTCCACGGGACGGTAGTGGACCCGCGGCCCCGCGATGTCGGTCAGCCGGGAGGCCAGGACCAGTTCGGTGGAGAGGTCCTCGAGGCGCCAGCCGAGTTCGCGCAGACGGTGCGATCCGCCCGGCAGCGTCCCCGCCACGATCACGATGCTCGCACCGGAGAGCCGGACCAGCTGTTCGATGTCATCCAGGGTGGACATCACCGGGATCCGGTACCAGGGCTTGCCATACGCGGCCTTCCGCGGCAGTGAGTTGAGCGCCACCCCGGCGACCCGGTAGCCGACCGCGGGATTGTCCTGGAGCTGGAGGATCACGGACTCGACGTCCTTGGTCCGGCCGATCACCACCACGTCCTGCAGGTACTCGCCCCGCCGACGGCGCCCGTTGAGATCGCGCCGCCACAGCCATCGGGACACGAGCAGGAGGAGCAGGCCGCACGGGAAGGCCGTAAGGAAGAATCCGCGGAGCACCCCGCCCTGCACCACGATCAGCACCGCCGCGGCGAGCACGAACACGCGTGTGGCGGAGTGAGCCAGGGCCTTGTACTCCGAGGCTCCGAGCCCGAGCACCCGGGGATCGCGGCTGTGCCCGAACTCCAGGTCCAGGCACCACAGCACGATGATGCCGAGGCTGACCCAGAAGTAGGTGTCCCCCAGCTCCCAGGCGCCGAATCCCCAGCGGAGGGTGTGGGCCAGGAACACGGCGGCCACGATGCACGCCCAGTCGCTGATCCTCAGCTTCCTCCTCAGACCCCTCTCCCAGGCGCCGGCGCCTGCCGCGGTGAGTGGCCGCCCGGCCCTGCGGGTGGTGACGGTCTTCGCGACGCCGGCCGGCTCGTCAAGCCCTTCCAAGGCGTCAGCTGCGCTCACGCGGTGCGCGGTGGCACCGTGCTTGGCGACACTGTGCTCAGCGGCGTGATACTCAGAGGCACGGCGCTCAGTGGCACGGTTCGCCAGGGCCTGGTGGGCCGACGCCCAGAGGGTGGTGCGCCCTCGCGGGAGTAAGGGGGCCGACGGTGGCAGGGGGGTAGCCTCGGTCTCGGAAGGCTGTTCCACCGCCGACCCCGCATGTGGAGCCCGCGCCTGACGGCCGGGCAGTGTGATCGCACCACCGTTACTGTCGATGGACCGCACAGGGCTGACCCGGGACGGGTTCTCGCCACGATGCGCCACCGGGGATGAAGACCGGGACATTGAGACCTCTTTGTGGTTTTTGAACTGCCCTTTCAGTCAAGTACCGCGGGCCGGTCCAGGCCCGCGGAGGCACTACCTGCATCTCGGCCGGCCACCCTCGCTCAGAACCCGGGCTCGCCACCGGGACTACCCGAGTAGTGCCCGCCCGGGCCACCCGCCGCTCCCCCGAACGCCGGTCGTCTACGTGGTTCCGGGCGGCACGGCGCCCCACTACTCAGGTACGGGGCGCCGACGGCGGAAAGCGGGCCCGGCGGGGCGGTCCGGGCGTCCCAGGGCACGGCTCCGCCCCGGTGCATGAGCGGGTGGCCTGAGGCCCGGCTGCGGGTGGGTGCCGGTCAGTCTTTGAAGACGTCCGCCAGCTGGCGTCGGGAGGAGACGCCGAGTTTCCGGTACGCACGGCTCAGGTGCCCGCCCACCGTCCGGACGGAGAGGTGCAGGAGGGAAGCGATCGTCTCGTCGGAGTGCCCGTCCCGTGCGAGCCGGGCGATCTCCTTCTCTCGGCCCGTGAGTTTCGGAAGACCCTGCGCATCCGTGCCGGCCCCGTCACCGACGGCGTCGCCCACCGTGCTGAGCGACTGCCGGGCGTGATGGGCGGTGACGCCGTCGCCATTGCGCTGTGCCGTGTCCGCCGCGGTGCGGTAGAGCGACCGGGCGAGCGCGGTGTGGCCGCGCACATCCAGCGAGCGGCCGGCTTCGAGGATCTGCTGGGCGTCGGGGACCTGCGCGGCCTCCAGGAACCGGGCCATCGCCTCGGCCCACGGTCCGGTGAGCCCGGGGATCAGGCCCTCCAGGTGCTCGCGGGCCCCGGGATGGCCGAGTCCGAGCAGCATGGACCAGGCGGGCGCCGCCAGCCCGAGGAATCCCGCCCGTGCCATGGTCTCGGCCGTCTCCACCATGGCCGCCATCCCAGGGCCGTCGGGGTCCAGCTCGGCGTCACCGCAGGCCATCAGCAGGGGCGCCATGACCTGGCCGTAGTAGAAGGTGCAGCCGGGTTCGTAGCTCTCCCGCAGTTCCCGTGCCAGCTCGATCCGGCCCGTCTTGGCCGCCGCCATGTACGCCTGCGCCACGAAGAAGCCGCGCAGCCGCTGGGGATCGTTGATCTTCAGGTTCTCCAGGCCCGCGAGCAGGGGTTCCAGACTCGCGGCGTACTCGCCCTGCAGCCCGAGGATGGCGCCGGTGATCAGGCTCGTGCCGCCGCCGAACGCCATCGCGGCGCCAGTGGCATCGATCCGGGTCAGGGCCACGAGTTCCAGCGCGGCCTGCGGGCTTCCGGCGGCGAGGGAGACCATGAGGGCCGTGACGATCACGGTCTCCGGCAGGAAGAAGACGTCCAGGCTCTCGTCATGCCGGAGGGCGAACGCCTGTCCGGCACGCCGCAGCGCCGCCTCAGAGTCACCCAGGACCGTGAGGCGCTCCGCGTCGAGGGACAGCGCCAGGGTCCGGTCGATCAGGGCGTGGGGTGAGTCGTCATTCTCGGTGGTTTCCAGGAGGGAGCCGATCAGCCGCCCGAGCTCGGCCAAGTGTCCCTGCTGGTTGGCGGCCAGGGCCTCCAGCACCTCCGCGCGCCGGAGGAGCGCGGCGCGGCAGTCGGTGCCGCCGTCGTCGGTGAAGCCGGTGGCGGCCAGCGCACGGAGCCTCCGCCCCTGTCCGGCGATGCCCGACGGCGGCAGCCCGGCCGCGATGGTGGTGGCCGCCTCGAGGAGGGATACCCGCAGCTGCGCCTCCCGGTCGGACAGGAGCCAGGGTGCGGCCAGACGCTCCCGGACCCGCCGGTACTCGCCCTCGTTGAAGTCGAGCCGGGCCCGCACGGCCTCCGCCCACGCCGCGTGCGTCGTGGCGGGCACGGCGCTCAGGAATCTCCCGGCCAGACCGGGATCGAAGTGCTTGCAGGCCAGCGTCGCGGCACGCAGCAGCTGCTCCGGCGGCACCGGCATGCCGGAGTCGAGCAGCCAGCGGGTCCGCTGGAGCATCACCAGCGGCACGTCCACGTCTCCTTCGAGGGTCTCCAGATCCTCCAGGATGGCCCGGCTCAGGCTGTGCGGGATCAGGGAGCGGACCACTTCCCCGTACACCGGGTTCGTCATCCGGAGCCGTTCCGGATCGCCGTCCTCGAAGCGGACGAAGCCCTCGTCCAGGAGGGTCTGCACCGCTTCCGCGCCGAACCGGGTCTGAAGGATCTTCCGTCGCAGCGTGCCGCCCAGCGCCACGGCGTTAAGGGCGTGATGCGATTGCAGGCTCAGGCTGGCCAGCCGTTCCTCGACGATCGCGTGCAGACCCTCACCCGACCAGGGCTCCTTCGCGGTGGCCACCCACACGTCGCGACGGAGGGCGATCCCCCCGTTCCGTCGCGCTTCGGACAGCAGCAGATGCAGGAGCATGGGGCTGCCGCCCGAATCCTGCCAGAGTTTCCACTCGAGGCCGGGCAGCAGTGGCGCGCCCAGAGCCTCGCGGGCGTAGTCGCTCGTGCGCTCGCGGTCGAGCGGTTCGAGCCCCACCTCCTCGGCCAGTCCCATCCCCCAGAGCTCGCTGAGCGGACCCGCCAGCGGACGCCGGGCGTCGTAGGAGGCCACGAGCGTGATGTCCCCCTCCATGACCAGCGAGGCGAAGAGGTCGCTGCTGGCGGGGTCGAGGGAATCCGCTTCGTCGATCACCACCACGGGAGGCGGCCCGTCGGCGTCGCCGCCGAGCGCCTGCCGCTGTGCCCGGAAGTGGGCCCGGAGCACCTTGAGGGCGGGAGCGGGATTGAGGGACAGGGCGCCCATCGAGTCCATCCCGCGCAGCACGGCCAGCACGCCGTAGTTGACGAGGTTCAGGGCCGGGGTGCCGTGCAGGGAGAGCACGGGGCGTGTGGCGGACAAGGAGCCGAAGAGCCGGCGCAGCAGCGTGGTGACGCCCATGCCCGGCGACGCGGCCACGAAGACGGCGGGCACCTCGTCGGAAGTCAGGAGCCTGAGCACCTCCGCCAGTTCGGGTCCCCGGCCGAACGGCCGCGCGATGTCATTCATGCTCAGGCGCTGGCTGTCCTGAAGGCGTGGTGTCCGACAACGCGGCGGACAAGGAGTCGAGTTGCTGTCGTGACGTCACGCCCAGTTTCGCGAAGGCCTGGTAGAGGTGGCCTTCCACGGTGCGGACGGAGATGCCGATCCGGCGGGCGATGTCCCGGTTGCCCAGACCCTGTTCCGCCAGGCGGGCCACCTGCAGTTCCCGATGGGTGAGGTGGCCGCCGTGACTGACGGAGACGAGTGTCCGGTTGACGAGCCCGCCGCTCTCGGCCGATTGCAGGTGGGCGCGGGCCGAGGCGACGGACACGGCGCTGGCGTTCTCCTTCGCCAGTTCAAGCGCGACGGCGGCGCAACGGTACTCGACCGCCTGCAACTGGAGCTTCTCGGCCGCGGTGGCCGCGGCGAGGGCCTGCTGAGGGTCACGCTGCAGGACCGCGGACGCCCAGCCGGCCGTGATGGCGCCCATGGCCCCTTGCCGGAGCAGGCCCGCCTCCCGGACGGCCTCGGTCTCGCGGTGGTTGTTGTAGTACTTGGCGCCGAACAGACTGAGAGACGCCGCGGTCAGACGTCCCGCTTCGAGGTCCTCCAGGCCGGAGCGGACCAGCAGGCGCGCCGCTTCCAGGTCGTTCATGGCGAGCCGGGCCATCCGCACGAAGAACTCCGTCATGAAGCGGTTGGCCCAGCTCATCGCCGTTTCGAGCCGATCCAGCCGCGTGAGCAGATCCTGGGCTGCCTCCTCGTTCCCGGCCGAGGCGTGGGAGAACGCGAGCGCCGCCAGGGCGACGCACAGGTAGCCGTTGGGCCGTTCCGCCTCCAGCTGTGCGATCGAGGAGGCGAGGATCTCGATGGACTGATCGGATTTCCCGGCGAAGCAGTACGCCAGGCCGACGCCCAGCTCCATGACGCCGCCGCGGAACATGGCATCCTGGCCGCTGGCTTCCAGGAGTTCCTGAAGCTCGTCGACGCATTCCACCCAGCGCCCGCTCCAGATCAGGGCGAGCACCCGCCCTTCGAGGTGGATCTCCCGCACCTTGTACTCCTGCGGCGCCAGGCGCAGGCGCTCCGCGACCTCCCCGGCGAGGCGTACGGCGTCGTCTTCACGGCCCATCACCGCATGGCACATGACCAGGAAGCTGCCACAGACCAGCCGCAGCTCCTCACTGCCGCCCGGCGATTCCCATAACTCTTCCAGCTCCGGGCCGACCGTCCGGAAGTCCCCGCTGTGGAAACGGATCTCGAGCCCGGCGAGCAGAAGGCGCTCGGCGACGCTCAGGTGCCTGCCGTCGCCGGCTGTCCGCTTCCAGCCGGTCCGGTCCGCCTCCTCGAAGCGGCGGATGAGTGCTTCCAGCGTGGCGACCTCATCCCAGGCCGCCTGATGGTCCCCGAACAGCTCCAGATGGCACCGGACGCGCGCTTGCTGCACCATCGCGGCGACGGCGAGCGTGCCGGGCCCCGGATCACGGGCCACGAACGCCTCGACGTCGACCGGAGCGATCACGGACCAGGCCTTCTCGGCCTCCGCCAGGGCGAAGTACGCGGTGGCCGTGAGGAAGCGGGCCTCCACGGCCCGCGGGTCGTCTTCCGGGAAGTCCCGCAGCACCCGCACGGCCAGAAGGGGCCGCGCGTTGGCCAGCGCGTGGTCGGCGATGCCCACGCGCAGCCCGGCGTCGAGATCCTGCCCGGAGTCCAGCAGCCACTGCCCCAGGACCAGGAGTTCGGAGGGTTCGAGTTCCATGAGCGAGCCGCCGGCCGCCAGGTTGATCTCGGAGAGCAGCTCCCCACTGGCCTTCTCATGGCTTCCGACCCTGATGGACTCGGCCAGGAAATAATCCTTCAGGCTCACATGCCGGTCCCGGGAGGTCTCCACGAGCAGATGGCCGCGCTCTTCAAGTTCCACGAGGGTCTTCACACCGACCACGGCGGCCGCCAGTCGCCAGGGCGCCCGGTGCAGCAGGGCTATTTTGACGAGTGCTTTCTGGAGTTCTTCCGGCTCGCGCTGGAGCCGGACCGCCATGAGCCGCGCCACGGGGCCCCGGGGTTCAATGGCCAGGGGGTGGGTGGAGATCCAGTGGCCGGACTGCAGCTCGATCCGGCGCTGCTCGACCTGCTCGCCGAACAGCGCCTGCATGGTGAGTGCCGAGCGGCCGTGATGCTGCAGGAGCGCGCTCAGAGCGGCCTCGGAGATGGGATGACCGGTCGACTGGAGGATCAGCTGCCGGGATTCGCTCCGGTTCAGAGGAGCCATGCGGTGCTGCACGATCAGTCCGTCCCGGACGAGCCAGCCCAGGCTGGAGTTGACGTCTTTGCCCCGCGGTGCGGTGGCCAGGAGCTTGCTCCGTCCGGACAGCACGAGATGCACGATCACGGACAGGGAGGCGGAGTCGATGCGGTGGATGTCATCGACGAACAGCAGGGTGCTCCGGCCCCTGGCCTCCTCCGCGATGGCCTGGCTCAGCGGTGGGATGACTTCGGCGGGCACCGGATCGGAACCCTCCGGATCGGCGCTGTCCGGAATCCGGTCCAGGTATTTGAGAAAGACCCCCAGTGGCTTGCTGCGCAGCGCCTGGGTTCCGGAGAGGATCACCACGTGGATGTCAGGACGGGACCGTGCGAATTCGTAGCCCAGAGAGGATTTGCCGCTGCCTTCGGGACCTTCCAGGAGCATGCCCCGCAGATCGGGGTCCTGGATCATGGCCTCCACGGCGGGGATCAGGCGCCGGTGAGCCGCGCCGGACCACTTCCTGCGCTCGACCGCGCCGAGAACCTTCCTCCAGGTGGAGGGAGCTGCAGACAACGCCAAAGTCGGCGTGTGGGCAGTACCGAATGTACTCACCTTTGACACCTCTCATGAACAGTCGCCCCCTGAAGACCTGCGACTGACCACGATGCCCCCTGCTCGCTACTTCGAACCATACCAGCGTGTCCGCGGCAGGAGAAGGGACTTTGGCTCCGTATTTCCAGTGTCTACGACGGCGAGTGGAACCTCTGCTGAGCGGCCACCAGACCGGAGCCCACCAGTTCCTCGACCGCGTCCGCCGCGGCGTCCAGCAGGAACGGCAGATCCTTGCGTTCGGTGGCGGTGAAATCCTTGAGCACGTAGTCCGCGGTGTCCATGCGGCCCGGCGGACGGCCCACCCCCACCCGGACCCTCAGGTAGTCCTTGGTGGCCAGGGCCTTGCTGATGTCACGCAGGCCATTATGGCCGCCCTCTCCCCCGCCGAGCTTCAATTTGACCGTGTTGAAGGGGATGTCGATCTCGTCATGCACGGCGATCACGTGGTCCGGCTCGATCCCGAAGAACCTGCTCAGTGCCGAGGTGGCCCCACCCGAGAGATTCATGTAGCTCATCGGCTTGGCGAGGAGGAGCTTCGGTCCGCCGATCCCGAGGCGGCCCTCCGCCAGCTGGGCACGGCTCTTGTGGACACTGAACCGTGCGCCCATCCGCTGGGCCAGTTCGTCCAGAACCATCTGGCCCACATTGTGCCGGTTGCCCGCATACTGCGCCCCCGGATTACCCAGTCCGACCACCAGCCATGTTTCGCTCACCGGAATATTTTACGTGCCACCGGCACCCGGCACGCACGAAGGGCCGGACCCCGTGGGGTCCGGCCCTTCTCAGCGAACATCATCCGGCCATCGGCCGGAGGGGATCACTCAGCGGCGGGAGCGGCTTCCTCAGCGGCAGCCTCGTCCTCGGTCTCGGAGACGGTGGCCTCGGAGAGGTTGACCACGAGGGTCTCCGGGTCGCTCAGCAGGACGGAGCCCTTCGGCAGCACCAGGTCGGAGGCGTGGACGTGTGCGCCGGCCTCGCGGCCCTCGATGTCGAACTCGATGGCGTTGGGCACGTGGGTGGCCTCGGCCTCGAGGGAGACGGTGGTGGCTTCCTGGTTGGCGACGACGCCCGGAGCGGCTTCACCGGTCACGTGAACGTGAACGTCCACGGCGACCTTCTCGCCCTTCTTGACGGTCAGCAGGTCGATGTGCTCGATGATCTGCTTGATCGGGTCGCGCTGGATGTCCTTGACGATGGCCAGGTGCTCGGCACCGTCGATCACGAGGTTCAGCAGGGCGTTCGGGGTACGGACGGCGAGGGTGGTTTCGCGGCCCGGCAGGTTGACGTGCACGGGCTCTGCGCCGTGACCGTAGATGACGGCGGGGATCTTGCCGGCGGCGCGGGCGCGGCGGGCGTAGCCCTTGCCGAATTCGGTGCGCAGTTCGGTATCGAGCTTGGTCTCAGACATCTGAGGCTCCTCTCAGTAGTCGGCCGGCGGCGTTCCTCCGTGAAGGATGCCTGGCCTGGTGGGCGGCGGGACAAGTCCGGCCACCCGGCGGCCGTGAGGCCGGCCTGGGAGCCCAGGACCCAGTCGATCACGGAACCGGAGAATCGGTTCCCTCGCCAAGGTGACGGTCCAGTTTAGCAGGAGACTGCTCGCAGCCGGAAAACGCCCAGACCCACGGACTCGTCGGTCACCCACGGAAATTTCCGTGGGTCCGCAACGAATCCGTGGGTCCAAGCGTCGAGGAGGTGAAGATCAGGCCTTGCCGTCGAAGAGGCTGGTGACCGAGCCGTCGTCGAACACTTCGCGGATGGCGCGGGCGATCAGCGGCGCGATGGACAGCACCGTGAGGTTCGGGAAGCGCTTCTCGGCCGGGATCGGCAGGGTGTTGGTGACCACGACCTCGCGGGCACCGGACTCGGCGAGACGCTGGGAGGCCGGCTCGGACAGCACGGCGTGGGTGCACGCGATGATGACGTCCTTGGCGCCGGCGTTCTTCAGCACCTGGACGGCGCCGGAGATGGTTCCACCGGTGTCGATCATGTCGTCGATGAGCACGCAGGTGCGTCCCTCGACCTGGCCGACGACGGTCTTGGAGACGGCCTGGTTGGGGACGGTGAGGTCACGGCTCTTGTGCACGAAGGCCAGCGGGGCGCCACCCAGGCGCTCGGCCCACTGCTCGGCGACGCGCACACGGCCCGTGTCCGGGGAGACGACGGTGATGTTGTCGGCCTCGACCTTGGTGCGGATGTAGTCGGCCAGGAGCGGGATGGCCATCAGGTGGTCCACGGGACCGTCGAAGAAGCCCTGGATCTGGCTGGTGTGCAGGTCCACGCTCATGATGCGGTCCGCGCCGGCGGTCTTGTAGAGATCGGCCACCAGACGGGCGGAGATGGGCTCGCGGCCACGGCCCTTCTTGTCCTGGCGGGCGTAGGGGTAGAACGGGGACACCACGGTGATGCGCTTGGCGGAGGCGCGCTTGAGCGAATCGATGAGGATCAGCTGCTCCATGAGCCAGTTGTTCATCGGCGCCGGGTGCGACTGGATCACGAAAGCATCCGTGCCGCGCACGCTCTCGGCGGGGCGGACGTACAGCTCTCCGTTGGCGAAGTCATAGGCGTCCACGGGAAGGAGGGAGGTGCCGAGCTCGCTGGCGATCTCCTGTGCCAGCTCCGGGTGGGCCCGTCCGCTCGCCAGGACCAGTTTCTTCTCGCCGTGCGCGGTGATTGCGGACATTGTTATTCGCCTTCTGTTGTGGGGTCGCTCTGGGTGGAAGTCTGTGCGTCCACGGCGGCCTGCGCAAGTTGCGCGGAAATGCTACCGGGCCGGTTGGCGATCACCCATTCCTGGGCATTGCGCTGGGGTGAGACGTTGATGGTGAGGGCACCGGCCGGGACATCCTTGCGGATGACCGCTCCGGCGCCCGAATAGGCGCCGTCCCCCATGCTGACGGGGGCGACGAAGACCGTGTTGGATCCGGTCCGCACGCCCGAGCCGATCACCGTGCGGTGCTTCTTCTCGCCGTCGTAGTTGGCCGTGATGTTGCCGCAGCCGATGTTGGTGTCCTCGCCGATCTCCGCGTCCCCGGCGTAGCCGAGGTGCGACAGCTTGGAGCGGGCGCCGATCGTGACGTTCTTGGTCTCGTAGAACGCGCCGATCTTGCCCTTCTCCCCCAGGACCGTGCCGGGGCGGAGGTAGGTGAAGGGCCCCACTGAGGCGCCGGCCTTGATCTCGGAGCCGGAGCCGTGTGTGCGGGTGACCTTGGCGCCTTCGCCGATGATCACGTCGGTGAGGGTGGAGTCCGGGCCGACGACGGCGTCGCGCGCCACCCGGGTGCCGCCGTGCAGCTGCGTGTTCGGCAGGAGCGTGACGTCCTCCTCCAGCTCGACGGTGCCGTCGATCCAGGTGGTGGCGGGGTCGACGACGGTCACACCGGCACGCATCCAGGCCTCGACCGTGCGGCGGTTCAGCTCCGCGCCGAGGGCGGCGAGCTGGACGCGGTCGTTGGCGCCCTCCACCTGCCAGCGGTCCTCGGTCATGACGGCGGCCACGCGGCCTCCGCGCGAGCGGGCGATGGCCAGCACGTCCGTCAGGTACTTCTCACCCTGCGCGTTGTCCGTGGTGACTTCGCCGAGGGCCTCGCGCAGCACCGCGGCGTCGAAGGCGTAGATGCCGGAGTTGATCTCGCGGATGGCGCGTTCCTCGTCGCCGGCGTCCTTGTGCTCGCGGATGCCCAGCACGGAGCCGTCCTCGGCCCGCAGAATGCGGCCGTATCCGGAGGGGTCGTCCAGCACGGTGGTCAGCACCGTCACGGCGTTGCCCTGCTCCTGGTGGGCGGCGAGGAGGTCGCCGAGAAGAGCGGAGGTCAGCAGGGGGACGTCACCGTACGTGACGATCACGGTGCCCTCGACGGCGTCCGTGGCGTCCAGGGCCGCCAGACCCTGCTCCACGGCGCGGCCGGTGCCCGGGACCTCGTCCTGGTCCACGATGAGGGCCTCGGGGGCGATCTCCGCGAGGTGCTCCGCCACGAGGTCGCGCTGGTGGCGCACCAGGACGGCCAGGCGTCCGGGTTCGATGCCCCACGCGGCGTCCAGGGCGTGGCCCACCATCGACTTGCCGCCGAGGGTGTGAAGGATCTTGGGGGTGCGGGATTTCATCCGGGTGCCGGCGCCAGCCGCCAGAACGATGACTGCTGCGGCGCGGTTCTCGGCATTGCTCACGGATGGAACTCCTCATCTGCGATTCTGACTCGCGGTGCCAGGATGCGCCCGGACGGGGCGACCGGGCTGGTCAGTCATCCGCGGGCTGTCGCCGTGGGATGCCGTTCCGCCCATAGGATTCGAACCTATACTCCAAGGCTCCAAAGGCCTGGGTGCTGCCGTTACACCAGAGCGGACCGTGCCGGAAAAGGCGGGGCCAAGGCCGGACACAAAAGTCCATTCTGCCACGCGGACAGCCGAGGTGCGAGCTGGGCTGAGGGCCTCCCGGGCCCGCGGCGGACGGGCCGCCGGACCCGTGCGGCGCACGCCACAACCCACCCGAACCGGGCAGGTGAGGCATGATGGACCGGTGACTTCGGGGAGAAACGGGTGCCGGTGACCACCAGTGGACGGACGGGCCTCAGGCGCACCCGGATGGCCGCGGGCGAACGGCGGGCGCAGCTGACCTCGGTGGCTCGCGCGCTCTTCTCCGAGAAGGGCCTCGGCGGCACGAGCATCGAGGAGATCGCGGCCGCCGCCGGAGTCTCCAAACCCGTGGTCTACGAACACTTCGGCGCGAAGGAGCGGCTGTATGCCGCCGTCGTCGAGCAGGAATCCGCGGCGCTGCTGCAGGACATCACGGACGCCCTGGCTGAGCCCGCACCTGCCCGCATCCTCCTGGAGCGCGCGGCGCTGGCACTGCTGGGCTACATCGAGGGGCACACGCAGGGGTTCCGGATCCTGGTCCGGGATGCGCCGCCTCCGGCCTCGACGGACTCCACTGCGAGTTACTCCACGATCCTCGGCGCCATCACCCGGCGCGTGACCCACATCCTGGCGGCCGAGTTCGCCCAGCGCGGCTACGCCGAGCGGGACGCCGCCCTCTACGCCCAGATGCTGGTGGGCATGGTCGCCTCGACCGGCCAGTGGTGGCTGGACGCTCGCACGGCGGCGGGCGCCGGCGCCCCGCCGGCGCCCGCCAAGGACGAGGTCGCGGCGCACATCGTGAACCTCGCCTGGAATGGCCTCACGCGTTTGTCGGCGGAGCCGGGACTGCGGGTGCGGGGGCGGGACGTGCCCGAAAGCGAGGGCGAACCGACGGCTCAGTGATCCTTCGGGTCCATCAGCATGTTCGTGATGCGGGCCGTCGCGAGCAGCCGTCCCCCGCCGTCCGTGATCAGCACCTGGTACGTCGCGATCCGTGAGCCGGCGTGCAGCGGGGTGGCGGTGGCGATGATCTCGCCGTCGCGGGCGCCCCGGTGATGCGTGATGTTCAGGTCCACGCCCACGCAGACCTTCCCCCGCAGGCTCGCATGAATCATCCCGGCCCAGGAGCCTGTGGCCTCGGCGAGCGCCGCGCTGGCGCCGCCGTGCAGCCGCCCGAGCGACTGCGTATTGCCTGCCACGGGCATGGTGGTCACCACGCGGTCCGCCGACTGTTCGAGGACCCGGATGCCGAGCTTCTCATCGAGCTCTCCCAGATGGATGGTCCATGGCTCGTGCTTCTCGTCCGCACTCACTCTCTTCCGCCTTTCTCCCGCCCGGCCACCGGACTGCTAGATTTCAAGGACCGACCGACCGGTCGTTCACGCCGCACCCGCCGTGACCCCGCACCCCTCGAGGAGACACCATGACAGCCGAGGCCGCTCCCCGTCGCGGACGCCCGGGCTACGACCGGGCGCAAGTGCTGCGCATCGCCGTCGAGCTCTTCAATGAGCAAGGGTACGACGCCACCTCCGTCGCCGATCTGGCGCAGCGCCTGGGCCTGTCCAAGTCTGCGCTGTACCACCATTTCGATTCCAAGGAACAACTCCTGAGCCTCGCCCTGGAGGAGGCGCTCACGGGACTCGAAGCCGATCTGGACGACGCCGTGAGCCGGGGCGGGTCCGCCGCCGAGTCGCTGAACCTGCTGATCCGGGCCGCAGTGCTCACCCTCACCCGCCAGCAGCCCCAGGTGGACCCTGCTCCTGCGGCTGCGCGGGAACAGCCCCGTGGAACTCGCGGCCCTCGAACGGCGCCGGGCCTTCGACTCCCGCGTCACCGCCCTGGTCCGCGCGGCCCAGTCCGACGGACAGCTGCGTGCCGACCTCGACGCCGGCATCGCCACCCGCCTCATCTTCGGCATGGTGAACTCGGTCGCCGAGTGGTACCGCCCGGGCGGGAGCATCGAGCCGGAGCAGCTCGGCCGCGACGTCATCGCCCTGGCCCTCGACGGACTGCGCCCCCGCTGATCCCGGCCGGTTCCCCCTCCTGGTCAGACGGCCGGACATCCGCCCACTCATTCACCAGTGAAAACAGGCCGTTCCCGCGCGAGGAACGCCGCCACGGCGCCTGCATGGTCACGGGAGGATCCACACCGGGCCTGGGCCGATGCTTCGGCCTCCAGCGCGGCATCGAGATCGGTCCCCGAGCTCTCCAGCAGGAGACGCTTCGTCTCGGCGAACGCCAGTGTGGGCCCGGCTGCGAGGGCCGCGGCGAGTTCGCGGGCACGGCTCAGGACGGCCGTCTGGCCCGCCTCGGCGTCGACCGTCTCCCCCGCGATACCCCAGGAGATCCCCTCCTCGGCGGTGAAGACCCGGGGAAAGAGCATCAGTTCGCGGGTCCGCGCGTCACCCACGGCGCGGGGCAGGGTGAAGGACAGCCCGGAGTCGAAGGTCAGCCCGATCCCGCTGAATGCGGTGCCGAGCTTCACCCCGGCGGCGAACACCCTGTAGTCCGCGGCGAGCGCGAGGCCCAGTCCCGCTCCGACGCATGTCCCGGCCACGGCGGCGATGACGGGCTTGGGCATCGTCAGGAGCGAGCGGACGATCGGCGAGTAGTGCTCCCGGACCGTGCTGAACGCGGCGTCGCCTCCCCCGTGCAGGGCCTCGGCGTGCTCGGCCAAGTCCTGACCGACGGAGAACGCCGGTCCCTCGGCCGCGAGCACGACGGCGCGCACCCCGCCGTCGTCCGCCACGTCCGCGAGGACGTCACGCAGGGCCGTCTTGAGCTCCACGGTGAGCGCGTTGCGCTTCTCGGGAACGTTCAGCGTCACGACGGCGACGCCGGCCTCCCGCTCGATCCGCACAGGTCCGGTGGTCATGGGGTCTCCTCGAGGATCGGGCGGCCGAGCGAGCGGCTGCGGCCACGGAACAACGCGACGACCGTGTCCCCGCGCCGCACGGTGACGTCGTAGATCCCGGAACGCCCACGGAGCACGACCTCCCTGCCGTCGGCCCGCAGCACGTCCCCGAGATGGGCGGACTCGAGGAAGTCGATCTCGAAACCGGCGGCCACGGTCACGACGTTGCGGGTGTTGCAGGAGAATGCGAAGGTGCTGTCCGCCAGGGTCGAGATGAAACCGCCGTGACAGATGCCGTGACCGTTGACCATGCCGGCGCGGACCGTCATGGAGAGGACCGCCCGGCCCGGCTCCACCCGGTCCAGGGTCATGCCGAGACCCTTACTGGCCTGATCGGTGCTCCACATGGCCTCTGCGCAGGCGCGTGCCAGCCGCTGGTCGTCCAGGAGCGTCACCATGAGTAGAACCCCTGCCCGCTCTTGCGGCCCAGCTCCCCGGCGGCCACCTTGTCCCGCAGCACCTGCGGCGGGGCGAAGCGCGGCCCGAGTTCCCGTTCGAGGTGCTCGGCGATGTTGAGCCGCACGTCCAGGCCCACGATGTCGGTGGTCTTCAGCGGCCCCACCGGATGGCGGTAGCCGAGGGTCATGGCGGTGTCGATGTCCTCGGCACTGGCCACACCCTCCTCCAGCAGGCGCATCGCCTCCAGCGCGAGGGCCACGCCGAGGCGGCTGCTCGCGAAGCCCGGGGCGTCCTGCACGGTGATGGCGGTCTTGCCGAGGCCGGCCACCCAGCCGCGGGCCTCCTCCGCCAGGGCCGCCGGGGTCTGCTCGCCCACGACCACCTCGACCAGATCACTGACCGGCACCGGGTTGAAGAAGTGCAGGCCGATCAGCCGGGACGGATCCTTGAGGGTAGCGGCGAGCGCGGTGATGGACAGGGAGCTCGTGTTGCTGCCGATCGCGGCCCCGGGAGCCGCCTCCTCGATCTTCGCGAGGACGGCATGCTTGAGGTCCACGAGCTCCGGCACCGCCTCGATCACCAGGCGGCATCCGGCCAGCGCCACGGGATCGGTGACCACCGTGACGGACCCGGTGGCCTCCGCGCCCTTCTCCGCCGACTTCGCCAGCGACGCCGCGATCCGCTCCCGCGCGGAGGAGGCGGAAGCGTCGTCGTTCTCCACGACCGTCACCGCAGCGCCCGCGAGCGCGAAGGCGTGGGCGATCCCAGCGCCCATCCGGCCTCCGCCGTAGACGCCCACTGTCTCGGGAACCGTGCTCATTCCTTCTCCTTGCGTCGGTTCAGGAACGCGGTCATCCGGTCCTGCTTCTCCTGGGTCTCGAACAGGACCGCCTGCGCCACATTGTCGATCAGGGGGTGGGCCTCGCGCGGCGCGTGGAAAGCCGCCTTGCTCAGCCGCACCGCCAGCGGCGCCTGCCGGGCGATCCGGTCGGCCAGGCGATGCCCCGCGGCCTCCAGTTCCTCCGGCGCGGCCAGCTCGTTCAGCAGCCGGACCTCCCGGGCCTCCTCACCGCTCAGGATGCGCCCCGCCAGGAGCACCTCCTTGGCCAACGGTTCACCGACGAGTTCGCGCAGCCGCCACGCCCCGCCCGCGGCCGCCAGGATGCCGAGGCCCGGCTCCGGGTTGCCGATCTTCACGGTGGGCGTGCCGATCCGGAAATCGCAGGCGTAGGCCAGTTCGGCGCCGCCGCCCAGGGCGTACCCGTCGAGCAGGGCGATGGTCGGCATCGGCAGGCGATGGATGCGGTCGAAGACCCCGGAGTTGATGCCGGCCAGGGCATCGGTGAGCCGCCGTTCCCGCAACTGGGCGATGTCCGCCCCGGCCGCGAAGGTGCCCCCGGAACCGATGAGGAGCGTGACGCGCGGCTCCCGCTCCAGCAGGGCACAGGCCTCGTGCAAGGCGTCCACCATGGACTGGTCGATCGCGTTGCGGACCTCGGGCCGGTTGAGACGGATCAGGACGCGGTCCTCCCGCTCCTCGATCAGCAGCGGACCGTCCGTCCGCGGCGCGCTCATGCCCGCTCCAGCAGCAGCGCGGAACCCTGCCCGACGCCGACGCACATTGCCGCGAGGCCGCGGCGGACGCCGTCGTGCTCCAGACGGCTCAGCAGCGTGAGCGCGATCCGTGCGCCGGAACAGCCGAGCGGATGCCCGAGGGCGATGGCGCCGCCCCAGGCGTTGACCGTCGCCTCGTCCAGGCCCAGCTCCCGGATGCAGGCGAGCGACTGGGACGCGAACGCCTCGTTCAGCTCCACCGCGTCCAGGTCGTCCACGGTCCACCCGGCACGGTCGAGGACCTTGCGGCTGGCAGGGACCGGGCCGATCCCCATGATGTCCGGGGCGACCCCGGCATTGGCGCCGCCCACGACGCGGGCGCGCGGCGTCAGACCCTGCGCGAGTGCGAACCGTTCGCTGACCAGCACGACGGCGGCCGCGCCGTCGTTCAGGGAGCTGGAGTTCCCTGCCGTGATCACGCCGCCCGGGCCGTGCAGGGGCCGCAGCGCGGCGAGCTTCTCCGCGGTCGTGTCGGCGCGCGGGCCCTCGTCCTGCGCGAAGTCCCCCACCGGCACGATCTCCCGCGCGAAGAGACCTTCCCGCTGGGCGGCGAGCGCCCGTTCGTGGGAGCGGAGCGCGAACGCGTCCAGCTCCTCGCGGCCGAGGCCCCAGCGCTCGGCGACCCGTTCGGCCGTCTGCGGCATCGAGAGGGTGGTGTCCGCGTCGAAGCGCGGGTTGGTGAAGCGCCAGCCGATCGAGGTGTCCCAGCTCTCCCCCGGCTTCGCCCACGCCCGGGACGGCTTCCCGGTGACCCACGGCGCGCGGGTCATGGACTCCACCCCGCCGGCCACGACGACGTCGGCGTCCCCCGCGGCGATCATCTGCCGCGCCGTGGTGATCGCCGTCATCCCGGAGGCGCACAGCCTGTTGACCGTGAAGCCGGGGATGCTGTCCGGAAGTCCCGCCAGCAGGACGGCCATGCGGGCGACGTTCCGGTTGTCCTCGCCGGCCTGGTTCGCGGCGCCCAGGATCACCTCGTCGATCGCCTCCGGATCCACCCCGCTGCGCTCCACCGCGGTGCGCACCGTCAGGGCGGCCAGATCGTCCGGACGCTCACCGGCGAGCGATCCGCCGTACCGGCCGATCGGGGTGCGGACCCCGTCGAGAAGGAAGACCTCGTTCATCGTGCTCCTGTCGTGTTCCGGGTGTTTGCTGGGGCGGGTTCAGGCGTCGAAGTCCACCGTGAGCTCCTCGCTCACCGGGTAACTCTGGCAGGTGAGGACGAAGCCCGCCGCGATCTCCGCCGGCTCCAGCGCGTAGTTGCGGACCATGTCCACCTCTCCCCCGCAGAGCTTGGCACGGCAGGTCCCGCAGACCCCGCCCTTGCAGGCGAACGGCAGATCCGTCCGGACCAGCTGCGCCGAGTCCAGCACGGACATGTCGCGTTGCATCGCGGTCGTGGTGGTGCGGCCGTCAAGGACCACGGTCACCTCGCTCGTGACGCCCTCGGCCACGCGGTCGGCGTGCCGGAGCTGGGGCGGCGGCTCGTCTACGTAGAACAGTTCGAAGTGGATCCGCTCCCGGGGCACCCCGAGCTCTTCGAGCACCTCGCGGGCCTCGGTGAGCATGGCGAACGGCCCGCACAGCCACACGTGGTCCATGTCCTGCACGGGCACCAGCACGCCGAGGAGCCTGCGGAGGCGGTCGGCGTCGAGCCGGCCGGAGAACAGCTCCACGTCCCGCGGCTCCCTGGACAGGATGTGGATGAGGTCCAGCTGCCGCGGATGGGCGTCCTTGAGGTCGGAGAGCTCCTCGGCGAACATCACGGAGTTGGTGGTCCGGTTGCCATACAGAAGGGTGACCTCGGAGTCCGGGTGGGTCAGGATCGTGGCCGCGATGGAGAGCATCGGGGTGATGCCGGACCCGGCCGCGATGCAGAGGTGCCGTCCGGCGAGCAGCGGATCGGCCCGGAAGCTCCCGCTCGGAGGCTGCACTTCGACCGTGTCGCCGGGACGCACCTGACGCACGAGCCACGAGGAGAACAGCCCGTCCGGGATCTCCCGCACACCGATCCGAGGCGCGGCGCCGGCCGGTGAGCAGATCGAGTAGGTCCGGCGGTGCTCCACTCCGTCGATCACCCGGCGGAGTGTCAGGGACTGGCCGGCGTCGAAGGCGAACAGCTCCCGCAGCTCCTCCGGCACGGAGAAGGTGACGGCGGCGGAATCGTCCGTGAGCGCTTCGACGGAGGAGACCGTGAGCGGGTGGAAGGCGGTGCGGCTCCCGGTGTCCGGGTCGGCGATGAGCGTCATGTCAGATCTCCTTCACGTGGTCGAAGGGCTCCAGGCAGGCCCGGCAGCGGTACATGGCCTTGCAGGCCGTGGAGCCGAATTCGGAGCTGAGTTCGACGTCGGCGCTCCCGCACTGCGGGCAGTGCACCGCGCGGCGGGTGGGCAGGAGGCTGATGGTCACGGGTCCGCTGCGGCGCGGCGCGGTCCCCGGGGGCGAGATCCCGGCGGCGGCCAGCGCCGCCCGGCCCTCGGGGGTGATCCAGTCCGTGGTCCACGCCGGTTCGAGGGCCACCCGCACCCGGGCGTCCTCCAAGCCGGCGTCCTGGAACTCGCGCAGCAGATCGTCCCGCATGGCGGCCATGGCCGGGCACCCCGAGTAGGTGGGGGTGATCGCGGCGACCACGGCGCCGTCGTCGTCCACCGCGATGTCCCGCAGCACGCCCAGGTCGATCAGCGTGAGCATGGGCAGCTCGGGGTCCACCACGCGGGCGGCCGCGGCCCAGGCCCGTTCGAGGGTGTCCACGGCGATCACCAGCGTCCCTCCGGGTGGGCGCGTGCCACCACCTGCATCTCGGCGAGCATCCTGCTGAGCGCCTCGGTGTGCATCCCGTCGCGGCCGAGACGGCCCTGAACCCCGGCCAGCGAACCGCCTTGCGGGACCTGCACCCGGGCCGCGTCGAAGACGTGCTCCAGGACCCCCATCACCTCGGCCTTGACCTCGGAGGGGTCGACGCCGGCTCCGGCCGCGGCGAGCGACCGCTCCACGGCGTGCGAGGTGAACAGTTCGCCGGTGAACGGCCAGAGGCCCTGGAGCGCGGCGAGCAGCCGGCTCCGGGACTCGTCCGTGCCCTGGGCGAGGACCACGAACCAGCGGCCCACGTAGTCCCGGTGGTAGCTGAGTTCCTTGACACCCTTGGCGGCGACCGCGGCCAGCACGGCGTCGCGGCTGCGGCTCAGGCGCTCGAAGAGGGCCAGACGCCAGGTGGCGAAGAGCAGCACGCGGACGATGATCTCCGCGAAGTCGCCCGTGGGAAGCTCCGCGAGCCGGACGTTGCGGAACTGCTGGTCATCGCGGAAGTACGCCAGCCGGTCCTCGTCCGGCACCGGCGAACCCTCGGGCAGCGCCGGCACCATGGCCGGGTCCGCGGCGGCAGCCCGGGCCAGCAGCAGCCGGGACTGGCCGAGGAGATCCAGCGCGATGTTGGCCAGGGCGATGTCCTCCTCCAGGTCCGGGGCGTTGCTGCACCACTCGGAGAGCCGCTGGGAGAAGACGAGGGCGTCGTCGCCGAGCATGAGGCAGTACGCCGCGAGTTCCGCGGGGTCCACGCCTTCCGGCACCGTGGTGTCGACGCCTGCGAGGGGGTCCTCGAAGTCGGTCCCGAACGCCCAGTGGGCGTCGTTGACCAGGAGACCGGCGTAGGCGTTGTCATGTTCGCCTTCGGGCTGGATGTGCGCTTCACTCATGAGCTGTCCTCCTCCCCTCACATGTGGGGGACGTTGTCCGGGATGTCGTAGAAGGTGGGATGCCGGTAGGCCTTGTCACCGCTCGGGGCGAAGAGCGGGTCCTTCTCCTCCGGGCTGGACGCGATGATGTCCGCGGAGGGCACCACCCAGATGCTCACCCCTTCGTTGCGGCGGGTGTAGACGTCCCGCGCGTGGCGCAGGGCCATCTGACCGTCCGGGGCGTGCACGGAGCCGACGTGGACGTGGTTCAGGCCGCGCTTGCCGCGGATGAACACCTCGTAGAGCGGCCATTCGGCGCGGATCTGCTCGGTCATCGCTGGGTCTCCTCGGTTCCGTCGGCTTCAAGGGCTCCGTCGGCTTCCTTGGCGGCGAACGCCAGGGCGGCCTCCCGCACCCAGGCGCCGTCGTCCCAGGCCCGCTTGCGGTGGGCCAGGCGCTGGGCGTTACACGGCCCGTCGCCCTTGACCACGGACCAGAACTCGTCCCAGTCGGGCTGGCCGAAGTCGTAGTGGCCGCGTTCCTCGTTCCAGCGCAGCTCCGGGTCCGGGAACGTCACGCCGAGCGCCTCGGCCTGCGGGACGGACATGTCCACGAACTTCTGGCGGAGCTCGTCATTGGTGTGGGTCTTGATGCCCCAGGCCATGGACTGCGCCGTGTTGGGCGACGCGTCGTCCGGCGGACCGAACATCATGAGCGCCGGCCACCAGAAACGGTTCACGGACTCCTGCACCATGGCCCGCTGCTCCTCGGTGCCGCGCATCATGGTCATGAGGAGCTCGTAGCCCTGACGCTGGTGGAAGGACTCCTCCTTGCAGATACGGATCATCGCGCGGCCGTACGGTCCGAAGGACGTCCGGCAGAGCGGCACCTGATTGCAGATGGCGGCCCCGTCCACGAGCCAGCCGATCGTCCCCACATCGGTGTAGGAGAGCGTCGGGTAATTGAAGATCGACGAGTACTTCTGCTTGCCGGAGATCAGCAGTTCCGTCAGCTCGTCGCGGGAGATGCCCAGGGTCTCGGCGGCGGAGTAGAGGTACAGTCCGTGACCGGCCTCGTCCTGGACCTTGGCGAGCAGGATCGCCTTGCGGCGCAGGGACGGCGCGCGTCCGATCCAGTTCCCCTCCGGCTGCATGCCGATGATCTCCGAGTGGGCGTGCTGGGCGACCTGACGGATCAGGGTCTTCCGGTAGGCCTCGGGCATCCAGTCCCGGGGTTCGATCCGGTCCTTATGGCCCACGATGGCTTCGAATTCCGCCTCAAGCTGCGGCTCGGCGACTGCGGATGACATGGCACCTCCTGGAGGGTTCGCTCTATTTACTGACCGAACATTCTGTACTACTGTGGCACAGGACACACCCCTTGCGCAATGGTCCCGGAAGGGCCGGGCGAGGGCGGGTCGAGAGCATCGCCGGATCACGAGAGGACCTCCCATGAGCCCATTGCTGGAGAGCTACGCCGCAGGACACTGGTTCCGCGCCGACGACGCCGGGAAGCCGCTGCTGGACGCGGTCACCGGGGAGGAAGTGGCACGCGTGTCCACCACGGGCCTCGACTACGCCGCGATGGTGCGCCACGCCCGCGACGTCGGCGGACCGGCCGTGCGGCGGCTGACCTTCCACGAACGCGCGCTCCTCCTCAAGGAGCTGGCCCTGCACCTCGGCGGACTCAAGGACGAGTTCTACGCCCTCTCCTTCCGCACCGGCGCCACGAAGCGCGACTCCTTCGTGGACATCGACGGCGGCATCGGCACCCTCTTCTCCTATGCGAGCAAGGGCCGCCGCGAACTCCCCAACGACACCGTGATGCTCGACGGCGGCGTGGAGCCCCTGAGCCGCAACGGCACCTTCGTGGGCCAGCACCTCTACACGTCCCGGACCGGCGTCGCGGTCCAGATCAACGCGTTCAACTTCCCCGTCTGGGGCATGCTCGAAAAGCTCGCCCCGGCCTTCCTGGCCGGCCTGCCGAGCATCGTGAAGCCGGCCAGCCAGACCTCCTACCTGACCGAGGCCGTCGTGCGCCGCATCATCGAATCCGGCATCCTGCCCGAAGGATCGCTCCAGCTGGTCAGCGGCTCGGCGGGCGACCTTCTCGACCACCTCGGCGAGCAGGACTCCGTGGACTTCACCGGCTCCGCGTCCACCGCGGATCTCCTGCGCCGTCACCCGGCCGTGCTGGAACGCGGGGTGCGCCTCGGCGTGGAGGCCGATTCCCTGAACTGCTCCATCCTGGGCCTGGACGTCACGCCCGAGGACCCCGAGTTCGACCTCTTCATCAAGGGCGTCGTGGCGGAGATGACCGTCAAGGCGGGCCAGAAGTGCACCGCGATCCGCCGGGCGATCGTGCCCGAGCACCTCGCGGACGCCGTCATCCAGGCCCTCAGCGGCCGCTTGGCGAAGACCGTGGTGGGCGACCCGGCCAATGAGTCCGTGCGCATGGGCGCCCTGGCCAGCCGCGAGCAGCGCGACGAGGTCCGGAAGGCGATCGACGAGCTGCGCCGCGGGGCCGACGTCGTGTTCGGCGATCCGGACCGGGTGGACACCGTCGGCGCCGACGCCGAGGCCGGCGCCTTCCTCTCCCCCGTCCTCCTGAAGGCGCGCGAGGGCGCGAGCGAGCCGCACGACGTCGAGCCTTTCGGCCCCGTGAGCACGGTGCTGACGTACCGGACCACGGAGGAGGCGATCGCCCTGGCGGCGCGCGGCAAGGGCAGCCTGGCGGCGTCGCTCGTGACGCACGATCCGCGGATCGCCCGCGAGGTCACGCTGGGCCTCGCGCCGTGGCATGGCCGCGTGCTGGTCCTGGACCGCGACGACGCCGGCGAGTCGACCGGGCACGGCAGCCCTCTGCCGGTGCTGGTCCACGGCGGTCCGGGCCGCGCGGGCGGTGGCGAGGAGCTCGGTGGCATCCGCGGCATCCTGCACCACATGCAGCGCACGGCCATCCAGGGCTCGCCCGACATGATCACCGCCATCACCGGGCGCTGGACCACCGGTTCCCGCCGCGATGTGGGCGAGGTGCACCCGTTCCGGAAGAGCCTCGCGGAACTGAAGATCGGGGACGGCATCAGCTCCGCGCCCCGCACCGTGACCCTCGAGGACATCGACCACTTCGCCGACTTCACGGGCGACCGGTTCTACGCACACACCGATCCGGAGGCCGCCGCAGCCAACCCCCTGTTCGGCGGGATCGTGGCACACGGATACCTCGTGGTGTCGCTGGCCGCCGGCCTCTTCGTGGAGCCGAACCCGGGACCGGTGCTCGCCAACTTCGGCGTGGACCATCTGCGGTTCCTGACGCCGGTCAAGGCTGGGGATTCCATCGCCGTGGACCTCACCGTCAAGCAGATCACGCCGCGGAACTCCGCCGATTACGGCGAGGTCCGGTGGGATGCCGTGGTGCGGAATCAGGACGGCGAGACCGTGGCCACGTACGACGTGCTGACCCTCGTGGCGAAGGAACTCACGCCCGCCGCCGGCTGACGCGGCACCGTGGGAAGATGATCCGATGCGCACCCAGGAGACCCTCGAGGACAGGACTCTCGAGAAAAGTAGCGCCGATAGGAAACCGGCGGCCCGCGAGCCCTACACCCTGGACCGTCTCCTGGACGTGGCGGTGCGGGTCTTCACGGAACGCGGGTACGACGGCACGAGCTTCCAGCACCTCTCCCAGGCGTCCGGGCTCTCCAAGTCCTCGATCTACCACCACATCGAGAGCAAGGAACAGCTGCTCCGGCTCGGCCTCGAGAAGGCGCTCGAACCACTCATGGCCACTATCACCGAGCCGGAGGCCACCACCGGCCCGGCGATCGACCGGCTGCGGTTCTTGATCCGCCGCAACATCGAAATCCTGACGGAGCGGCTCCCCTACGTGACGCTGCTGTTGAACGTGCACGGGAACACCGAGACGGAGCGCTGGGCCCTGGAGCAGCGAAGGACGTACAACCACGCGGTGGCCGCCGTGGTCCAGGAGGCGATCGACCAGGGCGGCATCCGCTCGGACGTCGACGCCAAGACCACGGCGCGCCTCGTCTTCGGCATGATCAACTCGGTGCGCGAGTGGTACCGCCCGGAGCGGAGCGACGGCGGCGCAGCGCAGAAGAACGGCGCAGCGCGGCTGGCGGACCAGGTGCTGTCGCTGCTCCTGGATGGGATCCGGACGCGATAAGCGGCGCCGGGCCGGGTGCGATTGCCGGCCCTCGCCGTCGACCTTGCACTTTCTCGGGCTTACGGGCCCCCAGTCCCGAGAAACTGCAAGGTCAACACACACCTCGCGCCGCCTCCGCAACCCGCCTTGATCTTTGTGAGACCAGATCATTGCCTCACTCCACGATGATGAATACGATGGATTTATAAACGTAAACGTTTGCGGGTGCTATCGCCTTTGTCGCACCCGGCACAGCTTTCCATCTGATTTATGAATTCGACTCGTGTGAAATTGAACAGATTGGGGTAGGCATGAATTCGTGGAGGCGCCTTTGCGGCAAGCTCGCCGCCGTGCTGGCAGTGATCTTTGGAATGACACTCGGTTTTCCAGCTCAGGCTTTCGCGTCTGAGCAGGCGACCATCAGGCTTCAGAACGTGCGACAGATTCAAAGTGCCGTCGCAAATCTCACGGTCAAGGACGCTGCCGATCGCGTCTTTCAGTTCACTGTCACTGCCACCTGGCAACTTGAATCCCCCACTCGCGGAACCTTGAGGACCGTGGCGATTCGGTCTGGAGCGAACCAACCGAACGGGATGTGCGCACTTGCGGACCCCCTGTTCCGTGGTGGCACTCAGTGGACCGGGAACACACAGACCATTTGTCCCGGAGAATCCCGAGCTTGGTCGATTAACAGGGCCATGAGTAGCAGCAACGGCCAATTTGGCCAGTTCTACTCGCGACTGAAGGTGAATCTCGGGGGAGCGGTTCCATACGTTGTCGTTCAGTACAACACTCCTTAGCAGTAAGGCTCGCGGTTGCGCGCGGGATGACGTGAAGGCTCGGTTCGACGTAGTCAGCGTCGGGCCGGGCCTTCTCTCGAACGCGCAAGGCCAGAGGTGGATCGCAATCTCTGCGTGAACCCGAGAAACTGCAAGGTCAACCTGGAACTCTTGCCCCAGGGGGCGCCGCACCCACGTGCACCGGTCGTAGCATGGCGTGTATGACCGCACCACGGAGGTTCAACTGGCTCGCGTATGTGGTGAGCATGGGGCTCTACGCCGCGTCCTGGGGACCACTCGGATTCGTCAACGGGTTCCTGCTCGCCTGTGCTGGACTCGTCGTCGTGCTCTGGCAGCGGTCCGTCCGCCGCCACACCCCCGACCTCGCCGGGGTCCCCAGTCTGACGACGCCGCGCCGCCGTTGACGTTGCACTTTCTCGGGCTCGCAGCACCCTGAGCCCGGAGAAAGTGCAAGGTCAAGCTGCGTTCGGACCCGCCCCCAGCAGCCCACGGACGAGCAGCACTTCGCTGTCAGACGCCAGGAGCGCGAGTTCGCCCCGGAGATCGACCAGGGCGAACCCGGCGGCCCCTCGCACCGTGGGAACCTCCCTCAGCGCTCCGGTCTCAAGGTCCACGAGCCGCTGCCGCCCCCTCCACTCGCCGCTGCGGAACACCGGCGTCAGGATGGCGGAGCTGCCGTCCGAGGTGAAGCGGGCGCGGATGCCGTGCTTGCCCGGCATCTTCTTCCAGCCGCGCTCCTCGAACACCCGCCGCTTGACGTGGCCGCCGTCGTCGAGTGCGGCGAGAGTGAAGAAGTCGGAGCCGTACTTCAGGAGGCTCATGGAGTCGCTGCCCTGGGCCGCGGCGTAGCGCGTGCCGTCCACCTCGACCACGTCGCCGACGATGGGCGCCTTTGCTCCGCCCGGCGCCGTGGTCGTCCGCCCGCCGGCCATCGGGAACTCCTTGCCGTGCAGCAGCGAGGTCCCCTCCCAGGCCGGGACGCCGTCCACGATGCGGAGCACGGCGAGGGTCCGCGCATTCTGGAACGCCACGGGATCGGACAGGACCACGCTCCACGAACCGTCAGCCACCGGTCGCGCGATGCCGCCCACCGGGAACTGACGGCCATGCTCCGCAACGGCCTCCGTCCCGGAGATCGCGACTGTCTCCGCGGTGCCGAAACCGTCGTCGGTCACCACCGCCGTCTGATCATCCACGAGCACGACGACGCCGGCCGCCTCGCGGTCGACGATCACGGGCTGTGCGCCGAAAGCGCCCTCCGGCAGCGGCAGTCGCGCGACCTCACCGGCCGTCGTGACGTGGACGAGCGCCAGCCCGAAGACACCGTCGTCCTGCACGGTGACGACGGCCAGGACGGACCCGTCCGCACGAAGACAGACCGTCGGCGGATGAGGAAATGCGAGCGACCCGTCCCCCAGGCCTGCGCGAGCGATGATCTCCATGCACCGAAACTATCAGCCGCGCCGGCTACCTCTTCGGGCGGCTGTCCACGATCCGGCGCATCTTGCCGTTGGACCGTTCCATGCTGCCCGGGATCACGACGTCCACGGCCACCGTGACGCCGATCTTGCTCTTGACCAGCCGCTTCAGCGTCATCGCCGCAGCGTGCGCGGCCTCGGGAGTGACGCCGTCGCGCTGTTCGACCCGCACCGTCAGCTCGTCCAGCATGCCCTGCCGCGAGAGGTGGCATTGGAAGTGCGGCGAGAGCTCCGGGGTGTGGAGGATGAGTTCCTCGATCTGGGTCGGGAAGAGGTTCACGCCGCGCAGGATGATCATGTCGTCCGTGCGGCCAGTGATCTTCTCGATCCGGCGCATGGTGCGCGCGGTGCCCGGAAGCAGCCTGGTCAGGTCGCGGGTGCGGTACCGGATGATCGGCATGGCCTGTTTGGTCAGGGACGTGAACACCAGCTCGCCCTCCTGGCCTTCCGGCACCGGCTCCAGGGTGATGGGGTCCACGATCTCCGGATAGAAGTGGTCCTCCCAGACCGTCAAGCCGTCCTTCGTCTCGACGCATTCGCTGGCCACACCCGGGCCGATCACCTCCGACAGCCCGTAGATGTCCACGGCGTGCATGTCGAGGCGCTCCTCCATCTCGTGGCGCATGTCGTTGGTCCAGGGTTCGGCGCCGAAGATGCCGACCTTGAGGGAGGTGGACCGCGGGTCGACACCCTGGCGCTCCATCTCCTCGATGACCGCGAGCATGTAGGAAGGGGTGACCATGATGATGTCCGGGCGGAAGTCCTGGATGAGCTGCACCTGACGCTCGGTCATGCCGCCGGAGACGGGCACCACCGTGCAACCCAGGTGCTCGGCGCCGGCGTGTGCGCCGAGGCCGCCCGTGAACAGCCCGTAGCCGTACGCGTTGTGCAGCATGTCCCCCGGTCGTCCGCCGGCGGCCCGGATGCTGCGGGCCATGACCGTGGCCCACATGGCCAGATCGTCCTTCGTGTAGCCGACCACGGTCGGGCGCCCGGTGGTCCCGGAGGAGGCATGCACCCGCGCCACCTGCTCGCGCGGCACGGCGAGCATGCCGAACGGGTAGTTCTCCCGGAGATCGACCTTGCTGGTGAAGGGGAAACGGGCCAGGTCCTCCAGGGACGTCAGGTCCTCGGGATGGACCCCGGCCTCGTCGAAGGCCTTCCGGTAGTGCGGGACGTTGTCGTAGGCGTGACGGAGCGTCCATTTCAGGCGGTCCAGCTGCAGCGCCCGCAGCTCGTCGACGGAAGCGGTCTCGATGGGGTCCAGCTCATCGGGACGCGGAGTCAGGTCCTGCATGCTTCACTCCTCCAGCTCAGGGGCGCGCAGTATTACTTACCGAACATTCGGTACTATAGCGTGTTCCACGTCACGCCGATAGGTCTATCCACTCCCCCGGGAACGCCGAAGGACCCGCCCGGGCACCGGACGGGTCCTTCACAGAAAGCGCGTGAGGGCTTAGGAGACAGCGCCCTTGACCGACCCCGCGCCCTTGAACCGCCGCAGCCGCAGACTGTTCCCCACCACGAACACGCTGGAGAAGGCCATGGCCGCCCCGGCGATCATCGGGTTCAGCAAGCCGAGCGCAGCCAGCGGGATCGCCGCCACGTTGTAGGCGAACGCCCAGAACAGATTGACCTTGATGGTGCGCAGCGTCGCCCGCGAGAGCCGGATCGCGTCGACGGCTCCGAGCAGGTCACCGCGCACCAGGGTGAGGTCCGACGCCTCGATGGCCGCGTCCGTCCCGGTCCCCATCGCCAGGCCCAGATCGGCGGCCGCGAGCGCCGCGGCGTCGTTGACCCCGTCACCGGCCATCGCCACCACGCGCCCCTCGGCCTGCAGCCCGCGCACCACGTCCACCTTGTCCTGCGGCAGGACCTCCGCGACCACCCGCTCGATCCCCACTTCGGCGGCGATGCTGCGCGCCACGGCGTCGTTGTCACCGGTCAGCAGGACCGGCTCGAGTCCCAGGCCCTTGAGCCGGCCGATTGCCTCGGCGCTGCTCGGCTTGAGCCGGTCGGCGACGGTCAGAACCGCTCGCGCCTCCCCGCCCCAGCCGACGACGACGGCGGTCCGCCCCTGCACCTCGGCCTCGGCCTTGGCGCGGCGCAGTTCCTCGGGCAGGGTCAGCCCCTCCGCGGCCAGGAACGCTTCGCGCCCTGCGAGGACGCCGACGCCCTCGACGGTTCCGCGGACGCCGAGTCCCTGCTCATTCCGGAACCCGGAAACCGGCGGGAGTTCCCCGGCCTCCGCCTCGGCCCCGCGGGCGATCGCCCGGGCGATCGGGTGCTCACTCGCGTGTTCCAGGGCTCCGGCCAGGCGCAGCGCGGTCAGGCGGTCCGCCGGGTCCCCGCCCACCGTCAGGACCTGGTCCAGCTCCATCTTCCCGGTCGTGACGGTGCCGGTCTTGTCGAGGACCACGGTGTCGACGCGGCGCGTGCTCTCAAGGACCTCCGGGCCCTTGATGAGGATGCCGAGTTGCGCGCCACGCCCCGTGCCGACCAGGAGCGCGGTCGGCGTCGCGAGACCCAGGGCGCACGGGCAGGCGATGATCAGGACGGCGACCGCCGCGGTGAACGCTGCGGCGACGGGCTGGCCCAGCAGGAGCCAGGCGGCGAGGGTGAGCAGCGCGATGCCGATGACCACCGGCACGAAGACCCCGGAGATCCGGTCCGCCAGCCGCTGGACCTCGGCCTTCCCGGACTGGGCGTCTTCGACGAGCCGGGCCATCTGAGCGAGCTGGGTGTCGTTGCCCACGCGGGAGGCCCGGACCACGAGGCGCCCCGAGGTGTTCACGGTGGCGCCGACCACGGCGTCACCCGGGCCGACGTCCACGGGGACGGATTCGCCGGTGATCATCGAGGCGTCGACGGCCGAGACCCCGTCCACCACACTGCCGTCGGTGGCGATCTTCTCCCCGGGCCGCACGACGAACTCATCCCCCACGCGGAGTTCCGCCACGGGGATGCGATGCTCGCCGCCGTCGCGCAGGACGGTCACCTCCTTGGCGCCCAACTCCAGGAGGGCCCGCAAGGCCGCGCCGGCCTGGCGCTTCGACCGCTTCTCGAAGTAGCGCCCGGCCAGGAGGAACATGGTCACCCCGGCGGCGACTTCCAGGTAGATGTTGCCGGCGCCGTCGCTGCGCTGGATGGCGAACGAGAACTCGTGGCGCATCCCGAGCATGCCGGCGTGGCCGAAGAAGAGTGCGTAGAGGGACCAGAGGTAGGCCGCCAGCGTGCCGACGGAGACCAGGGTGTCCATGGTGGCGGCGCCGTGGCGGAGGTTGGTCCAGGCTGCCCGGTGGAACGGCCAGGCGCCCCAGAGGATGACCGGCGTGGCCAGGACCAGGGACACCCACTGCCATCCGGTGAACTGGAACGCCGGAACCATCGACAGCACGATCACCGGGACCGCCAGCACCACGGAGGTCCAGAGGCGGCGGCGCAGGGAGTTCAGTTCGGTGTCGTCCTGAGGAGCTTCCTCTTCGTGAACGGTGGCGCCGTAGCCGGCCTGCTCCACCGTGCCGATGAGCAGCGCGACGTCGAAACCTCCGGGCGCTGTGACGCGGGCTTTCTCGGTGGCGTAGTTGACCGTGGCTTCGACCCCGTCCACCTTGTTGAGCTTGCGCTCGATCCGGTTGGCGCAGGAGGCGCAGGTCATCCCGGTGATGTCGAGTTCGACCTCGGTGGCGGTGCTGCTCATGTGGTTCCCCTTTCACAACGATCATACCCCCTGGGGGTATCTCAACTTCAACATACCCCTAGGGGGTATCCCTCCGCAAGGATCCTCTTTCACAGTGCACGTTTCGTGCATTATGATGCACTTATGGATGAAGCGGCGGAATCACTGGCCCAGGCGATCGGCGCCCGGGTCCGGCAGGAGCGCAAAGCCCTGGCCTGGACCCTGGATCAGCTCGCCGACGCCGCGGGCGTGAGCCGCCGCATGGTCGTCAACGTGGAGCAGGGCTCCGTGAACCCCAGCGTCGGCACCCTGCTGCGGCTCAGTGACGCACTCGGCGTCGGGCTCCCCGCGCTCGTCGAGCCACCCGCGACCCGCGCGGCGAAGGTGACGCGGCACGGGGAGGGGGCGGTCCTCTGGACCGGAGCAGCCGGTGGCCGGGGTGTGCTGGTCGCCGGGACGCAGCCACCGGACGTGGTGGAGCTCTGGGACTGGACCCTGGCGCCCGGCGAACTCCACGTCAGCGAAGCGCACTCCGAGGGCACCCGGGAACTCCTCCAGGTGCAGGTGGGCGCGATCGTCGTGACGGTGGACGGGCAGAGCTACGAACTCGGCACCGGCGACGCACTCTCCTTCTTCGGCGACTCGGACCACTCCTACCGGAACCCTCACACGGACCCTGCCAGATTCCTCCTCACGGTCCACGAACCCGGCGTCGGCACCCCGCGGACGCTGGACGCGGAGCACGGCTGACGGCAGCCGTCGCGGTTCAACCACCCGCCGCCACCCGACGGCGCCGCGCCGATGGCGACGGTCCGCCGGTGACGGTCCAGCACAGTGGTGGACGCCGCACTTTCGAACACCGCGCATCAGCGCCCCTCTCGACTTCTCACTCGAACCACCCCACGAATGGAGCATCATGACCACCCGGAACGGCACCGTGCGGATCCCCGCCTGGTCCATGGCGATCGCCGCCATGCTCATGATCCAGATCTCGAACGCGTTGTCGGTCGGGGTCATCGAGCACATCGGACCCGGTGGGACCGCCTGGCTGCGCATGTGTTTCGGGGCCGTCTTCCTCTTGCTCATCGCGCGGCCGTCCTTCCGCTCGATCACTCGGCAGGATGTCCCGAAGCTGCTGGCGCTGGGCGTCGTCACCGGGTTCATGACCACGTTCTTCCTCGCGGCCGTGGAACGGATCCCCCTCGGCACCGCCGTGGCGATCGAATTCCTCGGACCGCTCACCGTCGCCGGGCTGGCCGGCAAACAGCGCAAGGCGCTCATCTGGCCCGTGATCGCACTGCTCGGCGTCGTGCTCCTCACCGAGCCCTGGCACGGCGGCGTGGACCTGCTGGGCGTCGGCTTCGCCCTACTGGCCGGGGCCTGCTGGGGCCTGTACAACGTGCTCACTCAGCTGGTCGGCGACCGGTTCTCCGGCATCAGCGGCCTGGCGCTCACCATCCCGGTCGCCGCCGTCGCGACCACCGCCGTCGGCCTTCCCCAGGTGCTCGACGGCGATCTGGACTGGGTGCTGCTCCTGGTCATCGCGGGAATCGCGCTCATCACGCCGGTCATCTCGTTCGGCCTGGAGATGCTCGCGCTGCGCCGCATGAACCACACGGCGTTCGGCACGCTCCTGGCGATCGAGCCGGCGTTCGGCATCCTGATCGGTCTGCTGATCCTCAGCCAGATGCCCACCGTGATGCAGATGCTCGGGATCGCACTCGTGGTGTTCGCCGGCGCGGCGGCCCAGCGCGGTGGCGGCCGGACGCTGGAAGACCCGGTGTCCGGGACGCCCGATCTGGCGGAACAGGAACGCTGAGCCTGCCCCGGCCTGGATCAGCCGAGGACGGCGGCGGACATGAGCGCCGTCGCTCCGCCCATGAGGAGATACTGGCCGCGCACGGCGGACCCCGGGGCCCGCGCCACGCCCCACAGCGAACCCGCGACGTGACAGAGCACCAGCACGACGGTCATTATCCCCAGCAGCCCTCCTGCGGACGCGTGGCCACTATGCGCCGTCGAAGCGGTGAATCCCGGGGCCGCAGCCGGATGCATGAAGATGAGGAGCACCGCCATGACGAGGAGTCCGAGGCTGTCGTGCAGGGTGGCGACGCAACCCTGACGTTCCCGCCGGCTCAGCGCCGACAGCGCGATGGCCGACAGCACCAGCAGCGGCACCCAGACCACGACGCTCAGCAGCCCAAGATAGGCCACGTCCACCATCGCGACGAGCATGAGGACACAGCCGGTCAGTCGGGGCAGCCGCGGGCGGTCACGCCAGCCCGGATGCACCCCGACCGCGACGGCGGTGAGCATCACCGCGGCCAGGTGCAGCAGATCATGGAACGGCACGGCCCTCCCCGGAACTCGGCTCCGGCCCGTTTCCGGCCGGACGTGTGCCTCAGCCTAGGCAGCGTCCCGGGTCTTCACCGCCGCTCCCCGGGACCTCTCTCGCGCCCGGTCAACCCAGGCCCCGATCCGTTCCCTGAGGTCCAAGCCCTTCCCAAAAAAATCGACTGCTCCACAGGATGTCGAAATCCCCCGAAAATCGAGGAAAACGGCATCCTACGGAGCAGTCGATCGGAAAGTCAGGGGAGGGTGTTACTCCCCCAGGACCTCGGCGGCTTCGAGCCACTCCATCTCCAGGGTCTCCTTCTCCTCGAGCACCTCGTTGAGCTGGGTGTTCAGCCCGCCGAGGGCGTCGAAGTCGGCCTTCTCGGAGGCCGTGGCCATCTGCCCGTGCAGCTTCTCCTCCTGCTGCGCGAGCTTGCCGAGCTGGCGTTCGATCCGGTTGATGTTCTTGCGTGCCTCGCGCTTCTCCGCCTCGCTGGCCCCCGACGACGGCGCGCCGCCGCCCGGGGTGCCCGCCGCGCCGGAGCCGCCGGCCGCCGTCGGGCCGCTCGTCTTGGCGGACGAACCGGCCAGTGCCGCCTCGCGCAGCTCCAGATACTGATCCACGCCCCGCGGAAGCCCGCGGATCTTGCCGTCGCCCAGCAACGCGATCTGGTGATCCGTCACGCGTTCGAGCAGGTACCGGTCGTGACTGACGACCACGAGCGTGCCCGGCCAGCCGTCCAGGACATCCTCCACCGCGGCGAGGGTGTCCGTGTCCAGGTCGTTGGTGGGCTCGTCGAGCATGAGCACATTGGGCTCACCCACCAGGAGGCGCAGGAGCTGGAGACGCCGCCGCTCACCACCGGAGAGGTCCCGGATGGGCGTCCACTGACGGGCGTTCGTGAACCCGAGCTGCTCGACGAGCTGCCCGGCCGTGAGGTCTTTGCCGCCCACGCTGAAGGACCGCTTCTCGCGCTCGATCAGCTCGACCACGCGCAGATCGTCCACCTCGCGCAGTTCGTGCACTTCCTGACTCAGCACGGCCGGGACCACGGTCTTGCCGCGCTTCACCTTGCCGCTCGTGGGCGCGACCTCGCCGGACAGCAGGCGCAGGAGGGTGGACTTGCCGGCGCCGTTCACGCCGACCAGGCCGACGCGCTCGCCCGGGGCGAGGCGCAGGGTGATGTTGTCGAAGAGCGGCGTCCCGCTCTGGTCCTCGGCCTCGCCCGGTGCGGGGCGGCGGTCCAGGGTGACGTTCTCCAGGTCGATGACGTCCTTGCCCAGGCGGGCCGTGGCCATCTTGCTCAGGGCCAGAGTGTCTCGAGGCTCGGGAACATCCGCGATCAGGGCATTGGCCGCCTCGATCCGGAACTTCGGCTTGGAGGTGCGCGCCGGGGCGCCCCGGCGGAGCCAGGCGAGTTCCTTCTTCACGAGCTGCTCGCGCTTGGCCTCTACGACGGACGCCATGCGGTCCCGCTCGGCACGGGCCAGGACGTACGCCGCGTAGCCGCCTTCGAACGGGTCCACCACACCGTCGTGGACCTCCCAGGTCTTGGTGCAGATCTCGTCCAGGAACCAGCGGTCGTGGGTGACCACCAGGAACGCGCCCTCAGTGGCACGCCAGCGGTTCTTCAGGTGACGGGCCAGCCACGCCACGCCCTCGACGTCGAGATGGTTGGTGGGCTCGTCCAGCATGATGACGTCGTGGTCACCGATCAGGAGCTTCGCCAGCGCGACGCGGCGCTTCTGACCGCCCGAGAGGCTGTGGACGTTCGAGTCCCAGTCCACGTCCCCCACCAGACCGCCCATGATCTCGCGGATCTTCGGATCGGCGGCCCATTCGTGATCCGCCATGTCCCCGACGATCGCCTGGCCCACGGTGTCGTCCCCGTCCAGCACGTCCTGCTGGTCCAGGTATCCCACCCGCAGGTCGCGGCGCTGCGTCACGCGGCCGTCGTCGGGCTGCGCGCGCTGGGCCAGGAACCGCATGAGCGTGGACTTGCCATCGCCGTTGCGGCCCACGATCCCGATCCGGTCGCCGTCCTCGAGTCCCACCGTGACGCCGTCCAGGACGGTGCGGGTGCCGAAGGACACGGCGAGATTCTCGCCGCCCAGAAGATGTGCCATGTGCTGCTTTCGTCAGTGTGTCGTGTTCAGAAGGCCGTGTGGTCCAGAGGTGGTGCCGTGGGGATCCGGAGGACCCGGCCACACGGCACGCTGAACCTATCCATCGTAGGCAGTCCGGCCGGACTCTGCGCCCGGCCCCGCCTCGTGGGTGGATCTACTCAAGGGTGCCTTTACTCAAGGGTGCATGTGCTCATTGGTGCACGTAGGCTCCCGGCGACGGCGCCGTGAGCACGAAGGACCCCAGGCCGCGGTGGCTGAAGCCGTCCGCGAGAGCGCGGGCCGCCGTCGTATCCTCGCAGAGGAACGCGACCGTAGGGCCGGAGCCGGACACGATCCCCGCGAGGGCGCCCAGGGACTCCCCCAGGCCGAGCACGTCGCGCAGTTCAGGGGCCAGGTCCAGCGCGGCCCGCTGGAGGTCGTTGACCATGAGCGTGGACAGCACATGGCTGTCCGGGGTGCGCAGGGCCGCCAGGATCGCGGCGTCCACGGAGTCAGGCTCCGGCGCGGCATAGCCTTCGGCCTCGCGGAGAGCGTCGAGACGACCGAACACCTCAGGAGTGGAGAGCCCGAACGCGGCCGGGACCACCACCCAGTGGAGTTCGCCGTGCACCAGGGCCGTGGTAAGTTCATCGCCCACGCCCAGGCCCACCGCGGCTCCGCCGAGAAGGCAGAAGGGCACGTCCGCCCCGAGCCGGCTTCCCAGGGCGGCCAGTTCCTCCCGGCTCAGCCCGCACTCCCACAGCGCGTTGCAGGCCACGAGCGCGGCGGCGGCGTCGGCGGATCCTCCCGCCATGCCGCCCGCGACCGGGACCCGTTTCACGATCTCCAGGCGCACGGCGGGTTCCAGGCCGCAGTGCGAGGCGAGGAGCGCGGCCGCGCGGTACACCAGGTTCCGGGCGTCCAGGGGGATGGTCTCCGGGTCCACGTCGAGCGTGCTGTCCGGTGAGAGGACCACCTGGATGCCTGGCTCGTCCAGGAACGAGGCCCGCACCTCTTCCCGGAGCGACACCGCGAGGAAGACGCTCGCCAGGGAGTGATATCCGTCCTCCCGCAGCGGGCCGACGTGCAGGGAGGACGTTGATCTTCCCCGGCGCGGAGGCCGTCACGGAGTTGCCGCGGCGCATCCTCAGGCCTCCAGAGGGATCCGGGCCTCGGCGATGCGGGTGAAGGCGCCGATGTCCAGGGTTTCTCCGCGGGCGCTCGGATCGACGCCCGCCAGGTGGAGATAGCGTTCCGCCTCGGCGCCGTTTCCGGCCCAGCCCGACAGCGCGGCGCGGAGGGTCTTGCGGCGCTGCGCGAAGGCCGCGTCGATCACGGCGAAGACCTCCTCGCGGCTGGCGCGGGACGTGGTCTCCTCCTCGTAGCGCTCGAAGGCGACCAGTCCGGAGTGGATCTTCGGCGCCGGCCAGAAGACGTTCATCCCGATCACCCCCGCCTTGCGCATGGTGCCGTACCAGGCGGCCTTGACCGACGGCACACCGTAGATCTTGGAGCCGGGTCCTGCGGCGAGGCGGTCCGCCACCTCGTCCTGCACCATGACCAGACCGTGGCGGATGGTCGGGAAGTGTTCCAGGAGGTGGAGCACCACGGGCACCGCGACGTTGTAGGGCAGATTGGCGACGACGGCGGTCGGCTGATGCGGCAGCTCGGTGACCTTGAGAGCGTCCTGGTTGATGAGGGTGAAGCGCTCGGCCGCGCCCGGCCGGAATTCCTCCACGGTGGTGGGCAGACGTCCCGCCAGGACCGGGTCGATCTCCACGGCCACCACGTGGGCGGCGGCGTCCAGGAGGCCCAGGGTCAGGCTGCCGAGGCCCGGGCCGACCTCCAGCACGGTCTCCGACGGGTCCAGTTCGGCGGCGGCCACGATCCGGCGGATGGTGTTCCCATCGATCACGAAGTTCTGCCCCAGCGTCTTGGTGGGCCGGACGCCGAGCTCCTCGGCCAGACGGCGGATGTCCGCGGCGCCCAGCAACGGGGTGGGGTTCGTCGCGGCGTCGGGGTTCTGGGGTGCATCACTCACCCGACAATCCTACCGACCCGGCGGTCACAGCCCGCGGCCCCGTTCTTCACACACGACGACGGCGGCCGGTGACCTCCGTGGGGAGGTCACCGGCCGCCGTCGTTCAGCTGGTAAAAGGAGCGCCGCTTATCCGGCGGCCCAGGCGCAGCCCCAGGGGGACAGTCCGCGCTCGGCGTACACGCGGTTGGCGATGTCGATCTGCTGCTCGCGGGTGGCGAGGCTGGCATTCGGGGCGTACGCGCCGCCGCCGGCGCCGAGCCAGGTCCCGATGTCGAACTGCAGGCCACCGTAGTAGCCGTTGCCGGTGTTGATGGACCAGTTGCCGGTCGACTCACACTGGGCGATGCGGTCCCACATGCCGGCGTTCACCGTGGCCGGAGCCGCGGCGCCGGTGTTGGACGCGGCCGGGGTGGCGGGAGCCACGGGGGCTTCCTTGGTGCCGACCTCCACACGCTGCGTCACGGGCTCGGCCGTGACCTTGCTGGTGACCAGGGTGCGGGTCGCTTCCTTGCCGTCCACGATCACGAGGCGGAAGGTCTTCTCGACCGAACCGGCCACGCCCTCGGTGGTGACCTTCTCCACGCCCTTGTCGAGCTTGGCGGAATCGGTCTTGACCACGTCGAACGGAATCGCTTCCTTCACGGTGGCCGTGCGGCTCTTGTCGATGTTGCTGACCTTGACGGTCATGTTCGCGGTCACCGGAGCGGTGGCCGGGAGGGCCGAGACGTCGTTCTTGCCGAGGACGACCTTGGCTTCCTTGAGGACGTCGCCGACCGTGGCGGCGGTGGTGGTCAGCTTGCTGCCCTTGCCGCGGACGATCAGGTTGACCTTCTTGGGGGTGGAGATGGTGAGGCTGGTGCCCTTGACGTCGAGGGTGGCGTCGGCCGGGAGCGACACGCGGGAGGTGTCCTTCACGCCGAGTTCCTTGATCAGGCCGGCGACGGTGCTCTCGTGGGTGTCGACCTCACGCGCCGCACCGTCCACGACCACGGAGACCGCCTTGGAGCGGTTGATCCGGACTTCGGTGCCGTCCTGCACGCCGCTGTTCAGCGCGGGAACCACCTTGTCCTTGTCGGCGATGTCGATGTTGGCGCTCTTCACGACCTGCTCGACGTTGCCGCCGAAGGTCTGGACGGAGCTGACACGGCCGTCGAGGTTGATTTTCACGGTCTTGTTGTTGACCACGAAGGCCAGGAGGCCTCCGACCAAGGCCAGGATCACCGCGAGCTGGACGCCCACCTTGACGGGACTGATCTTTCCGTCAGTTGCGAAGATTTTGTTCACTACTACCCAAACTACTGGTGCGTCCGGGCACGGGGAACAGGGGCCTCGCAAGGCAAGGCCTGATGGGCGCCCGGGGCCTCTCGGCACACGGGTGTCCATGGTTCACAACGAAGTGTCATTCGTCCGCAGGCCTTCCCCGACCCCGGCTATCTGTCATCCACTGTAACCGAAGCGTTATAAAACAGCCAAGCCCTGAAGGCCGTCCGCGACACGCGGAGTCGCGCAGATCCCGCCCGTCGGGTACGGTACGCGCCCGTGGCGCGGGCGCGGCTTCACAATGTCAGCCCAGCTCAGCGCGCAGTTCGGGACTCAGTCCCAGCTGCCGTACGCGGCTTCCGTGTTGCGCGCGACGTCGGCGCACAATTCATCGAGATCAGTCTCCAGAGCTTCCGCCATGGACCGCATCGTGTACGGGATCATGTAGCTCGCGTTGGGCCGCCCGCGGTACGGATGAGGGGTCAGGAACGGCGAATCCGTCTCGACCATGATCAGGTCCCGGCGGGCCGTCCTGAGGGCGTCCCGCAGGTGCCCGTTCGCCTTGAATCCGACCGGCCCGGCGAAGGACATGTACCACCCGTGCTCGTTGCAGATGGCCGCGAGCTTCTCGTCGCCGGAGAAGCAATGGAAGACCACGCGCTCCGGCTGCTCCTCCTCGAGCAGGATCCGGACGACGTCGTCGTGCGCGTCCCGGTCGTGGATCTGCAGCGTGAGGCCGAGCCGCCGCGCGATGTCGATGTGACGGCGGAAGGAGTAGTGCTGAATGGCCTGTTCCTCCTCCCCCTGGGTGCGGAAGTAGTCCAGGCCGGTCTCGCCGATCCCCCGCACGCGAGGATGGGCCGCGAGATCCTCGATCTCCTGCAGCGCGTCCTCCAGCTCGCCGCGAGCCGCGTACAGCGGGGCGTCGTTCGGATGAATGGCCAGGGCGCCCAGGAGGCGGCGGTCCTCGTCCAGCGCCCGGACCGTGAAGCGCGCGGATTCCAGATCACAAGCGACCTGCACGGCCGCTTTGACTCCCACGGCCTCGGCGGCGTCGAGAGCGTCCTTCACCGAGACCTCCACGAGGCCGTCCCGGAAGTTCAGATGGGTGTGGTTGTCCATGACCGGGACCCTCAGCGGTTCCGGCGCTGGAGGATATTCCAGCTTCCGCTTGCGGCCGGCCTCATCCTTGGTGGACCGCACCGAATCCGCGGGTCCGTCCTGCCGGTTTTCCGGGGCTTCCTCGGGGCGGCGGTAAGCGAACGGGGTCTCGGGAGCACACATGATTCCAGCGTAATACGCACCCGCACCCGGGACCCGACGGGCCCCGCTTCCGAGGCTTGCACCCCACTTCCCCCGACCTCCCCCACTTCCCCGCACTTCCCCATCGACTGCTCCATACGATGCCGTTCCGGGCCGGAAACGGCCGAAAACGGCCTCCTGTGGAGCAGTCGATCGGGTGCGAGGGCCCGCCGCGACCCGCCACCCTATGACGTGGTCGCCGCGATGAGTAGGCTGTGAGGAAGTGAGCCACGTTACACCACGTCAGACTCGGCTTTTGGGGGCTCGCGCCGAGTGAAGGAGAGGTCGGTCGTGTCAGATCCGGGTTTCATCGAGGGCGCAGGCCCGGGCGGGGTCGCCACAGGGCTGCCCGGCTCCCAGCAGGCGGCTCCCGAACCCTTGTCCGCCGAGGTGTTCTCCTCGGCCGCGCGGGCGATCCTCGACGCGGTCAACGGGGTGATCGACGGCAAGCAGGAAACCGCCCGGACCGCTCTCATGGTGCTCCTGGCCCAGGGCCACCTGCTGCTGGAGGACGTCCCCGGCGTCGGCAAGACCATGCTGGCCAAGACGCTCGCCCGGGCCATTCACGGCAGTGTCTCCCGCATCCAATTCACCCCGGATCTGCTCCCGTCCGACGTGACGGGCGTGTCCATGTACAACCAGGCCAGCGGGGAATTCGAGTTCCGCCCGGGGCCCGTGTTCGCGAATCTGGTGATCGGCGACGAGATCAACCGCGCCTCCGCCAAGACGCAGTCCGCCCTGCTCGAATGCATGGAGGAGAGCCAGGTCAGCGTCGACGGCCAGGTGTACCCGCTGGGCTCGCCGTTCATGGTGCTCGCCACCCAGAACCCGGTGGAGATGGAGGGCACCTTCCCCCTCCCCGAGGCTCAGCGGGACCGCTTCATGGCCCGGATCTCCATGGGGTATCCGGATCGCGCCGCCGAACTCGACATGCTGGAGGCGCACCAGGGCCGTTCGCCCCTGAACGACCTGAGGCCCGTGGTGGACACCGCCCTCCTGCGCCGCATGATCGCCACCGTCCAGGCGGTCCATGTCGCCGGTCCGGTCAAGGAGTACGTGGTGGACCTGGGGCAGGCCACGCGAAGCCATCCGGACATCGTCCTCGGAGCCAGCCCCCGCGCGCTGCTGCACGTCCTCAGGGCGGCCAAGGCGCACGCGGCCCTCGCGGGACAGGAGTTCGTGCTCCCGGACGACGTCGCCGTCGTCGCGCAGGACATCCTGGCCCACCGGCTGCTGCTGGACCGCCGCGCTGTGCTGAACGGCAAGGATGCGGCGAGCATTCTCGGCGGGATCCTGGAACGCCTGCCCGTGGACACCGCGGCCTCCCGCGAGGCCGCACGCCGGGCCGCCTCGTCCGCGCCCGCCGGCTCCGGCGGGCCGTCCCTGAGCTCCGCAGGCTTCACCCCGCCGGGAGACCAGGCCCGGGTGCCATGAGCGCCGGGCCGTTGAGCAGGCTGTCCCCCACGAAGTTCCTCACCCGCCGGGGGCTGGGTTTCGTGCTGGTGGCCCTTCTCTGCCTAGCCGGGGCCTGGATCCTGGGCCGCCGCGATCTCCTCACGCTCTCCGTCTTCCTCCTGGCGCTGCCGGTCCTGGCGGTCCTGGGCGTGCGCAGCCGTCACGAGCGCTTCCGCGTGCGCCGGGAGTTCCATCCACTGCCGGTGCAGGAGGGCACGACGACGGTCGTCCACCTTTTCGTCAGCGCCTCCGCCGGAGTGCCGGGCGGTCCGGGCCGCACAGGCTGGAAGGCACGCTGGGCCCGGCTGCCGGGCGGCGGGTCGATGGTCGAATCGACGATGGTGGAACAGCTGCCGGCTGACCTCGGCGGCTCGCCGCGGTTCCGCTACCCCTCCCGCGCGGCGCGCGGCGGACCCGTCTCGGCCTACGAATACCGGGTGGCCCCTCCGCATCGCGGCGTCTTCCCCGTGGGCGGGGTCACCGCGGAGTTCCGTGATCCCTTCGATCTGGCCTGGCAGCGTCACACCGTGGACCCGGGCACCGAGCTTCTGGTGACCCCCCGCCCCGGTGAACTCTCGCCAGGGCTGCTGGACCTGCTGCGGGGCCATGCCGGTGTCGGCGTCGGCGGCAGCCAGACGACCAGCTGGGTCGCGAGTGCGAGCGAGAACGACGTGATGGTGCGCGAATACCGGCACGGCGATGCGCTGCGCAGGGTCCACTGGCCCTCGACCGCGCGACGCGGCGAGCTCATGGTGCGGCACGAGGAAGGCGGCGCGCTCCCCCGCATCACGCTGGTGCTGGATCAGCGCGCCGGCGTCCACAGCGGGGGCGAGCTCGCGCCGTTCCCCGTGCCCGGCGCCGCCGCCTCCCTGCGCACCACCGTCTCCTTCGAATGGCAGCTCAGGACGTTCCTCGCGGTCGCCCTGGGGCTCGCGGGACTGGGCCACGAACTGCGCCTCCAGGACCACGCCGGAGAACCCGCCTTCCAGCGGTCCCGCAGCGCCCCGCATCCCGGACTCGAGACGATGGCCGCCGCGGAAGCCCCCGAACTCCTGCCGGAGTGCCTTGCCGCGCTCGAGCTGACGGAGCAGCACACGCCGCTGTCACTCACCGCGACGGGCGGGCTGCTGGTGGCCTTCACGGGACGCCTAGGGCTCGACGACGCGCGGAACCTCGTCAGCGGCACCTTGAGCGGCGCCGGGACGGCCGCGTCCTGGGCAGGCTCGCGCGGAACACCGCAGGCGACCGTGATCAGCTGCTGGCCCGTCAGCCCGGGCCCCGAAGTGCGAGACGTGCTCGAGACCGCAGGCTGGCGGGTGCTGTGGGCCTCCCCGGGCGATTCCGCGGCGCGGCTCCTGGAACGCTGGGCGGGCCCGTCGGCGGGCTCCGGCAAGCCCGGTATCAGTAAGCCCGGTTCCGAAGCGAGGACAGCAGCGACGGCGAGCGCCGCCAGGAGCACGGCGTCCGGCGGTGACAGGCCATGAGCACGGCCAAGGACCTCGCCCCGCCCCGGAGCCGCCTCGGCGCGATCCTCCTTCCCGTCATGGCCTGCGTCTGCGCCCTGCTGGCCTCCGCCGCCGCCGGGCTCTCCGGGGTCATCTACGGCTGGTCCTGGTTCCTGCCCGTCCTCGTTGCGATCCAGGTGACCGGGACGGCGCTCATCGTCCCCCGGTTCTTCACCCGCAGCACCTGGGTCCCGTACGCGGTGGGACTCGTCGCCCTCGGCCTGATCCTCAATGCGCTCTTCCTGGCCGACCGGGCGTTCCTCGGCCTCCTGCCGAGCCCTGCGGCCTGGGGCGGCTTCTGGAGTCTCCTGGGCGAGGCCCGGAACACGGTGGAGCACGAGTTCGTGCCGGTGAACCCGGCGCCCGGGATCACCTTTCTGACCTCGGGCTGCCTGGGCCTGCTCGTGCTGCTCACCGACTGGATCGTGGTGCGGGCACGGAACCCTCTGGCGGCGGCGGGCCCGGCGCTCGCTGTCCTGCTGGTGCCGGCCCTGCTGAACTACACGAGCGTAGGCGCCTGGCCCTTCGCCGCGACGGCCTTCTTCTTCACGATCCTTCTCGCGGTCTCGCGGCGCGCCCTGCGTGCCGCCGAAGAGACGGAGAACCCGGCGGAGAAGGCGCGGGGCGCCGCCCAGAACAGCGCCTCCCGCGGACTGGGCCGGGCCACCGCGCTCGGATCGGCCGCGGTCGCGATGGCACTCGTGGTCCCGGCCCTCGTGCCCGGATTCACCGAGGGCCTTTTCCCGCAGGGCTCCCGGCTGGGGTCGCTCGGCAAGAGCAACGGCCTGAACCCGGTGCTGTCGCTCAGCAGCAACCTCCGGCAGCAGGGCACGGGCACCGTCATCAGCTACTTCACCGACGCACCCTCGCCTCCCTATCTGCGGCTGACCACCATCGATTCCTTCTCCGGAGACCGCTGGGAGCCGGAGAAATACAACGGCGGCTACCTCGGCACCGTCCTGCAGTTCGACGACGTCGGGACGCAGATAGCGCCGGAAGCCGTCGGTGCGGCGAAATTCCCGACCACGGTGATCAGCACCCACGACTTCACGAGCCCGTACCTGCCGCTCGTGACGAACCCGTTGAGCGTCCTGGGCGCCAGGGGCGACTGGGGCTACGACCCCAACAACCTCACCGTCCGCAGCCGCAGCGGGAACTCCACAAGCGCCGGCGAGGTCTACACCGTCCGTTCCTATAACCCGGAATGGACCTCGGAACAGCTCCGGACCCTCGCCACCACGCCCCAGCAGGTCCTCGCCAAGTTCATGGAACTGCCACCCAGCATGCCCCGCACCATCCTGGACACGGCCCTGCAGGCCACGCGCAACGCCACCACCCCGTTCGACAAGGCCGTGGCCCTGCAGCGGTTCCTGCGCGGTCCCGGCTTCTCCTACTCGGTGACCGCCCCGGCGGAACACCGCTACGACGGCACCGGGATGGAGGTCCTGGGCAAGTTCCTGGAGGCCAAGAGCGGGTACTGCATCCACTACTCCACGGCCATGGCCGTCATGGCCCGCTCGATCGGCCTGCCGAGCCGTGTGGCGGTCGGCTTCGCGCCGGGCCGGTCCACCGGCGTCACCCAGGCCGGCGAACAGGGCTCGCCCGTGCGGACGGAATACGCGGTGGCGGCCCAGGATGCCCACGCGTGGCCGGAGATCTACCTCCAGGGCGCGGGCTGGGTGCCCTTCGAGCCGACCCCCTCGCGTGGCATCGTGCCCGGGTACGCCTTCGACCCCTCCGCCACCGACGTCCCGGAATTCGACCCGGAGGGACTCCGGCCGCGGGCGACCAACACGGCCACCTCGACTCCCCAGCCCTCGGCGTCGACCACCGCCACCACCGCCCCGGTTCCGCAGGCTGCGCCGCGGGTCGCCGCACCGTGGTGGGAGACGCTCGACTGGGGTCATCTGATCTGGGCAGTGGCCGCCGTCGTCGTGCTGGGCGTCGCCTCGGTCCTGCCGCAAGTGCTGCGCGGCCGGCAGCGGCGACGACGGCTCTCACCGGCGCAGAGCGGGGCGGGCGTGCGGATCGGAGCGATGGAGGAACTGCTCGCCACGGCGGAGGACCACGGCGTTCCTGCCCGCGACGCCGAGACGCCGCGGGCCTTCGCCGCCCGGCTTCAGGACGGCCTGCCCGAGTCCGGGCGGGTGGCCGTGCGGGAACTGGTGCGGGACTACGAGTCCGCCCGGTATGGCGCCCCGGCCGACGACGGCGAGGCGGAGCCCACGGCGCAGGCGGCCCGGGAGCGGGTCACCGCCGTCGAGCAGGCCCTCGGCGAGCGTGAGGGACGCCTGGCGCGGTGGCGCGCCCGCTGGGTCCCGCCGTCGCTGTGGCGTTCAGGTCTGTGGCGCGGTGGCCAGTGGCGTGGTGGCCGGCGGCACTGACGGCCGCCGGAGTCCCGTGAACACGACGGCGCCCGTCCACTGCCCCGGAGGGCGGCGGACGGGCGCCGTGGCGGTCCCTCACGGGACCAGGAGCACTGCCGTCGGTTGCGAGAAGGCGGCGGTGCCGTGGATCAGTTGGCGTACGGGTCGGCGATGCCGATGTACTGCGTGGTGGTGTACTCGGCGATGCCCTCGGCGCCGCCTTCACGGCCCAGACCGGACTGCTTCACACCACCGAACGGAGCGGCCGCGTTCGAGATGACACCGGCGTTGAAGCCGACCATGCCGAACTCGATCTGCTCCGCCACGCGGAACATCCGCGCGTAATCGCGGGTGTAGATGTAGGAGGCCAGGCCGTACTCGCTCGCGTTGGCCAGCTTGATGGCCTGCTCCTCGGAGGAGAAGGTGGTCACGGGGGCCACCGGGCCGAAGATCTCGCTGCGGAGGATGTCTGCGTCGTTCGGGACGTTGGAGAGGACGGTCGGGGCGTAGAAGTAGCCTTCGCCCTCCACCGGAGCGCCGCCGGTCGCGACGGTGGCGCCGGCCTCGATGGCCGCGGTCACCAGCGCGTGGACATCGTCACGGGCACCGGAGTCGATGAGCGGGCCGACATTGGTCTCGGATTCGGTGCCGCGTCCCGTGCTGAGGGCGGCCATGGCGGCGGAGAACTTCGCGGTGAACTCCTCAGCCACGGACTCGTGGACCAGGAAGCGGTTGGCGGCCGTGCACGCCTCGCCCATGTTGCGCATCTTGGCGGCCATGGCGCCCTCGACGGCCTTGTCCAGATCGGCGTCCTCGAAGACCAGGAACGGGGCGTTGCCGCCGAGTTCCATGGAGGTGCGGAGCACGTTGTTGGCGGCATCGGCGATCAGGCGCTTGCCCACGGCGGTGGAGCCGGTGAAGGACACCTTGCGGAGGCGGGAGTCCTTCATGATCGGGCCGGAGATGGAGGAGGCGCTGGAGGAGGACACGACGTTCACGACGCCGGCCGGGACACCGGCCTCGACCAGGGTGGCCACGAAGAGCTGCGTGGTGAGCGGGGTGAACTTGGCGGGCTTGATCACCATGGTGCAGCCGGCGGCGATGGCCGGAGCGATCTTACGGGTGGCCATGGCCAGCGGGAAGTTCCACGGGGTGATGAGCAGGCAGGGGCCGACCGGCTTGCGCTGCACGAGGATCTTGTTCTTGCCCTCGGGGGTGGTGAGGTAACGGCCGTAGTCACGCACGGTCTCCTCGGAGAACCAGCGCAGGAACTCGGCGCCGTAGGTGACCTCGCCACGGGCCTCGGCCAGGGGCTTGCCCATCTCGAGGGTCATGAGCAGGGCGAAGTCGTCGGCGCGCTCGGTGACCAGCTCGAAGGCGCGGCGCAGGATCTCGGCGCGCTCGCGCGGAGCGGTGCGGGCCCAGGAGGCCTGCACGGCGTCGGCCGCGTCGAGGGCGGCCATGGCATCCTCGCTCGTGCCGTCGGCGATGCTCAGCAGCACCTTGCCGGTGGCCGGATCCTCGACGTCGAAGGTCTTGCCGGTGGAGGCTGCACGCCATTCACCGTTGATGAACAGGCCGGTGGGGACCTTGGCGAGCAGCTCTGCCTCGCGCTCGGCGGTGATCGCGGAAGTCATGTCCGACTCCTTCGTGCTTGGGGGTACTGGGGCGTGGGCCTTTCAGGAAGACCCTTCCCAGCCAAGTTATCGCCGCGTTGTGACGCACGTCTACGCGGGGGTGCACTAGCGATCCCCTGTTTCACTGTGCATCTGCACAACCCCTGAGGAGGGTGGGGATCAGCTCCGCGCGGCGAGCACCGCCTGGTACAGCTCGCGCTTGCTCACACCCTGAGCCTCCGCGACGACGGCGACGGCCTCCTTCAGGCGCAGACCCTCGGCGGTCAGGGCGGTGACGGCCTCGATGTGGTCTTCGGGTCGGCTTGGCTCGGGCTCCCCCGCTCCCCCGACCACCACCGCGATCTCGCCGCGGACCTCGCCGGACGCGGCCCAGGCGACGAGTTCGTCGAGTGATCCGCGGATGACTTCTTCGTAGGTCTTGGTGAGTTCACGGCAGACCGCCGCCTGGCGGTCCGTCCCGAAGACCTCGCGCAGAGCGGCCAGCATGACTTCGAGCCGGTGCGGCGCCTCGAAGAACACCATCGTGCGGCGCTCCTGGGTCAGGCCGCGGAGTGCGCCCAGGCGGTCGCCGGACTTGCGGGGCAGGAACCCCTCGAAGGTGAAGCGGTCGGTGGGCAGGCCGGAAAGCGCCAGCGCGGTGAGCACGGCGGACGGCCCGGGGACCGCGGTGACCAGCACCCCGGCGTCGACGGCGGCGGAGACCAGGCGGAAACCCGGGTCCGAGACCGCGGGCATGCCGGCGTCGGACACCACCAGGATGGTCTGTCCCTCCGCGACGAATTCCAGGAGTTCCTCGGCGCGTTCGCGCTCGTTGTGCTCGTGGTAGCTGATGACCCGGCCGGAGACCGTCACACCGAGACCCTGGACCAGGCGGTGCAGGCGCCGGGTGTCCTCGGCCGCGATCACGTCCGCGGTCTCCAGGAGCTCCCGCAGCCGGGGCGAGGCATCTCCGAGGTTGCCGATCGGAGTGGCCGCCAGGACCACACGCCCTTCACCCTGCACCACTCGCTCAGCCATGGCGACAAGCCTACCGCCCGAGGGGTCCCCGGCCGATGCGGAGCGAGGTTGGGGAGGGCGGGAGGCGCTATCCCCAGTGGCTCCCAAACCTCGTGCCTCGGTTCGGGACCCTCGCCACTGTGGGCCCAGCCCGAGGGGTCCCCGGCCGATGCGGAGCGAGGTTGGGGAGGGCGGGAGGCGCTATCCCCAGTGGCTCCCAAACCTCGTGCCTCGGTTCGGGACCCTCGCCACTGTGGGCCCAGCCCGAGGGGTCCCCGGCCGATGCGGAGCGAGGTTGGGGAGGGCGGGAGGCGCTATCCCCAGTGGCTCCCAAACCTCGTGCCTCGGTTCGGGACCCTCGCCACTGTGGGCCCAGCCCGAGGGGTCCCCGGTGGCACCGCCCGGTAGCATGACTACGTGACCCAGACCGAAGAGGCCGCGCTGGACGGCGGCGCCGCCAGTGCGTCCCCGGCCGCGTCGTCCCCTGGAGCGCCCCGGCACGGACGGACCTCCGCCACGATCCGGAAACGCCGCCTGGCGCAGGGGAAAGGGTCCTGGGTCCTGGACCCCCGCGACGCGTACACCCGGGAGAATCTCCTGGAGCGGCTTCTGGGCCCCGTCCAGTCCTGGCGGGACTTCACGCCGACCCTGCGACTGTGGTTCTGGCTCGGGCCGGTCCTGACCGCCGTCCTGGGCGGGGTGCTCCGCTTCGTCCGGCTCGGCGAGCCGCGGTCCCTCGTGTTCGACGAGACCTACTACGTCAAGGACGCCTACTCGCTCCTGCAGTCCGGTTTCGAACGCAACTGGGCCAAGGACGCGAACGCCGCCTTCAACCAGGGCGACCCCAGCCAGATCCTGACCACCGGCGAATACGTGGTCCACCCACCACTCGGCAAGTGGATGATCGCCTGGGGCATGGACCTGTTCGGACAGGCCGACACCTTCGGCTGGCGCTTCTCGTCCGCCGTCGTGGGCACGCTGTCCATCCTCATCCTGGCGCTGGTCGCCCAGAAACTCTTCAACTCGGTCACGCTCGGCGCCATCGCGGGCCTGCTGCTGGCCGTGGACGGCACCCACCTGGTCATGTCCCGCATCGGGATCTTGGACATCTTCATCGAGTTCTGGGTGCTGCTCGCCTTCGCGTTCCTCCTGCTGGACCGCAGCGACGGACGAGGGCGGCTCGCCACCCGGCTCTCCGCCCTCGCCGCGGCGTCCCCGGACGGCGTCCCGTCCGAGGCCGCGCTCCGCTGGGGTCCGGGCCTGGGTTTCCGGTGGTGGCGCCTGGCCGCCTCCGCCTCCATGGGGGCGGCCGTGGGGATCAAGTGGTCCGGGCTGTTCTTCGTGGCCGTGTTCGGCCTGCTCATGGTGCTCTGGGACATGAACGCCCGGCGCGTGGCGGGGATCCGGAACTGGGCCGTGGCCGGGATCGTCCGGGACGGCATCCCCGCGTTCTTCCTCTACCTCGGCACCGCGACGGCGGTCTATCTCTCCACCTGGACCGGCTGGTTCCTGAGCAACGACGCCTACAACCGCCACTGGGCCGAACAGAACCCGGGCAAGGGCGTCCAGTGGCTTCCCCCGGCACTCCGCTCCCTCTGGGACTTCCACGTCCAGGCCTACACCTTCCACCAGGGCCTCAGTTCGGACCACCCGTACAAGGCGAACGCCTGGACCTGGCTGATCCTCGGCAGGCCCACCTCCTTCTACTACCAGTCGCCGCAGTGCGGCCCGGGCGCTCAGGAGAAGTGCTCCGAGGCCATCCTGAGCGTCGGCAACCCGCTCATCTGGTGGGGCGCGACGATCGCCCTGCTGGTGGTCCTCTTCTACTGGGCCGGTCGCCGCGACTGGCGCGCTGGAGCCATCCTGGCCGGCATGGCCGGAGGGTACCTCCCCTGGTTCATGTACCCGGAGCGGACCACGTTCTTCTTCTACGCCGTCTCCTTCGAGCCCTTCCTGATCCTTGGGCTCTGCTACGCCCTGGGACTCATCCTCGGCCGGCAGGGCGATCCTCCCTGGCGGCGCCGGTCGGGCTTCCTGGTGGTGGCGTGCTTCCTCGCGGCGGTGCTCCTGCTCTCCGCGTTCTTCTACCCCATCTGGACCGCTGAGACCATCAGCTACAACGACTGGCGTCTGCGCATGTGGATGCCTTCCTGGATCTGACCCGGATCCGAGACGACAGGAACTGGAACACCCGTCATGAGCACCATCACCGAGTACGCCGAGCCCTTGCTCTCCGAGCTGGACCCGGCGTCGAACGTCACGGACGTCCTGCTGAGCCGCGCCACCGCGACGCCGGACCGGCCCGTCTACGCCCTGCGCGCGCCGTCGTCGCGGGCCTGGGCCGCCTCCGCAGGCACCGGCCAGCCGAGCGGTGACAGCATGCCCGGCTGGGACCTGCTCACGGCCGAGGGGTTCCTCACCCGGGTGAAGGCCCTCGCCAAGGGCCTGATCGCCGGCGGGCTGCAGCCCGGCGACGCCGTGGCCGTCATGAGCCGCACCCGCTTCGAGTGGACCCTGGCCGACTTCGCCATCTGGCACGCCGGCGGCGTCACCGTGCCGATCTACGAGACGTCCTCCGCCAGCCAGGTCGAGTGGATCCTGGAGGACTCCGGAGCCCGCCGGGTGTTCGTCGAGGACGCGGCGAAGGCCGATCTGGTCACCGCCGTTGCGGAAGGCTCGGAGCTGCTGGGCAGTGCTCCCCTCCAGGTCATCCGGATGGACGACGGCGGCGCCGTCCCGAGCATGGTCAGCGTCGCGAACGCCGGGGCCGGGGTCACCGAGGCGGAGCTGGAACGCCACCGCACCTTCGCGTCCCTGGCCGACACGGCGTCGATCGTCTACACCTCCGGCACCACGGGCAAGCCGAAGGGCTGCGAGATCAGCCATGCCAACTTCGCCCTGGTGGCGGAGAACATCGTCCCGGCGCTCGGCGCCTTCACCCTGATCCCCGGCGCCCGGACGCTCATGTTCCTGCCGCTCGCCCACGTGCTGGCCCGCGCCGTGCAGGTCATCTGTCTCCACGCCGGCATCCTCGTGGGCCACAGCAGCTCCGCCTCGGAGCTCATGGCGGACATGCAGACCCTCAAGCCGACGTTCCTGCTGGCCGTGCCCCGCATCTTCGAGAAGGTCGTGGCGGGCGCCCAGCAGAAGGCCGAGGAGTCCGGCAAGGGGAAGCTGTTCGCCAGCGCCTTCAGCACCGCCGTGGACTACGCTCAGGCCACCCAGCGGCACGAGCAGGGGCTCGGCGACGGCCCCGGCCTGGTCCTGCGCCTGCGTCACCTGCTCTTCGACCGACTGCTCTACCCCCGGGTCCGGGCGGCGTTCGGCGGGCACATCACCCACACCGTCTCCGGGGCCAGTGCGCTGAACCGGCACGAATCCGAGTTCTTCCTCGGAGCCGGCGTGCCGATCCTGGAAGGCTACGGCCTCACGGAGACCACGGCCCCGGCCGCGGTGAACCGACCGGGCCAGAACCGGCTGGGCACCGTCGGGCGGCCCGTGCCCGGCACCTCGATCCGCATCGCCGACGACGGCGAGGTCCTGATCAAGGGCATCGGCGTCTTCAAGGGCTACCACAACAACCCCCAGGCCGACTTCGACGCGTTCGTGGACGGCTGGTTCGCGACGGGTGACCTGGGCACGCTGGACCAGGACGGCTTCCTGACCATCACGGGCCGGAAGAAGGACCTGATCGTGACGGCCGGCGGCAAGAACGTGGCCCCGGAACCGCTCGAGGAGACTATCCGCCAGAATCCGCTCGTGGAGCATGTGGTGGTGCTCGGCGAGGGCCGGCCGTTCGTCTCCGCGCTCATCGGCCTCGATCCCGAAGCCGTCGAGGCATGGGGCGGCCAGCACTCCCGCCCAGGGCTGACCCCGTCGGAAGCAGCGCAGCTCCCCGAGGTCCTCGCTTCCCTGCAGCGCTCCGTGGATCAGGCGAACACCCAGGTCTCCAAGGCGGAGAGCATCCGCAAGTTCGCCATCCTGGACGCCGAACTGTCCGTGGACTCCGGACACCTGACGCCGTCGCTCAAGCTGCGCCGCAACGCCGTCGTGACCGACTTCGCCCCGCAGATCGACCAGCTCTACCGCGGCTGAGCGGCCGCCCTTCCGGAAGCCCGGTCCCCGGACACGGAAAAGCCCGCCCCTCCCAGGGGCGGGCTTTTCCGTGTCAGCCGGGTCGCCCGGAGCCGGGCGCTGGGGTCACTCCCCCGCGACGGCGGCCTGCTGCGCGGCCAGGCGGCCCGCGATGACGGCCTTGCGGGCTTCACGGCGGCGCTTGGTGGGCCAGGTGCAGATGAGCGTGACCAGGGCGGTGAGGAACACCAGACCGGCGATGGTGACGGCCGAGTCGATCCAGAACTGCCCCGGGAAAAGGCGGATCAGGGTGTCCTGCAGCGTGAACGTCCACGTGCCGTTGGCGAAGAAGATCTCGTGGAAGCCGGTGAAGAAGCTGTCCCAGCCCAGGAAGCCCACTACACCGAGCGCCACGATGATCACGAGCGTCACCACGGAGGCGGCGAAGAACGCGTGGCGCAGCGAGCCGTCGCGGCGCCGTCCCAGGTACCAGATGGCCACGAGGGCCAGCACGGCGAGCAGCGCGCCCATACCCCACGTGCTCATGGTGACCGTCTTGACGTCGGCCATGTGGGAGATCTCGGGGTCGCGGAACAGCTTGGTGCCGCTGGCCGTCACCAGGTCACCCAGATACCTCGGCCCGGCGAAGTTGCTCAGGTAATCCACGGCGTAGGAGCCGTAGGTGAGCCGGTCCTCCTGGCTGAAGCCGTAACCGTCACCCGGGAAGCCGGGACGGAAGTACTCGATCCAGAGGAACAGCGGAGTGGCCACCACGCGGACGGCGGCGATCACCAGCAGGAGCGGCAGGAAGATCGCGCTCAGGATCTTCACGACGCGCGGACCCACAGGCTTCGCGGCCAGCGCGGCGTCGCGGGCGGCCTGGCGCTTCTGCACCTCCTCGTCGGGGGCGCGCACCGTGAGCGCGCTCGTGGGCAGGCGCTCCTGGATCACGGTGGCCGGAGTGTCGGAGGGGTCGTCCGCGGATGCGTCAGCGGAAGCGTTCTCCTCGGCCTCGGCCTCGGCACGGGCGGTGGCCTCGGCCTCCGGCTTCTCGACCGCCGGCGTCACAGGCTCAGCGGGCACGGCTTCTGAAGTCCCGGGCTCAGAGTTCCCGGGCTCACGGCTCGCGGTGCCGAACGCCTCGGGCAGCACGGCGCCGCCCGCGATGAACGGGCGGTCCGATTCCGGCGCGGCGGGCGTGGAGAGGCGATCCGCGCCGGCCGGCGTCTCGTCCGGGCCGCTGGAGGGTTCGGAGTCCTCGCGAGCGTCCGGGGCCGCGTCTGCGCGAGCCTCGGTGGCCTCGGTGGCCTCGGGATCCCACGCGGCGGGTTCCTTCGGGGCGTCCACGGAGGGGGCCTTCGCCTCCTGGGCGCCTTCAGGCTGCTCGCCCCGGGTGGGCTTCTCCGCCTCCTGGTGGGCGTCGGCGCCGGCGTCATCCGCCGCCGTCGAGCCCTTCATCCATTCGAAAGCGGGTTCGTCGGAATCGCGGGGGCTGTCCCACGCGGGGTCATTGGGCTTCTTGTCGCTCACGGTCATCCACTTCTCGTCCGGCCTGGCGGCAGGCTGCAACGGGCATTCGGTTCTCCCTGTGACAGTACCCGTCAACACCGACAGCCGGACGGAAATGCGCGGCGTGGTCCCGGATCAGCCGCCCGATTGTTGCCGGAGCGTTATCCGCCTGGCCTCACGAGCCGCGGCCCAAGCCCACCCGAGGTCGTCCGCCCGGCTCAGTCCTCCGCCCGGCTCAGGCGTTGCCGTACTGGGCCCAGGGGATGTTCCAGTCGCCGAAACCTTCATCGGCGCGGATGGGCGGGCCTGCGGTGTTCTTGAACTGCACCACATCGCCCGGCTTCATGTTTTCGAAGAACCAGGCGGCGTCCTTCGGCAGCAGGCCGACGCAGCCGTGGGAGATGTTGGTGTTGCCGATGAACTGGGTGCCGCCGGGCAGGGTCTCGTGGACGTACACGCCACTCCAGGTGAGGCGGTTGGCGTAGTTCACGTCCGTCGGGGCGTAGTAGAGCGGGTCGCCCGGCTTCAGGCCGATGCTCTCGGCCCGGAAGTGGGACACGCGCTGCTGCTCCAGGATGATGGCGGAGCCGGACGGCGAGGGCATCTCGGGTCCGCCCATGCCGGCGTCCGCCGAGTACACGAGCTGGCCGTCCTGGTAGACGCGCATGGTGTGCGCGGAGCCGTCCATCACGGCGACCCGCTGCGGGCCGACCTTGAAGGTGGTCGTCTTGCTGAAGCTGCCGATCTGGCCGTTGCCGAACGGCACGCCGAAGAGCTGCTGGTCCAGGGTCACGGTGCTGCCGGACTTCCAGTACGACTCCGGACGGATCCGGGCCATGGTGTCCGAGTACCAGTGCCACTTGACCTTCTGGCCCGCGCTGGAGGTCACCTTCACGGCCTTCTCGACGCCGGCCTTGTTGGCATCCAGCACCGGCTCGGAGAACGTGAGCTGGATCGGCTGACCAGCACCGATCTGGTCGCCCAGGGTGCCCACCACGAGCGTGGTGTTGGCCTCGTTCTTGGTGAGCACGGTGGTGAAGCTGCTGGTGCGCTGGGTTTCGCCGCCCGCCTCGTCCACCGCGGTGTAGCTCAGGGTGTAGGTGGTGTTGAACGCCAGCTTCTCCGAGGCCTTCCACTGGGCGTTGCCGGCGTCGTACTCACCCTTGACGGCGGCGCCCTTCGCGGGAGCCAGCCGGACGTCCTTCACGGTGCCGTTGACGGCCTTCACGACGGGCGCGGTCACCGGGTTCACCTCTTTGGCGCCGTTGAGGGGTGCGACGGTGAGCTGCACCGGCTTGGCCGGAGGGGCCTGAGTGGTCGGCGCCTGGGAGGAGCCGGAGGACGAGGCGCCGTTCACGGCCCCGAGCCACTGGGGAGCCGTGGCGGCGCCGATCCCGCCCAGGACGATGACGGCCCCGGCTGCGGACAGCGCGACGATCTTGACGGCCCGGCTCTTGCGGGTGCTCGGTTTCATGGTGTTCCCTCAACGGGCAGTGCCGGGGCTTGACCCCGGCACGGCTCCCTGCTCTGGTGGCAAATCTGTTGAGGCCATTTTATCCCCGGCCACCCGGGAAAAGCCTGAACCCGGCACCGTGGGGCGCCGGGTTCAGGCTGTGGGTCTCAGTGCGAGAGGACTCAGTAACGGTAGTGGTCGGCCTTGTACGGGCCCGCCACGTCCACGTCCAGGTATTCTGCCTGTTCCTTGGACAGCTCGGTCAGCTCGACGCCGAGAGCGTCCAGGTGGAGCCGGGCGACCTTCTCGTCCAGGATCTTGGGCAGGACGTAGACCTGGTTCTGGTACTCCTTCTCCTCGCCCTCCTGCTCGCGCTTGGTCCAGAGTTCGATCTGGGCGATCGTCTGGTTGCTGAAGGAGTTGCTCATGACGAACGACGGGTGGCCCGTGGCGTTGCCCAGGTTCAGCAGGCGTCCCTCGGACAGGACGATGATGGAGCGCTCGTTCTCAGTGCCCTCGTCGAAGACCCACTCATGCACCTGGGGTTTGATCTCCACGCGCTTGACGCCCGGGACCTTGGCCAGGCCGGCCATGTCGATCTCGTTGTCGAAGTGACCGATGTTGCCCACGATTGCCTTGTTCTTCATGGCGGCCATGTCGGAGGCCATGATGACGTCCTTGTTGCCCGTGGTGGTGATGAAGATGTCGCCCTCGGAGAGGACGTTCTCCAGCCGTGCGACCTGGTAGCCGTCCATGGCGGCCTGCAGGGCGCAGATCGGGTCGATCTCCGTGACGATCACGCGGGAGCCCTGCCCGCGCAGTGCCTCCGCGGCGCCCTTGCCGACGTCGCCGTATCCGCACACGACGGCGACCTTGCCGCCCATGAGCACATCGGTGGCGCGGTTGATGCCGTCCGGCAGGGAGTGGCGGATGCCGTACTTGTTGTCGAACTTGCTCTTGGTGACCGAGTCGTTGACGTTGATGGCCGGGAACAGGAGGCGGCCCTGCTCGGCCAGCTGGTACAGGCGGTGCACGCCCGTGGTGGTCTCCTCGGTGACACCCTGGATGCGGGAGGCGATCCGGGTCCACTTCTGCGGGTCGGCGGCCAGGTTCGCGCGGAGCACGTCCAGGATGATCCGGTATTCCTCCGGGTCCTCGTCGGTGGCTCCCGGCACGGCGCCGGCGGCCTCGAATTCGACGCCCTTGTGCAGCAGCAGGGTGGCGTCGCCGCCGTCGTCGAGGATCATGTTCGGGCCGAGCTCAGGGTTCTGATCGGCGCCCGGCCAGGTCAGGATCTGCTCGGCGGTCCACCAGTACTCCTCCAGGGTCTCGCCCTTCCAGGCGAAGACCGGGACGCCCTGCGGATCCTCGGGGGTGCCCTTGCCTACGACGATCGCGGCGGCGGCCTCATCCTGGGTGGAGAAGATGTTGCAGGAGGCCCAGCGGACCTCGGCGCCCAGGGCCGTCAGGGTCTCGATCAGCACGGCGGTCTGCACGGTCATGTGCAGCGAACCGGCGATGCGCGCGCCCTTGAGCGGCTGGCTCTCCCCGAACTCGGCGCGCAGCGCCATGAGGCCCGGCATCTCGTGCTCGGCGAGACGGATCTGGTGGCGTCCCGCCTCGGCCAGGGAGATGTCAGCGATCTTGTAATCGAACGTCATGTTGCTCTGGTTTCCGATCTGGTGTGGGGCCGGGGGCTCAGTTGGCGGTGCGGGAGGCGTCACGCAGAGAGGCGGGCAGCAGCAGCGGGATGCCGTCCTCCACGGGATAGCGGACGGCGGACTCCCCCGTGCCGGCGACGAGCTCGTCGCCTTCCTGGTGCAGGGGCGCGCCGGTCTCGGGGCAGCGGAGGATGCTCAGCAGTTCTGGGCTCAGCGAAGGCATGGAAGGCTCCAAACATCGGGCCCCGGGAGGCCGGGGCGGCGTGACCACCTTCCAGCCTACCGCCGTCGTCGGGTCGCGGCGGAACCGTCAGGGTTCGCGCAGGGCCCGCAGGTGGCCGCGGCGTGTGCCTTCAACTCCGACCGGAGGTTCCAGGAGTGGGGGGCGGAGCCGCTGCGGGATCCCGGTCCCGGGTTCCGCCTCGTCTTCAGTCGCCTGACGCTCTTCCCGCACGGCGTCGGCCAGGGCGGAGAGTTCGTCACTTTCGGGCCGAGAGATGCGGCGTTCAGCCTCGGCAGTGGCGGGAAGGGAGATCCGCAGCACTTCCCAGCCACGAGGGACGGTCAGACGTTCCGCGTGGTGCACGCAGAGGTCATAGCTGTGGGGCTCCGGGTAGACGGCCAGGGGGCCCAGAACGGCGGTGGAATCCGCGTACACGTACGTCAAAGTCGCCACCGCGGACTCACGGCAGGCCGAACGCGAACACATCCTCATGGCACCCACAACGCACCAGATTACCGTCTGAAGGCCCGTTTTCGCCGCAAGGGCGGGAGCGGGTCTAGAGTCGATCTATGCAGTCCGGACCCAACAAACCCTCGGCGACGTTCTCCTTCCCGGAGACGGAGGAGGAAACCGCGGCCGGCCGTGATTTCCGGCACCGCCGCAGGAACCGCCACGGACGCGGCCAGCGCGGGGACATGATCCTGCCGACCCTTCCCGGACACCGCAACCGTGCGGAACGTTTCGACGATCTGGTGCTGGACACCGCGCAGCGGCTTCACGATCTGCAGGGCCACCTGCTGGACGGCGTGCTGTTCGCCGTCGAGGAGATCCCCCCGGGACTTGAGGAGCTGCTCGCCAGCGGTCTCCCCGCTCCCCTGGGCCTGAGCACCCCGGCCCGCGGCGACCTGGCGCCCCGCGTGACCGTGTACCGGCGCGTGGTGGAGCAGAACTGCCCGATCAAGGAGCATCTGCCGGATCTGGTGCACGACGTCGTGGTGGAGCACACCGCGCAGCTCCTCGGCGTCGCGCCCGAAACCCTCGACCCGTACTACCACCGGGGGCTGTGAGGCGCGACGGCCGTCACTCGGGCCCGGCTCGCCGGGCCTAGCCCCGGCTCGCTGGGCCTCCCGTCAAGGTACGGATTTCCCTCGGCACTTCGTGAGCTCGCTATGAAGGGTCTGACCTCGCTACGCACGGTAGCGAGGTCAGACCCTTCATAGCGAGTTCGGCGCACAACTCGGGAGGGCGCGAGCCGGACGGACCACGTGCCGAGTACGCCATCGGGGGTGTGAGTCCGCTACATCTGATAACGGACTCACACCCCCGAAAGCGTACTCAGGCGGAGGGCCCGAGCCGGAAGAGCGAGTTGGACGGACCCGTGTCCGGGCAGTACCCAGTCAGTGGCCCAGGCGCACCGGGAGCTTGTCGAGACCGGAGCCGGTGACGGGGACGGACAGGACACTCACACCCGGTCCCTTGTCCTCGGTCTGCACGAGCGCGGCGTAGACAGGATCGCCGGAGGCGGAGAACAGGTACCCGACCACGGCCGACCCCCCGGCCTTCTCGGGAACCTCCACCGTCGCCGTCGTGCCCGCGGCCAGGGTGGCCTTGGCAGCCGGCTGCACGGCGCCGTCGGCCGTGATCGCCCGATAGCTGACCTCCGCACGACCGGCGGGTGCGCCGAACTGGAGACGGCTGGTGCCGCCCACCGGAACGGTCATGATCTGGTCCGTGCTCAGAGGAGCCGACGCCGGAACCCACGCGAAGTCCGACGGATCCTTCGCGGTGGTCCCCCGCGTGGCGCGGACGGCGGCGGTCACGGAGACGTCAGAGCTGATGGCGATGGTGTAGTCCCCGTCGGGCAGGCCGGAGAGGGGCACCTGTGTCACCGTGCCGGCGGGGGCGTTCACCACGCCCTTATCGAGGGCCTGCTGACCGCTCTTGCCGTACACCCTCACCTGGACGACAGCGTCCTGCGCGCCCGGGACCGCCAGCGCCAAGGTCGGCGCGGCATCGTCGAAGCCGCTTCCGAGCTTCGCCGCCGCGGCGCTGCCGCGCAGCGAGACGCCCGGGATGACCTGGCGCGTGCCGGGCTGTCCGGTAGGACCGAGATAGTCGACGCCGCCGGGGGTCAGCCCACGCAGCACGCTCTGCTGCACCGTGGCCGTGACCGGGCCGCCCGTGCTGCTCACATGCACGGCCAGGGCGGCCTGCTGCGGAGCCAGACCGGCGAGGACGAGCGACCGCGACTGACCCGCCCCGATCGAGAGACCGCGGCTGCCCGGGGCCTTGATCTGGCCCTTGTCGCCGTACAGTTCGAGATTCACCGTGGCCGGAGTGGTGCTCGGGTTCGAGAGGTTCAGGACCGAGGTCCGGCCCACCAGAGTGGACGCACCCACGATCCACTGATCACTGCTCGGAGCCTGGCACGTGACGGCGGCCAGGCCGCGGAGATCACCGTCGGCCGCCCGGTAGGACAAGGCCGACGCTCCTGTGGAGTCCTTGCCGTCCAGGGTCCCGACCCGCAGCACCTCCGGCCCGGAGGGGGTCCGCGAAGGGATCGCCGCGGCTTTGAGATCCGGCAGGCCGGGGACGCCTTCGTCGGTCTTGGGGCTCGCCTTGGTCAGTTCCTGCAGGGTCTTGCCGTCCAGGGACTGCACACCGCTGGCGGGCATGCGGCCGGTGGGATCACTCAGCGTGAGACCTCGCAGCACCGTGGTCGCCGTGCTCGACTCCGGGCGGAACTGCGCATCCGTGCCGTCGCCGGCGCCTGCCAGGAGGCGGGGCGCCGCGGGGCACACGGACAGGGAATCACCGGCGGGCACGTCGGCGGCGACGGCGGCCAGCTGGCCTCCCGCCGTCCGCGGGGCCACGGTGCCACCGGCCGCCACGGCGCCGAGCAGCACGATCGACGCCACTCCCGCGGTGCCCGCGGCGATGGCTTTCGCGATCCTGCGAGCGGCCCGGGGATTCTTCACCGGCGCGGCGCCCTCTGACGCAGGGGTCTCTGACGCCGGGGTTCCCGACACCGGAGCCTCCGACGCCGAAGCCTCCGACGCCGCGGGCAGCGTGGTGGCGGCCTCAGCCTTGAGCTTCTTGCCGGGCTTCCTGCCCGGCTTCTTCACGGCCGCCTCGCGCTGAGCCTCGGCCTTGGCGGCCTTCGCGGCGGCTTTCTCCGCGCGGGCTTCGGCCTTCGCGGCACGAGCCGGCGACTTGGCCGCACCCCGCGTGGCAGGGTCACCGGTGGCCGCGCCAGCGGTGGGAGCCGCCGGCTGCTCCGGCACCTTGGCAGGCTCCGGTTGCTTCACGGGTTCCGGTCCCTTGACCGGTTCCGGCTGCTTGGCCGGCTCAGGGGCCTTGGCCTCGGACGCCGCGCGTTCCGCGGACCCCGAAGCCTCGGAGGCACCCGTTCCCGTGCCGGATGCCGTCGGCATCACGGGAGCGCCGGTCTCCCCAGCGCCCGCGCCTCCGGACCCGGTCTTCGGCGTCGTGGCCTGCTCGGCGTTCTCCACCGGACGGTCGTCGTTCACCGGGCCGTCCTCCGTGCGCTTGTCCTTGTCCTCAGTCATGTCCGGCCTTCCTCAGGCTTGCCTCGTCCCGGACCATGCGGACCTTCCCGGGACGTTCGGGAATGGGCACTGCGAGCAGCGCGGTGACGATGAACACCACCCAGGTGATGACCCGGACCCACGGGATCCACGGATCGCTGTGGGCCACCACGAGGTGACCGCCACCCGCGGGCAGGTCGAAGGCCTGCTGCCAGCCGACCGTCGTCGGGTTCAGGCGCTTGCCGTCCAGGCTCGCGGTCCAGTTCGGATCGCTGCGCTCGGCGAGCACGAGCTTGCGGCCCTCGGCGCCCGCACCCAGCGTGGTGTCCACGCCGACGGTGCCGCTCGGGAGCTGGCTCTGCACCTTCCCGGAGCCGTCCAGGACGCGCACGCGGTTGATGGTGTCGGAGTCCTTCAGCGGGGGCTGATCCAGTGCGCGCACCCGCCAGAGCCAGCCGGCGTCGGTGGGTCCGACGGCGGCGAGACCGGGCACGGCGTCGATGCGGCTGGCGGTCAGCCCGGCGGCGTCGTTGGCGCCCTTGAGCACCACGAAACCGGCGCCGAGCTTCTCCAGCGTCGGACGGGGGTCCACCCCTTGCCCGGCGACGATCGTGGCGACCGCGCTGCGGATGCCCGCCGACGCGTCGTCGTCCGCCGCCGGAGCGTCGGAGTCATTGCGGATGCCGTGCACGGCGGCGAGGGTCGAGAGCGCATCCAGGGTGGTCCCGGAGCCGCGGACGAGGGCCGCGGTGTAGCTGCCGTCGCCGGCCTCGGCGATCACGAGGGTGCGGGTCTGCTCCGGACCGCGCCCCCGGTCCACCGCGGTGGCGGGGATCTGGGGCTTCTCCTGCGTCTGGAAGTTCTTCACGGCGCCGTAACGCGGGCCGTCGGCCACCGTGCCGACCCCCAGGTTCGAGGCGAGCCAGGTCCACGAGCTCAGAGCCGGACCCAGCAGCAGGACCACGACCGCCACGGACACGACGCCGACCCGCCACGGGGCGCGCCGGGTGCGGGATGCTTTGCGGCGCTGCAGCGCGCGGTCAGCGCCGAGGAGGGCGGAGACGAGCACGGCACACGAGGCCACGGAGACCGCGGGGCCGGTGAAGGGGGTCACCACGGCGTCGACGCCCACGGCCACGGCGATGCCCGGGATGACCCAGCCGACGGCCAGGAACACCGCGGCCACCAGGAGGGCCAGCGTGCCGGTCCGGCCACGGCGGCCCGGCACCAGAGCGCCCCAGACGGCGAACAGAAGAACCGGGGCGGCCAGGACGAGCATCAGGATGAAGGCCCACGGCACCTCGCCGGGGAGCCATCCGAGACCGGGGATCGCGGCGTGGAGGTCCACGGCGATCGGCTGGCCGAGCAGCTGCTGCCACACGGGCGCGGCGCCGAACGCCTGCGGGACCCCCGGGTCGGCCAGGAACGCCCGTGGCTGGGTCACTGCGGTGAACGCGAACGGCAGGAAGAGCGCCAGTGGCGGGGTCAGGCTCCACCAGAGGGCGCGGCCGCGGCGGCGCAGCAGGAGGGCCAGGAGGACGACCGACACGAGCGACGGCACCAGGAGCACGGGGGCGCTGGCCGTGACCGCGGCCAGGAGCAGCCCGGCCCACGCGGCGGCAGTCCAGGAGATCGTGCCGCCCACGCCGGCCCTGCTGGTGAGCGGACCCTGCGGCAGCAGGCCGTCAGCACGGGCTTCGAGACGGCGGTCCCGGGCGGAACCGGTGGCCCGGACCAGGGCGAGCACCAGCCACGGCGTGAGCACGTGCACCAGGATGGCGCCGAGGCGTCCCTGGTTCAGGCTCGTGAAGAGCGCGGGTGCGGTCCCCCAGATCAGCGCCGCGAGGAACCACGCCCTGCGGTGCCTGATCAGCGAGGCGGCGAGGAACCAGGCGCCGGCCGCGGCGAGCGGCATGGCGCCGAGGAGGACCGACTGCACCACCAGGCCGGGCTGTCCACCATTGAGCACGGAGAGGATCCAGAGGACCAGGCCGAAGGGGTCACCGTGCCCCGGGTAGCCCGCTTCCAGAGTCACCCAGCTGCGGGTGGCGTTGTCCCAGACCTCGCCCAGCGTGGTGGACAGCGGGAGCAGACCGCCGCCGGACTGCGTGCCCCCGAGCACCGGGAACAGGCCCGCCAGCGCGATGCCTGCGGTGATCAGGACGGAGGCGATGAGACCCCATCCGGCGAAGGCACGGGTCGGGGCGGCCAGGGAGGAAAAGTCGTCCTGGTTGTCGCCGCTCGGCTCCGAGGCGAGGCCCGTGGAGCTGTACGACGCGTCCAGCAGCTCGTCCGCCCCGAGCGCCTCCATGAGGGAACGCCGGTGCGCCCACACCTCCTCGCGGGAGGTCTGGAGCCGGCGGATGGTCTTGCGGGGGTTCTTCCGGGTCCGGGCCGCCACCTTCCGCCCGCGGGCCAGGGCCACCGGACGGGAGACGCCACGGATGGTTCCGGCGAGCTGCTGGAAGCCGTATCCCGGGTCCTTCATGGCGACGGCCAGCAGGAACCGTCCGACCGAGGCGATGAGCGTACCGAGCACCAGGAACGGGATCTTCCACCAGCTGGTGTGCTTGAGACGGAGGTACACCTGCGAGGTGCGGGCGGCGGCCGGGGTGCCGAGAGCGTGAGGACGGTTCTGGACGTGATACATCCGGGCCTGCGGCACGAAAGCCACGTTGTTCCCGGCGAGCCAGTTGCGCCAGCACAGGTCCACGTCATCGCCGGTGCCGGGCAGGGCTGGATCGAACCCGCCCATCGAGTCCCAGACGTCCCGGCGGACGAGCATGCCCGCGGAATTGACGGCGAAACGGTCCCGGAGCTGGTCGTACTGCCCCTGGTCCATCTCATCCGCCTCGATCAGGGTGAGGCGTTCGGCCCAGGTGCTCACGGCGAGGCCGGCGTCCACGAGCTTGCGCTGGGAGTTCCAGTCCAGCTGCTTGGCGCCGGCGATCGTGACGTTGGATGACCGCTCCACGGCTTCAAGCAGACGCTCCAGAGCGTCCGGCGCCGGAGCGGCGTCGTCGTGGAGGAGCCACACCCACTGCTGATCCGTGGGGAGAGCCTCGGCGTCACCGGCACTCAGCCGGTCCGCCGTCGCCAATCCGGCCTGCACGGCCGCTCCGAAGCCCAGCCGAGGGTGGCGGAAGAGCGTGACGTTGTCACTGCCGAAGGCCTCCTCCAGCAGCCGGGCGGAGCCGTCCGAAGAGGCCGCGTCGACGCCGATGCAGACATCCGCTGCACGGCTCTGCCGGGAGAGGGCGGCCAAGGTCCTGGGGAGGTAGGCACTGCCCTGGTGGGAGACCACCACGGCCGTGACCCGTGCTTGGGGGTGAATCAGACTGCTCGCTTCCTCAGTCGGCGGCGCTCCCGCTCGGACAGACCGCCCCAGATCCCGAAGCGCTCGTCATTGGCCAGGGCGTACTCGAGGCACTGCTGCCGGACGGTGCACGCGGCGCACACCTTCTTAGCGTCCCGCGTGGAACCGCCCTTCTCCGGGAAGAACGCCTCGGGGTCGGTCTGGGCGCACAGCGACTCGGCCTGCCAGCTGAGCTCGGACTCGTCCCCGACCTCGCGGCCCGGAAGGATGGTGAAGGCCGCGGCCAGCCCGGTGGGCTCGGGGCGCGCGAACAGCTCGAGCGGCGGGTCCAGCTCGTCCTCGGGCGAGGCGGGCTCCGCTTCAGCGGGTTCATGTGCCGTGAGGAAGGCAGTGGCCTGATCCTCCAGGCTGCGGGCGGCGTCTTGCCGGAACCGCTGAGCGCGCTCCGGATCGGCCGGGTCCAGGAACCAGTCCTCAGGCACGGTGCGGGTGGCCTGGTACGCGGCCTGGCCCGGGGTGAAGTTTTCGTCTTGGATACGCTCTGTCTGCCCCATTGCGCCTCTCCTCGATCTGAATGGCTGCCGCCGGGATGGCACGTGGGGAGCCCTGAGGCGCACCTCCGGACCATGCCTTGGCGGTCTGCAATTACTAATTACACGCGTGTAACTAGGGCGAGGTCAAGCGGGCAGGGATAATACTCAGGACACTTGCTTTTTTCCCGATGCGCCACGCCGGGAGCTGAGCGGCCGCTTGCAGGAAGGATCGAACCGCCCCATGGACCTCGTCATCAGGACCCTGCTGAAGGACTTCCGAGAGGGCTTGAGCCTCCCACCTGGGGCTCCTCGTCTGACCTGGTACGGGCCGGACGGCGAACGGGTCGAGCTGTCCGGCAAAGTCCTGGACAACTGGGGGGCCAAGACCGCCAACTTCCTCCAGGACGAACTCGACGCGGCGCCCGGCGGAAGCATCGCGCTGGACCTGCCGGGTCATTGGAAGTCATCCGTGCTGGCGCTCGCGTCAATGGACCTGGGCCTGACCGTCCGGCCTGGCGCCCCGGGAAACGATGAGGAGCTCTCCTCCTCCGATCTCGTGGCCACGGCCGACGCCGGACTGCTGGAGCGGGCCGGCGACGTGGACACCCAGCTCATCGCGGTGTCCCTGGGCGCGCTCGCGCCGCGCTGGCCCGGTGCGCTGCCGGCCGGCGTCGTGGACTACGCGGCGGAGGTCCGCAGCCACGGTGACGTCTTCCTGCCCTGGATGGACCCGACCGGTCAGGAGATGCTCCTCGTCCAGGATGATCAGGCCTACGACGACGCCGGGCTGACCGCCTTCGCCACGCCCACTCCGGAGGGCGCACGGGTGCTGGTCCACGCCGCGGACGGCCTCACCGCTGTCCTCGCCCAGTCCCTGGGAGCCTGGCTGGCAGGTGGCTCGGTGGTCCTGGTGCATGAGAGCGTGGCCGTGACTGAGCGGCTCCTGGAGTCGGAACGCGTGACGTCCGGCGGCGCCCGGACGGCCTAGCAACGGACGGCGTAGCAACGGACGACCTGGCCTCGGACGCGGTCAGCCCAGGACGCATCCAGCCTCAGTCGCACGGAAGGGCCGGTCTCCACGAGACCGGCCCTTCCGCTGTCAATAGCTGCGCCCGGGCTCCGCGAGCCCGGACAGAAAGTCAGTTCTTGCCGGCCTTGCCGTCGATCAGCTCGTGGTCGTGGTCGTAGCCGGGTTCCTCGTCCAGCTCCTTGTTGAACACCAGGAACCGGTAGGCGAAGAAGCGGACCACCGTGGCGACCAGGATGCCGACGACGCCCGCGAGGAACAGCAGGTTCTTGTCCTCGATGTGCATCCAGTACTTGGCGATCGCCGTCAGGCCCGTGGAGATGCCGATGCCGATGCCGTTGATGATGACGAACATCACGAATTCCCGCAGCACATTCGGCTGGCGGCGGTGCCGGAACGTCCAGAACCGGTTGGCCAGCCAGGAGAAGATCGTGGCCACGGTGGCGCCGACGAAACGGGCCTTGGCCTCCGAGTCGTCCATGATCCCGTGCATCAGCCAGTAGGTCAGCCCGTTGTCGATCACGAACGCGATCCCGCCCACGGCACCGAACTTGGCCACCTCACGCCAGAACAGCGAGGCGAGCCCCCGGATGCGATCAGCGAGTTTGTTCACGATGTTTTCCTCCACGGCCAGCTGACAATGTGTAGACGACCCAGGGGCCAGTGGTACATCTTAGCGCCGTTGTCTTTGCCGGGCTTCTGCGGGTGCGGAACGCCGGCCGTGTGACGGGGACCCGCGGAGGGGACACACCGCGGACCCATCGTGGACCCGAGGCCCCTTCCCTGGCTGTCACGAAGGGCCCGCCGCGGGTCACGCTGAGTGCCTGCTGAGGGCGGGTCCGGCCGCGTTCGGTAGGCTTAGGGGCGTGACTTTCCCTGTTGTTGGTGTGATCGGTGGCGGCCAGCTGGCCCGGATGATGGCCCCGGAGGCCGTCGAACTCGGCGTGGAACTCCGCGTCCTGGCCGAGGGCCCGGACGTCTCCGCGGTGGCCGCCGTCAAGACGACCCCAATCGGCGATTACCGTGATCTCGAGGCGCTGCGCGCGTTCGCCCGGGACGTCGACGTCATCACGTTCGACCATGAACACGTCCCCACCGAGCACCTGCGGGCGCTGATCGCCGAGGGCGTCAACGTCCAGCCCGGCCCGGACGCCCTCGTGCACGCGCAGGACAAGATCGTGATGCGCACCGCCGTGGACCGCCTCGGTCTGCCCAACCCCGAGTGGGCCTCTGTGGATTCCGTGGACGCGCTCGTGGAGTTCGGCGACCGCATCGGCTGGCCCGTGGTCCTCAAGACCCCGCGCGGCGGCTACGACGGCAAAGGCGTGCGGATCGTCGACGACGCCGCCGAGGCCGCGGACTGCGCCTCCTGGTTCGAGTCCATGTCCCCGCTGCTGGCCGAGGCCAAGGTCGAGTTCTCCCGCGAGCTCTCCGTGCTGGTGGGGCGCACGCCGAGTGGCGAGGAGCGGGTCTGGCCCGTCGCGCACACCATTCAGGTGGACGGCGTCTGCGACGAGGTGATCGTTCCCGCACCCGGCCTGGATCCCGCCGTCGCGCAGGCCGCCGAGGCAGCGGCGCTGACCCTCGCCGCCGAGCTCGGCGTGACCGGCGTGATGGCCGCCGAACTGTTCGAAACGCCCGGCGTAGGCTCCGGCTTCCTCATCAATGAACTGGCCATGCGACCGCACAACACGGGCCACTGGACCCAGGACGGCTCCGTGACGAGCCAGTTCGAACAGCATCTGCGGGCGGTCCTGGACCTCCCCCTCGGCGCCACGGACGTGCTGGGCGGCGTGGCCGTCATGAAGAACTTCCTGGGCGGCGCCAACCAGGACATTTACGCCGCCATGCCGGCCGCCCTCGCGGCCGCCCCGGGCGCCAAAGTCCACAATTACGGCAAGTCGGTCCGCCCGGGCCGCAAGATCGGGCACGTGAACATCGTGGCCCCGGATGCCTCCCAGGCCGACGAACTGCGCGAGCAGGCCGGCCGCGTGGCGTCCATTCTGCGCGACGGCGCCGGCTCCTGACCATCGCAACACCCTGACCGCTGAATCCCCAGACAACGATCGGACACGCATGAGCAGCAACACCACTCCCCTTGTAGGACTCGTCATGGGTTCGGACTCCGACTGGCCCGTCATGGAGGCCGCCGCCGAAGCCCTGCACGAGTTCGGCGTGCCGTTCGAAGCCGACGTCGTCTCCGCCCACCGCATGCCCACGGAGATGATCCGTTACGGGCAGCAGGCGCACGAACGCGGTCTGCGCGTCATCATCGCCGGCGCCGGCGGCGCGGCCCACCTGCCCGGGATGCTCGCCTCCGTGACCCCGCTTCCCGTCATCGGCGTCCCCGTGCCGCTGAAGACCCTGGACGGGATGGACTCGCTCCTCTCCATCGTGCAGATGCCGGCCGGCGTGCCGGTGGCCACGGTCTCCATCGGCGGGGCGCGCAATGCCGGCCTCCTGGCCGTCCGCATGCTCGCCGCCGGCGACGGCGAATTCGCGCAGTCCCTGCGTGAGGACCTGCTCCGCTTCTCCGAAAGCCTGAACGCGGTGGCCTCGGCCAAGGGCGCCTCCCTGCGGGCCAAGGCGGCGGAGGTCTTCGGAGCCCCCGGAGTGCCGCTCGGAACCATCGTGGATGAGGCGCAGGCCTAGGGGCGCCATGATGAGCCGCATCCGCCTGGACGACCCGATCCGCCGGCCTCAGGAGGCGGAGCCGGGCGACCGGGTGCGCCGCGCCTGGGTCCTCATCGCCCTCACCCTTCTGGTCCCCGGCGCCGCGCAAGTGGTGGCCGGTGACCGCCGCTTCGGGCGCATCGCCCTGCGCGTCACCTTCGCCGTATGGGCCCTCGTGCTCCTGTCCCTGGTGATCGGCCTGCTGAACCGGGCCCTGCTGCTGTCCATCCTGACGCATCCGGTCCTCATGGTGGTCTGGATGATCGGGCTGGTGGCGCTCCTCATCGGGTGGGCGCTCGTGTGGGTGAACACCTTCCGCCTGTGCCGCCTGGCCATCCTGCCGCCCCGTTGGAAGGCCCCTGTGGCCGCCGTGCTCGTGGTGCTGATGGTGCTCAGCTGCGGCGCGCTCGGCTACGGCGCCTACCTCGTCAACGTGGCCCGGGGCGCCCTGGGCGATGTGTTCGACGCCGGCCGGCCGCCTTTCGATCCGGTGGACGGCCGCTACAACATCGCACTGCTCGGCGGTGACGCCGGCCAGGGCCGCGAGGGTCTCCGGCCGGACAGCATGTCCGTCATCAGCATCGACGCCACCACGGGCGCCTCCGCGATCATCTCGGTGCCGCGCTCCCTGCAGTATGCGAAGTTCCCGGACAGCTCGCCCATGCACCGCATCTACCCGGACGGTTTCAACAACTGCGATCCGGACCCCCTGAACTGCCTGCTGAACGCGGTCTACACGGATGCCACCAACAACCACAAGGACCTCTACGGCGCCGGGAAGAACGCGGGCGCCGAAGCCACCAAGGACGCCATCTCCGGCACCCTCGGGATCACTATCCAGGCCTACGCCCTGATCGACATGGACGGCTTCGCCCAGCTGATCGACGCCATGGGCGGGGTGAAGATGCGCGTGGGCGCGTGGGTGCCCATCAGCGCCGGCATGCTGCCCGGCAGCGACACCCGGCACGTGAAGCCGGACGGCTGGATCCACCCCGGCAACCAGACTCTCAACGGCTTCCAGGCCCAGTGGTTCGCCCGTTCCCGCGAGAACGTGGACGACTTCGCCCGCGTCCAGCGTCAGCAGTGCGTGCAGCAGGCCATGATCAAGCAGCTCGATCCGGCCACCGTGATCACCAAGTTCGAGGCGATCGCCAAGGCGGGTGCGCACGTCGTGGACACCGACATCCCGCAGGGCCAGCTCGGCGGCTTCGTGGACCTGGCGGCCAAGGCCAAGGGTCAGCCGACGGTCCGCATGACGGTGGGTCCGCCGGACTTCCCGGCGGACTTCAGCCTGGGTGATCCGAACTTCGATCTCATCCACTCGAAGGTCAAGGCGCTGCTGGCCAAGGCGAGCGGGAAGCCGGCCAAGGCCGCGGCTCCGCTGCTGCCCGGCTCGGTGAGTGAGGACGGCTCGGTCGCCTCCGCCGTCGCGCCCGGCCTGGGGGTTCAGGCACAGGGTGCGGTGCGGCCGCACCTCGCGGACGAACTGCCGCCGGACTTCCCGCTGAGCACCACACGCCCGGACGGGCAGCCCATCACGGCGGCTTATCTCAATTCGCTTTATGATGCCCAGGACTACCAGACACTGGACCAGCTGCTGGCGAAGAACGGCAATTGCGCCGCTCTCTGACCCCGCCCGGTCCCCTTCCGCTCCTGAAAGGACACCCGTGATGCTTCGCCTCGACAATGAGCTGCGCCCCTATGCGTGGGGTTCCACCACGGCCATTGCCGAGCTGCTGGGACGCGTCCCCTCGGGCGGTCCGGAGGCGGAGCTGTGGATCGGCGCCCACCCGGATTCGCCTTCACGGGTGTCCGGAGGACGCGGGCTGGACGAAGTCATCGCGGAGGATCCGGAGCATTGCCTGGGAGCCGGGAGCGTGGCCGCGTTCGGCCCGCGGCTGCCGTATCTGATGAAGGTCCTGGCCGCGGCCGAGCCCCTGTCCCTCCAAGTCCATCCGAGCCTGGAACAGGCACGGGAGGGATTCGCGCGGGAGAACGCCGCGGGTGTCCCCCGCGCGACGCCGCCTCCCGGAACTACAAGGATGACAATCACAAGCCGGAGATGATCCTGGCGCTCACCCCGTTCCGGGCGCTGTGCGGGTTTCGCCCGGTGGGGCAGTCGGTGGCGCTCTTCGAGGCGCTGGCCTCCGGATCCACGCACGACGACGCGCGGCACTATGCCGCGGGGATCGCCGCGGCCCTGCGCGGGGCTGAGCCCCTCCGGACCGCCTTCGCCGCGCTGCTCGCCGGGGGCGAAGGGCTGGCCGTCGTCACCTCCGGTCTGCGGGCCGTCGTCGATGGCCTGACCGCGGACGATCCGCACCGCGCCGCGCTGGAAGCCTCGGCGGGCCTTCAGGACAAGTACCCCGGTGATCCGGGTGTCCTCGTCTCCCTCCTGCTCAATCTCGTGGAGCTGGCGCCGGGCGATGCCATCCACCTGCCGGCCGGGAATGTTCACGCCTACCTGGAGGGCCTCGGGATCGAGGTCATGGCCAATTCGGACAATGTGCTGCGCGGCGGTCTGACCCCCAAGCACGTCGACGTGCCCGAGCTCCTGGCCACGGTCGATTTCACTCCCCTGCCGGAGGTGCCGCGCACCCCTCGCCAGGAGACGCTCCTCGGCCAGGAGATCTTCACCCCGCCGTTCCGCGAATTCGCCCTGCAGCGCATCGAGCTGCGGGATGCCGCCGAGCACCTCGCCATCCGCCAGGACGGCGGGACGGTCCTCTTGGTGGTGCGCGGTGCCCTCCGCCTGGACTCGCCCCAGGGCGAGCTGATCCTGCAGCCTGGCGAAAGCGCCTTCATCCCGGCGTCGGAGGACCCCGTGACAGCCCACCCCGCGGTGACAGGGGCGACGGACGACGACGGCGACGTGCTCGCCTTCGCCGTCAGCACGGGACTGGGCATCGCCTCTGCCGCGTGAGCGGCAGATGAAAGCCCGGCTGAGTTAATACCTATCTCCGGACGCGTCCGGCACGACGAAGGCGTGGCTCCCGCACCGGAATCCTCCCGGATTCCCCTGCGGGGGCCACGCCTTCGTTCCGTTCAGGGCTGCTTCGTTCCGATCAGGGCTGCTTCGTTCCGTTCAGGGCTGCGCAGCCCGGGACGGCACGTGGGTCAGGACCCCTTGAGCTTGGCCTTGACCGTGGCGAGCAGGCCACGGGTCTTGCTCATGACCTTCTTGGCCTGAGGCAGCGCGACCTCCCAGAGAGGGTTGGCCACGGACAGCGGCAGGGCGTAGCTGCCCACGAAGTGGTTCTCGTGCTTCGCGAAGTAACGCTTGAAGTCACTGATGCGGTCGTTGAGGAGGCCGTTCAGGTCGAACTGCTCCACGCCCTGTGACTTCATGAGCTTCATGCACTCCCACTCGAAGCCGCCGTTCGCCCGGAGCTTGCGGCCCTTGGCGTTCACGCCGCCGTACAGGGCGAACGCCACCCGCGGGGTGACCAGCAGGAACTGGAAACCCACGGTCTCGCCTTCATGGTCCACCAATTCATACACCGGGCTGCCGTCGCCCAGGTCATCGAAAATGGCGTAATAATAGGCGTCGTCGTGCAATTCGAATCCGGCGCGGTCCGCGATTTCCTTGTAAATCTCCAGGCACCGCGCAATGCCCGCATGATCCGTCACTTCGCGGAGTTCAAAACCCTTGTTCCCGAATTTACGGATGTCCTGCCGGCGCTTCTGATGCATGGCGGCCAACAGCGTCTCCTCATCCTGGGTGAGGTCCAGGACGAGGGTGTCCCCCAGCAGGAGCTTGTTGCGGGCGGGCTTCCACTCCTCGGACCCGGCGGGCATGGAGCCCTCCCAGTCCGGCTCGATCATGATGTTGACGGCCTTGCCCGAGTAGTTCTTCTTCAGGTAGTCGCGGAGCGCCTTGAGCACGCGTCCGCGGTCTTCCGGGGCGCAGACGGGGCCGCGGGGGACGTACAGGAAGGAGCGGAACGGGAACGGCAGCGAACGCCGGAGGACCTGCGCGGCGCCGATGACCTTCTCGCCGTCGACCACCTGCAGACGAGCCGCGCGCCAGGCTCCGCGCTCCTTGAGAGTCCCCCAGCCCCAGAGCTGCAGCGGGTGCCCGCCGTGTTCCCTGATATGGGCATCCCATGCCGCCTGTTCGGTGCACACCTTCACGTCAACCATGGTCTCCAGTCTACATGGTGCGATAAACGCGTTTAATCGAATTTCTTTTCTCCGGAGATATCCTGAAATGCGGAAAAGCAAATCGTAGATTCGCGAATAACCGGCCGGCTTCGAATTCCGTCGCGGAGAGATCACCGCAGGATCGCCGGAGACTATTTCGGCATCGGCGCTTTGATCGCCGCCGCCCAGGAACGGATTGCCTGACGCTCGGAGGCATTGCAGACATAGCCGTACCCGATCTCGTACCCGGGCCCTCGCAGCGTCCATTCGTTGTAGTAGGTGAGAGAGTAGCAATCGGCCATTTTCTCGTCGCTCTTCTGGAACAGTCCGCGGGCCACCAGACGGTCGGCACGGCTCTGACCAGGCGCGGAAGTCCGGTCGTCGGCCCGCTGATAGACGTGGGCCAGCTCGTGGACCACAACCATCCGCAGATCCCAGTCGTCGGAGAACGCGCTTTCCTTGAGGAGATGCACCGTCAGGGGATCCGATCCCTTCACGCAGCCGACCGTCCGGCCCGTCTTGGACTTCGACTTGCCGCAAGCCGTGGCAGCGTCCCAGCGGATGTCGATGAAACCGTTTCCCGCGCTGTCCACCAAACCTTCGGAAACCGACCCTGAAGCGTTCACCCGCCGGACCTTCGCCTGGGCGATCTTCCGCTCAAGCTCCTGCCGTATCTGCCGCGCCTCATTCACCAGCGGGGCAGCTGAGCGTGCGCTGAGACCCGGTGACTTGATCCGCTGTTCGAGAACTCCGATCCTCCGGGAATCGGCGACGATCGGCCCCACCGGATTGTTTCTGAGCGTGGCGGCCAGCTGGTTGAACTTCTTCGTCTCGGCGTCGAACGCCCGCAGCTGCTCCTCAGCGCCCGGACTTGCCGAGGGACGCACAGTACGGGGCGGCTCGACGGCGACGGGTCTCCCCTGCCGGTCGGACGAGGAGAAGACCGAGGCCAGGCCTCCGAACCCAAGGCCCACCACGACCAGCACGAAAACCAGGGCGAGGCAGCCGCACCCCGCGATCCACGGACCCGGCCGGTTCCGACGCTGAGCTGCGGGGCTGCCCGGCCCCGGACCATACGTGGCCGCACCAGGGGCGGCAGGTGCATAACCACCCTGAGGAGGCGCCCCCGGGCCATAGCCCTGGGCGCCATATCCTCCCTCCACGTACCCCTGAGGAGACTGAGGGGGGCCGACGGGTTGCTGAAAACCCGGCTGCGGAGCCGGCGGAAAGCCGTGCTGTCCGTACTGCCGCAGATGAGGAGGATTGACCTGCGCGATCCACTGCCGGAGTTCCGGTCGCAGGGCCGGATTGGCCTCGAGCACCGGGTGGAGGTCCCAGCGCCGGTAAGCGATCTCTGAAAGCCGGGCGGGAGGGGCGCCAGGGTCCTGCGCCGCGATCCAGTCCCCATCCTGGTAAGTGCCCGTCATGCCCCTATCGTATGCGGCGGCGGGGAGCGGTCAATGCCGGTGCCCGGACAGCATGGACAGCACGACGAAGGGCCACACCCCGGGGATCCGGTGGCATGGCCCTTCATCAGCGTGGCTCGGGAGCACGGTGTCTCAGCGGCCCCTCAGGAGCGCGCTGCTCAGCGGCGCGCCCAGCTCTCCCACTTGGAGGCGTGGTGCTCGGCGTCGACCAGACGCACGGTGCCCGACTTGGAACGCATGACGATCGACTGCGTGACCACGCGGTCCTTCTGGTACCGCACACCGCGCAGCAGGTCGCCGTCGGTGATGCCGGTCGCGGCGAAGTAGCAGTTGTCGCTCGTGACGAGGTCGTTGGTGGTCAGCACGCGGTCGAGGTCGTGACCGGCGTCGATCGCCTTCTGCTTCTCCTCGTCGCTCGTCGGCCAGAGACGGCCCTGGATGACGCCGCCGAGGGACTTGATGGCGCACGCCGCCACGACGCCTTCCGGAGTGCCGCCGATACCCATCAGGGCGTCGACGCCGGTCCCGGTGCGGGCCGCCGCGATCGCTCCGGCCACGTCGCCATCGAGGATGAACTTGGTCCGGGCGCCTGCGTCGCGGATCTCCTCCACGAGCGGCTTGTGGCGGTCACGGTCCAGCACGCAGACGGTCACCTGGTTGATCTTGACGCCCTTGGCCTTGGCGATGAGGTGCAGGTTCTGCTTCACGGGCAGGCGGAGGTCCACCATGTCGGCGGCCTCCGGACCCGTCACGAGCTTCTCCATGTAGAACACGGCGGACGGGTCGAACATGGAACCACGCTCGGCCACGGCCAGGACGGCCAGGGCGTTGTTGATGCCCAGGGCGGTCAGACGGGTACCGTCGATCGGGTCCACGGCAACATCGCACTCGGGGCCGGTGCCGTCGCCCACCTGTTCGCCGTTGAACAGCATGGGGGCTTCGTCCTTCTCACCCTCGCCGATGACCACCACACCATTGAAGTGGACCGTCTTGAGGAAGGACCGCATGGCATCCACCGCAGCGCCGTCGGCCTTGTTCTTGTCGCCGAAACCGACCCAGTGACCGCCCGCGATCGCGGCGGCCTCGGTCACGCGCACGAGCTCCAGCGCGAGGTTTCGGTCCGGCTCGTCATTCCCGACCGCGAGGTCCGGGGAGATCGTTGAATACTTGCTAGCGCTGGAAGCTGCGGCCACCGTGTACCTCTTCGTTGAGTTCTGCTGAAAGATCGGACCCGGGCTCCGAAGGCGCCGGGAGAGGGGCGTTCGGTCCTCGAAACGATCATAGACCGCGGGCACCTTGCGACGCCCTGATGTGACAGGTGCAACAGTGTCACAGTGGCGCATCCCACCCGTTTGGCGCTGGGCGCCCGGCATGGGGGACCATGGAGGGGTGAGTGATTCCGCCAAGACCCCCCTTCCCGCCACCGAAGACCCCTCGTCCGAGGCGGTTCCTGAGGCTGCCGGCGAAGCGTCGGGCCGAGGTCCCCTGCCAGGGGAACCGGGGTTCAAGGCAGTTCTCACGAAGAACGCGGCCAAGCGGGCCAACGCGTCGGTGATCGGCATGATCCTCGCCCTCGCGGTGTCGATCGCCTGCATCCTGCCGGTCATCCTCCTGAACGCCCAGCCGAAGCAGCCTGGCTACGACCCGAAGATCGACGTCTCCGCCGTGTCCGTCAACGCAGCTCCAGTGGCGGGTTTCACTCCGGCCGCTCCGGTGCTCCCCTCCGGCTGGCACCCGAACTACGCGCGCTGGAAGTCCGGCACGGAGTCCGGCGTTCCCGCCTGGGAAGTCGGCTTCGTCTCGCCCGCCGAGGGCTTCGTCGGGCTGACCCAGACCAGGAAGGGCAACCCCACCTGGGTGGCGCAGATCGCGGACAACGCCCCGGTCACGGGCAAGCGCACCATCGACGGCCAGGACTGGACCCTGCGGGACAAGGGCACCGGACCCAAGACACTGGTCCTGGAGCACCGCGGCTACACCCTGGTGCTGAACGGCCGCGCGGACCTCAAGGAGTTCGATGTCGTGGCCTCCGCCGTGCTGAAAGCCGTCGACGCGGCGCCTGGCGTCACGCCTGCGCCCTCCGCCTCGCCCACCGCGTAAAGTAGGCGGCGTGAGCTCGAATCTGACCCCCCAGCAGGCCTGGCAGAAACTCGTCGAAGGCAACGCCCGTTTCGTCTCAGGCACGTCCTCCCACCCCAATCAGGACGCCAGCCGACGCAGTTCCCTGGTCAACGCCCAGAATCCCTTCACCCTGATCTTCGGCTGCTCCGATTCCCGCCTCGCCGCCGAGATCATCTTCGACCTCGGCCTCGGTGACGCCTTCGTCATCCGCACCGCCGGCCAGGTGATGGACGACGCCGTTCTCGGAACGCTCGAATACGGCGTGGACGTCCTCGGCATCCCCCTGATCGTGGTCCTGGGCCACGACAACTGCGGCGCCGTGACGGCTACCAAGGAGGCCGTGGACTCCGGGGACATGCCCGGCGGCTACATCCGCAACCTGGTCGAGCGCATCACGCCGTCGGTTCTGAACTCCCTGCGTCACGGGGAACACGAGGTCAACGACATGGTGGTGGAACACACCCGCCAGACCGCCGAGCGGCTCGTGGAGCGCTCCCCCTCCATCAAGGCGGCCATCGACGCCGGCCGCACCGCGGTGGTGGGCATGGCCTACCGCCTCGAGGAAGGCCGCGCAGACCTGGTCTCCGGCGTCGGGCACTTCCAGGACTGAGGCGCGCCCTGCCGGCCCGGGCAGCCGGGCCGGCCATGACCTCCGCCACATGCGCCCCCGGTGGCGCGACGCGAGTTTCAGCGCCGCCGTCGTGCGTCATACAGTAAGGGCATGACTTCTGCTGCTGAAGAATTCCGCATCGAACACGACACCATGGGCGAGGTCCGCGTCCCCGTGAACGCGCTCTACAAGGCCCAGACCCAGCGTGCCGTGGAGAACTTCCCCATTTCCGGCAAGACCCTGGAACGCAAGCACATCGAAGCGCTCGCCCGGGTCAAGAAGGCCGCCGCCCGCGCCAACGAAGAACTCGGAGTGATCGACGGAGATCTCGCCGACGCCATCGCCGACGCCGCGGATCGCGTGGCCGCCGGTGAATTCGACGATCAGTTCCCGATCGACGTCTTCCAGACCGGTTCCGGCACCTCCTCCAACATGAACATGAACGAGGTCCTGGCCGAGCTCGCCACCCGCTCCTTCGCGGACAAGGGCAGCGACCGCGTCGTCCACCCGAACGACCACGTCAACGCCTCCCAGTCCTCCAACGACGTGTTCCCCACCTCGGTGCACGTCGCCGCGACCAACGCGCTGCTCAACGACCTGGTCCCGGCCCTGACCTACCTGGCCGCCTCCCTCTCCCGCAAGGCCGAGGAGTTCAAGGGCATCGTCAAGTCCGGCCGCACCCACCTCATGGATGCCACCCCGGTCACCCTCGGCCAGGAGTTCGGCGGCTACGAGGCCCAGATCCGTTACGGCATCGAGCGCATCCACGCCTCCCTGCCGCGCGTGGCCGAAGTCCCCCAGGGCGGCACCGCCGTCGGCACCGGCATCAACACCCCGGACGGCTTCCCGCAGCGGGTCATCGCCCTGCTCGCCGAGGACACCGCGCTGCCCATCACCGAGGCCCGCAACCACTTCGAGGCCCAGGCCAACCGCGACGGTCTGATCGAGGTCTCCGGCCAGCTGCGCACGATCGCCTACTCCATCATGAAGATCAGCAACGACCTTCGCTGGATGGGCTCCGGCCCCAACACGGGCCTCGGCGAGATCGCCATTCCGGATCTGCAGCCGGGCTCCTCGATCATGCCGGGCAAGGTCAACCCCGTGATCTGCGAGGCCGCCATCATGGTCGCCGCCCAGGTCATCGGCAACGACACCACCATCGCCCTGTCCTCCACCAACGGCGCCTTCGAGCTGAACGTGGGCATCCCGGTCATGGCCGCGAACCTGCTCGAGTCCATCCGCCTGCTGACCAACACCTCGCGTGTCATGGCGGACAAGATGATCGACGGCATCAGCGCCAACGAGGAGCGCGCCCGCTTCCTGGCCGAGGCCTCCCCGTCCATCGTGACGCCGCTGAACAAGTACATCGGCTACGAGAACGCCGCGAAGATCGCCAAGACCGCCGTCAAGGAGGGTCTGACCATCCGCCAGGCCACCGAGAAGCTCGGTTTCGTCGGCGAGGGCGACGGCAAGGTCACCGAGGAGGTCCTGGACAAGGCCCTCGACGTCACGAGCATGACGGGCAAGTACTGACAGCACCTCCCGGCCGGCGCCACCGCCGGCCCGGCCACGACGGCGCCGGATCCCGCACAGGGGTCCGGCGCCGTCGTCGTGTTTCCCGGGTGAGTGCCTCGTGGCGCTGACATAGGATGGGCGCGGACCACGGCGGGCACGCCGGCGGACACGGAATCGCACGGCACACACGGCAGGCACCGAGGGGGACGATGGCCAGGGACACGGCAGGCAGCCAGCGCAACGCACCGCGCCGGGAGCGTCCGTGGGGCGCCCTCGTCGTCGGCGCGCTGACCCTGCTCGCGGCTCTCACGGGTGTCGCCCTCAACATCCCGACGACGCCGGTGACCGTCGAAGTCCACGGAACCGCCGTGAGCGCGGACCAGGTGCGCGCGGCGCTGGGCGGAGAGCTCCTCGCCTATGAGCCCACCCGGCTGCTCGTCTGCGATGCCGCCTCCGCCCCTCAGTGCGCATCGCCCGGTCCCGGCACGGTGTCGGTGGTGGTCGACGGGACATATGCCGGAGCGCGCGTCGCGAAAAGCTGGCTCTCCGTCCCCCACGACGAGAAGGAGTACGAACCCGACGGCGATGACATGGTGTCCGATGCCTTCGACAACGCCCACTCCGCCGGCCAACGCGCCGGGGCGGCCGCCCTGGCAGCCCGCGCCGCCGTCGACGCTCAATCTCAGGCCCTCAACCGCACCCCGTTCGGCTGGCTGGCACTCGTCGCGGCAGGGGCACTGTGCACAGGACTTCTGCTGCGCCGCCATCTGCGCCAGGCCAGGGAACGCCGTGAGCTGTGGCATGACCTCGCGGTGGGATCACGTCATCTCGCCACGGTCACGCTGGATCTGGAGCTGACGCGGCTCGCGACAGTCCGTCTGGACGGGCTCACGCGTTCCAGCACCGCGCAGCGCCTCCGCGACACGGGCCGTGAGGTCGAGGCCCGCTCGCTGGAACTGACCCGTGCCGAGGACGGGCTCTATGCCCGGCTCCCGATCGGCATGCCGACGATGAACGACCTCAGCCAGGACGAGGCCCTGGCCTTCCGGGACCAGGCCACGCGGCTCGACCACCTGGACGACGCCGTCTCCCAGGGCACGGCCCTCCTCCTGAACTCCCCGGCCGCGCCCGACGTGTGGGACCTGAACAGCCGGCCTTTCATCGAAGCCCCGGACCGTATCAGTGCCGTGCTCGCCGAAGCACCGGGTGCCGGTGCGAGGCGAGGTCGGGGAGGCCGTCCGGAGGCTGGAACGGGTCCGGGAGTCGTTGCTGCCTCTCGGCGCGGCGCTCCGGGGAGATCCCTCCGCGGAACCCGTCGATCCTGAGGCCCTCGCGGAAGGGCTTCGGACGGCGGCGAGGGAGACGTCCTCCGCACTGGTCACGGTCCTCAGGGAGGGGCTGGCCGCAGCGGCTCGAGTCGCTCCGGAGCAGTCCGTGCTCCTCGCCGCCGAACAGTCCGCGGAGGATCCGGAGTCGCCGCTCGTGCTGGCACTGTCATCTGCTCCGGGCGGCCAGGATCCCGCCGGGCCGGCGCCGCTGACGGTGGGCGGCGTGGAACGGTGGTGGGACACGGCACGCGCCGAGCTGGACGCCATGGCGCCTCGGCGTGGTGTGGCGGCACGCGAGGTGACTCCGCGACGCGAGACGGCGCCCCGGGAAGTGACGCCCCGGAGTCATCGGGCCGAGTCCGCCCGGGGCGGCGCCTTCGTCCTGGGCCTGCTGATCGCACTGTGCCTGGCGGTGGCGGGCGTCGGCTGGGTGACGCAGGCCGCCATCGGAGGCGTGGGCGCCATCGGGCAGGACAAGACGGTCCATTTCGTCTCACTCCCGCGAGGGCCGGGCTGGCCGACACTGCAGCAGGCGGACGCCGACGCCGCCAAAGTCCGCGCCTTCGTCCCGTGGCGCCTCGCCGTCGTGGCCCTCCCCGCCGCACCCGAGCTGGACGTGGTCACGGAAGCCAGGCCGGTCGGCCGCTCCACCGGCCGGAGGTTCGATGATCTGAGCCGGGCCGATCAGGACGCCGCGGTGCGCGCTGCCATCGCCTCGGTCCCGGATCTCGTCGATCCTGCCACAGGAGACCTGTACCCGGACGTCATGATCCACGTGGTGCGCGACGTCGGACACGGCGAATACCGCGGCCTCGGCCTTGCCTGGGGCCCGACCCCCGCGCCCCGCCTCGCGGGCGAGTATCTGAACCGCGGTGACTGGAACTCGAGCGATGACCCCCACCTGTCCGTCTACCACCCGGTCTACCTTCTGAACCAGGACCTGGCGGGCAGCCTCGGAAAGCCCGCCTGGACGGAGTCGCAGGCCAACCGGGTGGGAATCGGCGTAGGGGTGGTCCTGGGCCTGGCCGGTCTCGCCGCCGTGCCGGTCTGGCTTTCGGGGCGACGCCGGAACCGCACCGCCTCGCGTCAGGAGAACGACCGGACGCTCCGAGCCGTGGAAACCCGTCTGGAAGCGCTCTTCCTCCGCGAGGACGCGGCGGACCTCGACGCCGTCACCGTGGAACACGCCTCTGGAACCCCGGAACTGGAGGACAGGCGTTTGAGAGTTCGCGCGCAGATCCTGGCGCTGCGACGCTGCGAGGAGCTGACCTCGCGACCCCGCCGGCGGCGTGGAGAGCCGTCCCATGCGCGCGACGTCGAGCGGCTGGCCGGGCTCGTAGACGCCTTGGCCGCTCGCGAACGCGACCTGGGGCAGCGCGTGCGCGCGTATCTGGCGACGCTCTGACGCGCGACGGCGGGCCCGCCGTCGCGCGTCGGTGGTCCGTGCGACGGTGGTCCGTGCGACGGTGGTCCGTGCGTCAGCGTTTCCTCAGGCGGGCAGCGCCAGCGCCACGGCGGCGCCGGCGATCATGAACGGTCCGAAGGGGATCGAGTCACGCCACCCCACCCGTCGGACCAGCACCAGCACCAGGGCTGTGAGCCCGGCCAGGGTGAACGCGAGCAGCGTCCCGAGCAGCAGCGGCCACCAGCCCACGTACCCCAGATGCATGCCGAGCACCCCGGCGAGTTTCACGTCTCCGAAACCGAGGCTGGGCGGGCTGACGGCGCGCAGCAGAAAGTGGAACAGCCACGCGAGCACGCCCCCGGCGACCACGCGCAGACCCCAGACGCCCCAGAGCGGCGCGGCCAGGTCCGCCCGCTGCTCGAACAGGGAGTGCAGCCACTCCGCGGAGCCCGGCGCACCGTGGCTGGTGAAGCCCCCGGGACTGAAGACTTCGTTCGCGGACGGAGCGTAGGCGACCCAGCCGAAGTCGATCGGGAGGTTGCCCGCGCACACGCACGCCGCCAGCAACAGCACGCCCGAAACCGCCGCCCAGGGCAGCATGAACCGGTCCGGGAGGAGGCGGGTCTTCGCATCGATCCAGGCCAGGCGCCCCGCCGCGTAGACGAAGAGCAGGAGGACGAGGGCCAGGAGGATCGAAGCGGCGAGCGGCCAGCCTGCGCCGAGGTTCCAGAGCTGGGTCATCCGTGTGAGCATGGGCCGACTCTAACGGGGCTGCCGTGGCAGGGCCATTCACAGCCAAGGCCCTCCGGTTCTCCCCCGGCCACCGCGGGCCTGGCGGTCCGCCGCGTTGGCCAGAGCAGCGCGTTGGCTAGACTCGTCGCCATGCTGACTCTCGAGGAGATCTTCCCGCCCTTCGGCCTGGTGCTGCGCACTCCGCGCGTGGAGCTGCGCCTGATCCGCGACAACGAACTCCCCCAGCTCATCGAGGCGGTCCGGTCCGGTATTCACGAGCCCGGCAAGTCCCCGTTCTCCGTCGCCTGGTCCGAGGCGCCGGACCACGAGCTCCCGGCGAACACCGCGCAGTTCCACTGGGGCGCGCGTTCCCGGTTCACGCCCGAGAACTGGGACCTCGCGTTCGGGATCTGGCACGACGGGGAGCTGATCGGGTCCCAGTCCCTCATGGCCAAGGAGTTCGCGGCGTTCCGGGTGGTGTCGAGCGGGTCCTGGATGAGGAAGTCCTCGCAGGGGCAAGGGCTCGGCAAGGAGATGCGTGCGGCGATTCTCCTCTACGCCTTCGACCACCTCGGCGCCGAGGTCGCGGAATCCGCCGCTGCGGTGTGGAACGAGCGGTCCCTCGGTGTCTCGCACGCGCTGGGATACCGGGACAACGGTCTGCACCGGGAGTCGTCCGCGCAGGGTCCCGCCGAGATCCAGCAGCTCCGGCTGGACGCCGCGGACTTCCGGCGGCCCGACTGGGAGCTGGAGGTCGAAGGTCACGAGGCTTTCGCCCGCTTCATCGGCCTGGACGCCTGAGCGCACTGCTCCACCCGCCGTCGCGCCCCTACGATGAAGCGAGGAAGGAAGTGGCCCCCATGAAACTGACCACCATGACGCAGGTGACCGTCGATGGCGTCGCGCAGGGCAATGGCGGAGCGACGGAGCAGGACCTCCGGAACGGCTTCACCCGGGGCGGCTGGGCGATGGGCGCGTTCGACGACGAGACGTTCGGTTACATCGTCGAGACCTATCAGCGGGCCGGCGCGTTCCTCTTCGGCCGCACCACCTACGACGTGTTCGCGCCATACTGGGGTTCGATGCCACCCGGCGGTCACGCCATCGCCGATGCTTTGAACAGTGCCCCCAAATATCTGGTCTCATCGTCCGAACCTGAGACCCCCTGGGAAGGCGCCACCCGGCTCAGCGGGGATCTGGAAACCCGGATCCGGGAACTGAAGGACGCGCCGGGCGGCGAGCTCCAGGTCCACGGGAGCGTCAAGCTGGTCCGCTGGCTCCTGGAACGCGGACTGGTGGACGAACTGACCCTTCTGGTGGTTCCCGTCGTGCTGGGACAGGGCGATCGGCCGTTCCCGCAGGACGGTCCGGACCTTGCGCTCGAACTGCTCAGTTCGCACACCGACAGCCGCGGTGTGCTCACGCTCGTGTACCGTCCCGCCGGCCCGCCCACCTACCCGAATCGCCACTAGGTGCCCGTATCCGAGGGAATACGGGCACCTCATGGCGGTTCGCGTGGGGTGGGAGCGGCGGTCTAGATCTCCGCGCCTTCCAGCAGCTCCGTGACGAGGGCAGCGATCGGCGAGCGCTCGCTCCGCGTCAGGGTCATGTGCGCGAACAGCGGGTGCCCCTTGAGCGTCTCGACGACGGCGGCGATGCCGTCGTGGCGTCCGACGCGCAGGTTGTCGCGCTGCGCGACGTCGTGGGTGAGGACGATCTTGGAATTCTGGCCCATGCGGCTCATCACGGTGAGGAGCACGTTCTTCTCCAGGGACTGCGCCTCGTCCACGATTACGAACGAATCGTGCAACGAGCGTCCACGGATGTGCGTGAGCGGCAGCACCTCCAGCATGCCGCGGTCCATGACCTCCTCGACCACTTCCTGGGAGACCAGGGCGCCGAGGGTGTCGAACACGGCCTGCGCCCAGGGGTTCATCTTCTCCGCCTCGGACCCGGGCAGGTACCCGAGCTCCTGGCCGCCAACCGCGTACAGGGGCCGGAACACGACCACCTTCCGGTGCTCCTGACGCTCCAGGACCGCCTCCAGGCCGGCGCAGAGGGCCAGCGCCGACTTGCCGGTTCCCGCCCGGCCACCGAGGGACACGATCCCGACCGTGGGGTCCATGAGCATGTCGATCGCCAGGCGCTGTTCCGCCGACCGTCCGTGGAGCCCGAACACGTCCCGGTCGCCCTTGACGAGGCGCACCTGCTTGTCCGCGCCCACCCGGCCCAGGGCCGAACCACGCGGCGAGAGCATCACCAGACCGGTGTTCACCGGCAGCTCGGCGGCGGCCGGGATCAGCACCGGTTCGTGGCCGTAGAGGGTGGAAACCTCGTCCTCGGTGACGTCCAGCTCGGACAGGCCCGTCCAGCCGGTGTCCTTGACGAGTTCGTTGCGGTATTCGTCGGCGGCCAGGCCCATGGCGGAGGCCTTCACGCGCATGGGCAGATCCTTGGACACCACCGTGACGTCGTGGCCCTCATCGGCGAGGTTCTTCGCCACCGCCAGGATCCGCGCGTCGTTGTCACCGGACCGGAAGCCGGCCGGAAGCACCTCGGCGCTGATGTGGTTCAGTTCCACCCGGAGGGAGCCGCCGTCGGTCCCGAGCGGGATGGGCCGGTTGAGGCTGCCGTGCTCCACGCGGAGGTCATCCAGCAGCCGCAGCGCCTTGCGGGCGAAGTAGCCCAGTTCCGGGTCGTGACGTTTGCCTTCCAGCTCGGCGATCACGACCACCGGAACGATCACCTCATGCTCGGCGAACCGGAGCAGCGCCCGCGGATCGGAGAGAAGAACGGAGGTGTCGATCACGAAACTGCGGCCGGTGGGCGCCGGGTCCGTCCCGGTCGCGGAACGCCCCCGCGTGGTGCGAGAGGTAGCTTTCTTCGCGGTGCTCTTCTTGGCACCGGTGCCCTGCGCCGTGTCGTTCGCGGTGGTCACATCGGAAATAGCCACATCAACTCCAGCCCCGGGCGCTCGCCCGGATTGATCTAGGTGAGGCGGTCGGCCCGGAGGCCGGATCCGGCCTCCCCCGCAGCTGGTGCGATTCCTCGCTCCATGGATGGCCTCCCGTGGCGCCGGGAGTGTTCCCCGGCGTTAGGACCACGCTAACCCCGGCGGCCCGGCCACGACAGCCGCCACGGCAAGCGCGGCGTTAATTTTCCGTGAACGGCCGAGTCCGGGACCACCCGGGGCATCCCGATAGGCTGGCTTCATGGCGACGACGACGATGCAGGAATGGGCGAGCGGGCTCTACACGGGCGAACTGACGGTGCTGCGGGGCATGCTTCCCGAGGATCTCCCGGAGCTCACGGGCTGGTGGAACGATCCCGGGCTCGCCGTGCTCCAGCGCTACACGACCTCGCCGCTTCCCACCGAGGACATCACCGAGCTGTTCCAGCAGTGGAGCAAGAACGACACGATGAAGGCCGCGGGGTTCAGCATCATCGCTCAAAGCGGCGAGATGTCCCAGGGTGGCGAGCTGGTGGGGCACGTGACCGCCTGGGGCATGAACCCGCGCGTCCGGACGGCGACGCTCGCCATTATGATCGGCCCCCGGTATCAGGGGCAGGGTTTCGGCGGGGACGCCCTGCGCGTCATGCTGCGGGTGGTCTTCGAGGAGATGGCCGCCCACAAGGCCGCCCTGGACACCTGGTCCTTCAACGACCGCGCCCTGCGGCTGTACCGTTCGCTCGGTTTCGTGGAGGAGGGCCGGGAGCGGGACGCCGTGTTCCACCGCGGCGAGTTCCACGACAAGGTGCATCTCGGCATGCTCGAGTCCGAATACCGCGAGCGGTACCGCGGCTAGGCCCCGCGCCGTCGTCGTTGTGTGCTCAGTTGTTGCGGGTGTTTCGCGGAATCACCCGCAACAACTGAGCACACAACGCAATAGGCACAGTCAAGTCCCGAAGCGGCGCTGCCGGCCCGCGTAGTCACGGAGGGCGCGGAGGAAATCGACCTTGCGGAACGCCGGCCAGAGGGCCTCGCAGAAGTAGAACTCGCTGTACGCGCTCTGCCACATGAGGAAGCCGGACAGACGCTGCTCTCCAGAGGTGCGGATCACGAGATCCGGATCGGGCTGTCCCGCGGTGTAGAGGAACCGGGAGATATCCTCCACCGTGAGCGAGGAGGAGAGGGTTTCCAGGGTCTCGCCTCGTCCGGCGGCGTCCTTCATGAGCGCGCGCACGGCGTCGACGATCTCGCGCCGTCCGCCATAACCGACCGCCACATTGACGTGCACGGCCTCCTGGACGGGAGTCTTGTGGGTGAGGCGGCTGAGGCGTTCCGCGAGGTAATCCGGGAGCAGTTCCGGGGCGCCCATCGCGTGGACGGAGATGTTCTCGTCCTCGTCGAGGCGGTCGAGCGTGTCCGCGATGATCGTCATGAGCTCGTCGAGCTCTTCGGAGGAGCGGCTCATGTTGTCCGTGGAGAGCATGTAGAGCGTGACGACTTTGACGCCGAGTTCCTGACACCAGTGCAGGAACTCCAGGATCTTGTCCGCGCCGGCCTGGTGCCCCCGGCTCGAGGGGGCGTTGAACTGCTTGGCCCAGCGCCGGTTGCCATCCACCATGACCCCGATGTGACCCGGGATCCGGTCCTTGGCCAGCCCGTGTTCCAGGCGGCGCTCGTACATGCCGTAGAGGAAATCCTGAATGCTCATCAAGTCCCACCTCTTCCGTTCGCGCGTACCCGCGCCGCGGGACTTCCGAGTCCAAGGCTACCGCCTGAGAGAGGCACTCCGGGGCAGCATTCAGGTTACTCGTCGGTAACCTACGGAAGCGTAAGTTAGCATGGGACCATGCGGTCAGTAGCTCCACACCAGCCCTCCTCCCCTGCCGCCCGCCTGGCGGCCCGCGCCGAAATGCTGGCCATCAAGCCCGCCTGGCGGGGATGGATCCACGCGGTGGCGGCGCCTCTCGCCCTGGCGGCGAGCATCGTCCTGATCTGCCTCGCTCCGACGCCGGACCGGAAGATCGTGTCGGCCGTCTACGCCTTCACAGGCCTCCTGCTCTTCACGGTCAGCGCGATCTACCATCGCGGCAATTGGAGCCCGAAGGTCAAGGCCATCCTCAAGCGCCTGGACCACACGAACATCGTGCTGGTCATCGCGGGCAGTTACACCCCTCTGGCCTGGACCCTGCTCGACCGCCCGACGGCGAGCCTCGTCCTCTGGCTCGTCTGGGGCGGCGCGCTGGCCGCAGTCGCTTTCCGGCTGCTCTGGCTGCATGCCCCCCGCTGGCTCTACGTCCCCATCTACGTGGCCCTCGGCTGCGCGGCGCTGCTTTTCCTTCCGCAGTTCTTCGCGGCAAGCGTGCCCGCCGCGATCCTGATCTGCTGCGGCGGCGCGTTCTACATCGCGGGCGCCGTCTTCTACGGGCTCAAGCGCCCGAACTTCAGCTACCACGTCTTCGGCTTCCACGAGCTCTTCCACGCCTTCACGGTGCTCGGCTTCACCTGCCATCTGATCGCGATCTTCTTCAGCGTTCTGGGCTGAGGCTGCGCGGCGTCGCGCGCAGCCGGCACTGTCGTGCACGACGCCGGGCGGCGCCTGGTGCTCTGAGGCCGGCGGTGCCGCCCGGCGTCGTCTGCTGGAGCCGTTCGCGTCAGCGAGGCAGCCGCTCAGACCGGGTGCGTGAACGCCACAGGCTTCCCCGCCGATCGCGCGTAGGCGATCTCGCGCTGTGTCGACTCGCCGACGTAACCACCGGGGTTGATGACCACGACGCGATCCGCCAGGTCGATCTTCCGGATGTGGAGCTCACCCAGGAACGCCTTCCGCTCGTCGGTGAGCGCCTCACCGGACCAGGCTGATTCGACCGGAGCGACCACGATCGCCCCGGCGAGGCCCAGCTCCCGCTGCGCGGCCCGGAACTCCTCCGCGAACCTCATCGACCCACAGAGACACACGATCTCCGGCCGCGCAGTCGCCAACTGCCCTATCACCGGCCGCCCAATCTCCGGTTGCGCGATCTCCGGCAGCTCAGTGCTCTCGGACACGGGCCGCTCCCCTCTCCTTGGCGCCAGACCTGCCGGGCAGGGCCAGCGCCGCCAGCGAAACACCGGCCATGGTCAGTGCCGCCAACCCTACTCCCCACGGTATCGAGGTCTGTTCGGCAACCCAGCCGGCCACGACCGGGCTGAGGACGAAGGCCGAGTACCCGACGCCGTTGGTGAGGCCGATCGCGCGCCCCTCGGATCCGGCCGGCGCGTACCGGCCCGCCAGCGACATGCCGAGGGGCACGATCGGCGACAGGGCGAATCCCACCAGACCGAACCCGAGCGTCGCGACCCAGCCGCCGGTCAGCCAGAGGGAAGCCACCATGGCCAGCGCGGACATCGCTCCCGCGCCGAGGAGGACCGCCCGATCACCCCAGCGCGTCACCGCCCGCTGAGAGACCGACCGGCCCAGCCAGGACGAGAAATGGAACACCGCGATCGTCAATCCGGCGAGCCACGCCTGCGCACCGGCTTCGTGACGCACCAGGACCGCCAGGAACGTCTCCAGGATGCCGTCGCCGAAGAAGCACAGGAAGACGATCGCCACCGCGATCAGCACGCTCGCCGGAAGCCGCACGCCTCCGAGCACCGGAGGCCGGCCGCCGTGGGGCACCGCCGGAGTGACGGGCGGCAGCGGCTGCCGCAGAGTCCAGATGCCGGAGACGATCAAGACGACGCCGAGGAGCGCGAAGGCCGGCCGGAAGCCGGCGCCGACCGCGCTCCCCACGGCGCTCAGCGTCGCGCCCACCGCGGCCGCGAGGCTGAACCAGGAATGGAATCCGACCATCGACTCCTGCGCAGTGGAACGTTCGAAGTCGGACCCGATGGCGTTGGCCGCGAGGTCGAGAAAGCTGATGAGCAACCCGTACGCCAGGCAGGCGAGGAGGAACTGGACATAGTCCGCGACCGCGGCGTTGGCGAGGAAGCTGCCTCCGGCGCCCACGAGCCCCGCCACGAGCAGAGGACGGCGGCCCACCCTGTCGATGAGCAGCGCGCCCGTGGTGAGGGTGAGGATCCCGGCGGCCGCGCCGACGCCCGCGCTGATGCCGAGTTGCTCCGGGCTGAGGCGGAGGACGACGGCGACGTCGGCCCATTGGACGGCGCGCACCCCCACTTGGAGGCCGAGCAGGGAAAAGGTGACGGCGATGAGCCGTCGGTGAGATGCATGCATGAAGGAGTCTCCTGAGGGAACGTCTGAGAAAGGCGTCCACCCCGGGAAATGCCGACAGACCTGCCGATGGCAGGCTGAGGGTCAGATGTCAGGGGGTGGGACGCATGAACGGGTCATGCGTCCCGCGTATTTCACCCTCGCCGGTCACGACGTCGAGAACTCTCATCACGGGGCACAGCCTAACAGCGCGGCGGGTGCTGCGGAGAGGGCACTTCCGCGTCCACCGCGCCCCGCGTTGCGGCGGCTCGCGCCCGTGAAAAACGCCGATGCGTAAGAGAAGCTGCACAAGAAGATCGCCGAGGGTTCCACCCTCGACGATCTTCAATGGGACATCTCAATTACTACTCTCCGTCGACTTGCGAGTTCTCCAACTTCCGAAGACGACTCTCAAAATCAGAGAGCAATCCAATCAGATCAACGACCAGATATTCGGCTGTGACACCCTTCTCGCCGCGAGAACGCAAGGCATTGTTGCGCTCCCGGATTCCCGAGAGAAAAGCCTTTACGGAAGGAGTCAAATTCTCCGACATCGTCTCGATGCTCAAATCCAAGGCGCGAGAGAACTGCTCGTCAAAGTCGTTCGAAGAAGAAGACACAGTCATCCGAATAGTCCTTTCGTAAGCAAAACTCGACGAAATTAAACGCTACCAGGGGACGATGACAACCAGCCATGTCCCGTTCCCTTCAGGGTTCTCAACGCATGCCGCGAACGGATACCTGGGGGCTCAATCCCAGCGGCGAGGAACACATAGGCCAGGCCATTCAGTGCTACCAAGTCAGGGGTCGAGGAGAAGTTCGGATCTCCTTCGAGCTGGTCGGCGACGTGACCAGCGGCTGTCGTCACCATGGCACACCACACTGCTTCGCTGTACTCCATGTGCTCAAGCCCCGCGTGGGTGTATTTGGTCACTGCGCCTTTCTCTTGGCCGTAAATGTCAGACGACACGACCGTTCCACCGGTGAAGTGACAGACCACCACGTGGGCTGCTTCGTGACGCGCCAGTCCCTCGATCGTAAGACCAGTCTTAAAGCGGTGGCGTGCGATATCCGCAGCCCGCGCCATCACCATCCTTCCTCCCGTCGCCAGGCAGGCTGCGGGCAACTACAACCTGTGCCACAGTGGCGCCATAGACCTTGCTCACGGCGGCCATCTCCCTGGGCATCGGTGACGATGCACCAGTGACGTACGCGCGGGTCCCCCAGGGTCCGACGCCCCGGAAGGGGCTGTCACTGACAACTACGGGACGGCGTCGGCCCATGACGGTCTTAGTACGCCAGATCAGACCGCAGATCACCAGCAGAAGGATCACGACCAGACCAAACGTAGCCACCGTTCCGAGCGGATTTTCCGCGTAGGACACGCCGATCGCCCGGAGCATGGCTGTGGCCGGACCCACCGCGATGATGTACCAAACGCCCACCGCAAACACACCTGCGGCGAAAACGGGCGGGACGATGAGCAGAAACGTCCTCACCGCAGAACGGAGGCCCTTACCGGATAGTGGTCCAGCGGCCCGCCTCTCCTTCACCCTTGAAGAGTGGCCGCTTCCGGGGACGTTCTGAACCTTGCCGGCCATGGGCCCTGCTCCTTCTCCCATGCTCTCGCACACATGGGTTTACCCCGATCAGGGCCTGGGACAGGCTCCCGCCTCAAACGGAAAATGTGAAGTCGAAAACCCAGCCAGACCGAAGCCAGCCGAACCGCACCGGACGGCTCCCGATTGACAGCCCCTTGTGACCCGGGCCATACTCGACACATGAACCTGTCAGACAGCATGACAGCCGGACAGAGCACGAAGGCAGCGTCGCCTTCTCCTCTGGGCCGTGTCAGCGCCCAGGAGGCCGTGCTCGCGCGGCTCCGGGAGAGCATCGAGGACGGCACCCTCGCGGTCGGCAGCAAGCTCCCCTCCGAAGCCGCCCTCGCCTCCGGATACGGCGTCAGCCGCTCCGTGATCCGCGAAGCCCTCCGGTCCTGCGCCGCCCTCGGCCTGACCGAGACCCACACCGGCAAGGGCACGTTCGTCGTCTCCGCGCGCGTCTCCACCGACCTGGTGCTCGGCCGCTATTCCGCCCGGGACCTCACCGAGGCCCGCCCCCACATCGAGGTCCCTGCGGCGTCGCTGGCCGCTGAACGCCGCACCGAGGACGATCTGGACACCCTGCGCGGCATCCTGGACGACATGCTCTCCGAGGACGATCCGGAGGCCTGGGTCGTCCTGGACTCGGCGTTCCACCTCCAGATCGCCCGGGCCAGCGGGAACAAGGTCTTCGAGACCGTGGTGAGCGATCTCCGCGAAGCCCTCGGCAAACAGTCCGGCACCCTGAACCTCCTGGCCGACCGTCAGCGCGTCTCCGACGAGGAGCACAGCGCGATCCTCGCGGAGATCGAGTCCGGCTCCCCCGACGGCGCAGCGCGCGCCATGAGGGACCATCTCGCCGCCGTGACCGCCGCCATCGACTCCCTCGACGGAGCCTGACCGGCGCCACGACCCCGCCGGGCCGCCCAGGCCCGGCATGACTCAGCCGGGACCACCCAGACCCGGCACGACCCACCCCCAGCAAGGAAGGCGCCACCCATGCCCGACGTCCCGTCCCACGTCCCTCTGGCCACGCTGAGCCGTGACCAGCGCGTCGAAGGGGTCCACTACGGCTCATTCGCGGTCGTTTCCCCGGACGGGGAGCTGCTCTTCGGCGCCGGGGACCCCCTCACCCCGATGTACCCGCGCTCCGCGCTCAAGCCGTTCCAGGCCGTCGCGATGCTGCGGGCCGGGCTCGAGCTGCCGGATGACCTCCTCGCACTGGCGTCGGCCAGCCACAGCGGAGGCCCCGAGCACCGCGACGGCGCGCACCGCATCCTGGAGCTCCACGGACTGACCGAGGACGCCCTGGCGAACTCCCGCGACCTCCCCTACGGCGTCGCCGAGCGCGAGCAGTGGCTCCGCGACGGCGGCTCGGCGGATCAGATCTGCCAGAACTGCTCCGGGAAGCACGCCGCCATGGCCGGCGTCTGCACGCTGAACGGCTGGGCGGTGAAGGGCTACCTCGATCCCGGCCACCCGCTCCAGCGCCTCGTCGCCGAGACGGTCACCGAGCTCACCGGCGAAGAGCCCGCCCAGTGGTCCACCGACGGCTGCGGCACTCCCCTGCCGGCCCTCAGCCTCACCGCGATGGCCCGCGGCTACGGGCGTCTGGCCCGCCTCGCCGCCGAAGCCGCCGAGAACGCCGGAGCCGACGACGGCGCGGCGGCACCGTCTGCCGACCGTACCGGCATCGACGCGGCCGCCGCCGCCGTCGCACGCGCCATGATGCGGCACCCCGAGATGGTGGCCGGCGAAGGCCGCGACGTCACGGCGCTCATGCGCGCGCTGCCGGGCTTCCTCGCCAAGGACGGCTTCGAGGGCGTCCAGCTCATCGGGCTCCCCAGCGGCCACGCGGTGGCCGTCAAGATCTCCGACGGCGGAGACCGGGCGCGCATGCCCGTGGCCATCCGCGCGCTGGCCTCCCTCGGCGTCGACGTCGAACCCGTGGCGGCCCTGGCGGCCCCGCCCGTGCTGGGCGGCGGCGTGGTCCGCGGCCACCTCGAAGCCCTCGACGCCGCCTTCCCCGCTCCCGTCCCCGCAGCCCAGACCCGATAGGACGAATGCCATGACCATCGCCCCCACCCCCATCGCCGACGAAGCGGTCGCCGACGGATTCCGCAGCGAACACGATCTTCTCGGCAACCGCAACGTCCCCCAGAACGCCTACTGGGGCGTGCACACCCTGCGTGCCGTGGAGAACTTCCCCATCACGGGGCAGCGCCTCTCCAGCAACCCCCACCTGATCCACGGCCTGGCCGCTGTGAAGCTCGCCGCCTCCCGCGCCAACCGTGAACTCGGCCTGCTCGACGCCGAGAAGGGTGCGGCGATCGAAGCGGCCTGCCTGGACATCATGGCGGGTCAGCTGGACGACCAGTTCGTGGTGGACGTGATCCAGGGCGGCGCCGGGACGTCGTCGAACATGAACGCCAATGAGGTGATCGCGAACCGCGGGCTCGAGATCCTCGGTTTCCCCCGCGGCGACTACGCCCACCTGCACCCCAACGATGACGTGAACCTCTGCCAGTCCACCAACGACGTGTACCCCACCGCGGTGCGCATCGCGACGGCACGCGGCATCGAGGGTCTGCTGAGCGCGCTCGAGGAACTCCAGGAGGCCTTCCGGGTCAAGTCCGCGGAGTTCCGCACCGTGGTCAAGATGGGCCGCACCCAGCTGCAGGACGCCGTGCCCATGACGCTCGGCCAGGAGTTCGGCAGCTTCGCCGTCACCATCGGCGAGGACCGCGAGCGCCTGCGCGAATCCGCGCGGCTCATGTATGAGATCAACCTCGGCGCCACCGCGATCGGCACCGGGCTCAACGCTCCCAGCGGGTATGCCGAGTCCGCCTGCCGCCACGTCGCCGAGGCCACCGGCCTGCCGCTCGTGACGGCGCCGGACCTCATCGAGGCCACCTCGGACATGGGCGCCTTCGTGCACCTGTCCGGCGTCCTCAAGCGCGTGGCCGTCAAGCTCTCCAAGATCTGCAACGACCTGCGGCTACTCTCCAGCGGTCCGCGCGCCGGTTTCGGTGAGATCAACCTGCCGGCCGTCCAGTCCGGCTCGTCCATCATGCCTGGCAAGATCAACCCGGTGATCCCGGAGGTCGTCAGCCAGGTGGCCTACGAGGTGATCGGCAACGACGTCACCGTGACCATGGCCGCGGAGGCGGGCCAGTTGCAGCTCAACGCCTTCGAACCGGTGATCGTGCACAGCCTCCACAAGAGCATCACGCACCTCGAAGCGGCCTGCCGGACCCTGACGGCACGCTGCGTTCAGGGCATCACCGCCAACACGGCACATCTGCGCTCCACCGTGGAGCACTCGATCGGCCTGGTGACCGCGCTCAACCCCCAGCTGGGCTACGCGGCTGCCACCTCGATCGCTCAGGAAGCACTCGCCAGCGGGCGCGGCGTGGCCGAACTCGTCCTGGAGCGCGGCCTGCTCTCGGCCGAACGGCTGGAGGAGCTCCTCCGCCCGGAACGCCTCGCGAATCTGTCCTCTTGACACCCTCCCCCGGGGGTGCGTTGCGTGCAAACTCGAAGAAACCCCGGCGAAACGCACCTCGTGAATACTGATCTCCCCACCACTCACCGAAAGGACCCATGATGTCCTCCTCCGGAAGCTCCCCGAGTCCACAGGCGGTCCCTGACCACCTGGAGGACGGCGGGCACGCCCACTCGACCGACCACGTCCTGCACGCCGAGGACGCCGGCTACCACAAGGGCCTCAAGAACCGTCAGGTCCAGATGATCGCCATCGGCGGCGCCATCGGAACCGGACTCTTCATGGGCGCCGGTGGGCGCCTGGCCGCGGCGGGCCCGTCCCTCGTCTTCGCGTACGCGATCTGCGGCGCCTTCGTCTTCCTCATCCTCCGCGCCTTGGGCGAGCTGGTGCTGCACCGCCCGTCCTCCGGCTCGTTCGTCTCCTACGCCCGTGAGTTCTTCGGTGAGAAGGCCGCGTTCGTCTCCGGCTGGTTCTACTGGATCAACTGGGCCATGACCACCATCGTGGACACCACGGCCGCGGCCCTCTACATGAACTTCTTCGGCAAGTACGTGCCGTGGATCGCCGCCGTCCCGCAGTGGGCCTGGGCTCTGATCGCCCTTGTGGTCGTGCTCTCCCTGAACCTCGTCTCGGTGAAGGTGTTCGGCGAGCTGGAGTTCTGGTTCGCGCTCATCAAGGTCGTCGCCCTGGTGTCCTTCCTCCTGGTGGGCATCTGGCTGGTCATCTTCGGCACCCCGACGGGCGCCCCCACCGGGTTCTCCCTCATCACGGACAACGGCGGCATCTTCCCGAACGGCATGATGCCGATGATCCTGCTCATGCAGGGTGTGGTGTTCGCCTACGCCTCCGTGGAGCTGGTGGGCACCGCGGCCGGCGAGACCGAGAACCCGCAGAAGATCATGCCGAAGGCCATCAACTCCGTGGTGTTCCGCATCGCGGTGTTCTACGTGGGCTCCGTCATCCTGCTCTCGCTCCTCCTGCCGTACACGGCGTACCAGAAGGGTGTCAGCCCCTTCGTGACGTTCTTCGGCTCCATCGGCGTGCAGGGCATGGATTCGATCATGAACCTCGTGGTCTTGACCGCGGCTCTGTCCTCGTTGAACGCCGGCCTGTACTCCACCGGCCGCATCCTGCGCTCCATGGCGGCGGCCGGCTCCGCGCCCAAGTTCGCATTGCGGATGAACAAGGCGGGTGTGCCGTACGGCGGCATCGCCATCACCGCCGTGGTCTCCCTCCTGGGCGTCCCGCTGAACTACCTGGTGCCGGGCGAGGCCTTCGAGATCGTCCTCAACGTCGCCTCCGTGGGCATCCTCGCCTCCTGGGCCACGATCATCCTGTGTCAGATCCAGCTGCAGCGCTGGGCTGCCACGGGCTGGCTGGAGAGGCCGTCGTTCCGCATGCCGGGCGCCCCGTACACGGGCTACGTGACCCTGGTGTTCCTCGCGCTGGTGCTCATCATGGTGTTCATCGACTCCCCGTGGACCCTCCTCGCCACGGTGGTGGCCTGCGGTCTGATGGTGGTCGGCTGGTTCGTCTGCCGTGACCGGATCCGCGCCATCGCCGAGGCCAGGAAGGGGTTCACGGGCGCCGCTCCCGTGATCGCCAACCGGCCGACGCCTCGCGGCTGAGGTGCGCGAAACTCGCTGAAGCACCCCCTGACGCACGACGACGGCGGCCACCCCGGCCGCCGTCGTCGTGCGTTTGCGCTGTCCCGGCGCAGTCCGACTGGCCACGCGTCCGCAGGTCACCGATGCGTTCCCTAGGATGGTGGGGTGCCCCAGCAGAAACCCGGACCCGCAAGCCCACCACCCGCCCGGTTCGCAGGGCTGCGCGCGGCGCTGTCCGAGGCCGGGATGGTCTGCCTGGGTTTCGTTCCGCTCGGCATGGGCCTCGGCGTCCTGGTCACGAACCACGGGCTGCCCTGGTGGGTGGCGCCGCTGCTGTCGGGGGTGGTGTTCGCGGGGTCGGTCGAGTTCATTCTGGTGGGGCTGCTGGCATCGGCCACCCCGGTGCTGAGCATCGCGGTGACCACCTTCCTGGTGAACTCACGGCACCTCTTCTACGGCTTCTCGTTCCCCCTCGACCGGGTGCGAGGCCGGCTCGCGAAGACGTACAGCATCTTCGCACTGTGCGATGAGGCTTTCGCGCTCCTGTCCGGCCGCAGAGGGGAACGCGCGAGTTCTTCGCAGATCCTCTGGACCCAGCTGTTGCTGCAGGTCTCCTGGGTCTCCGGCTCGGTCCTGGGCGCGCTGCTCGGTTCCGGCTTCCTGGGCAGCATCAAGGGCCTGGGCTTCCTGATGGTCGCGTTGTTCGTCGTGCTGACGATCGACGCTTTCCGGGCCCGGCCCGACGTGGCGCTCGTGGCCCTGTCCGCGGGGTCGGCGGTCCTGGCGCTGCTGCTCGCCCCCGGTCAGATGCTCCTGGTGGCCCTCTGCCTGCTGTTCGCCGGACTGCTCCTGCGGCACTGGCGAGAGTCCCGCTGGGCCGGCAAACGCGGGCACGGCGATGAGGGCGGCCCCTCGGCCCTCGCGGGAGGCACCGATGACTGACGTCCCGTACCTGCTGCTCGCCGTCGGCGCGGCCGCCGCCGTGACCTTCGCGCTGCGCGCCATCCCCTTCGCCTTGAAGGGTGCGCTCAAGGACTCACCGCTCCTGGCCGACCTCCGCGTGTGGATGCCGCTGGGCGCCATCCTGATCCTGCTCTTCTACGCGGTGAGCGGCGTGGACTTCGGCGGTTCAGGCCACGGCATCCCGGAGATGGCCGGCATCGTGGTCACGGCCCTGACCCATTGGTGGCGGCGCAACGCGATCCTCAGCATGGCGGCGGGCACCGCGGTATGCCTCGTGCTGGCGAACCTGGTGTTCGTTTGAGCAGAGGCGCGCTTAGCGCAGGACCCAGTCAGCGCAGCCCGGCCCTCAGCTCCTCTGGTGAGTCCACGGGGGCGTGGCACACCATCTCGCGGCACACGTACGCCCTCGGCGTTCCGTCCGGTCCGGGAGTCCGGCCCTCGAGCAGTGGCACCCGGCCGGAGCCCTCACCGATCGCGATGACGACCCCTGGCCGGGCACTGCCGAACACGGCGTCGAGCAGGCCGTCCCGCTCCGGCCCGGTCTCTCCGACGACGGCGACCTCCAGAACTCCGAGCAGCCCGGCCAGCTCGACGGCGAGCGCCGCTCCGGCCACCCGCGGCTGACCGGACGCCGCGTCGGACGCCGTCCGGGCCAGTCCGAGCGCCCGGTCCCGCAGTGCCGGGTCGCCGGTGAGGGCCGCAAGCGTCTGCCACGCCCCGGCCAGCGCCGACACCGGCGCCGGTGTCGCGCCGTCGAAGAGGTCGACCGCCGAGCTTCCGCCGTAGGCCGCCCGCAAGGGCTCGAGGTCTGTGGAGCTCTGCCGGAGGTCCTCGTTCAGCACCTGGCCGTCGCGGAGCAAGCCGGATTCCACCGCGTCGGAGAGCTCGCGGGCCCACGCGTACCAGGTGGCATCGCCCGTCCCCTGGTACAGCGCGAGCGCGGCTTCCAGGGTGTGCACGTAGTCCTCGAGCAGGCCCGCCACCGGCCCCGGACGTCCCTCGTGGGACACCCTCGCCAGCGACTGCGTCCCAGGGTTCCAGTGCACCTCGCGCAGATACCGGGCGGCGGCCCCGGCCCGCTCCACCCATTCGGGCCGCCCGAGGACCCGGCCGGCCTCGGCGAGGGCGGTGATCGTCATGGCGTTCCAGGAGGCGACCACCTTGTCATCCACCGCCGGACGCGGACGCGTGGCCCGGGCGGCGAGGAGCACCGGGCGCGCGCGGTCGAGGAGTGAGCGAGCGTCGTCGTCGAGGGCGCTACCCGGGTGCAGCGGCGAGCCGAGCGCGGAGACGCTCCCCCGCTCGGCGACGTGCAGCAGGCGGGCCAGGTGCAGGCCGTCCTCGCCGAGGAGTTCGAGCAGCTCGGCCGGGGTCCAGAGCGCGAACGCCCCTTCACGCTCATGCAGCCCGACGTGGGTCAGCCCGGCGCGGTCCAGTTGTTCCGGGGACGGCTCGGAGTCGGCGTCGAGGGCGGAGAGGAACGCGGCACTCGTCCCGGAGGCCAGTCCGCCCTGGTCCGCGGGGGTGAGCAGGAAGCCGGCCAGGGCCTCGACCACGGCTGCGGCTTCCGCTTCAGGGAACACGGCCTCCCCGGCTTCGCGTGAGGCGGCTCCCTCGGGCGAGCGCAGCAGCCGGACGTAGCGGGCGTAGGCGCGCAGGAGCAGCGCATTGTCGTAGAGCATCTTCTCGAAGTGGGGCACCGACCAGTCCCCCGTCACGGAATACCGGCAGAAGCCGCCGTCGAGCTGGTCCCGCAGAGCGGACCGGGCCATGGCGGCGAGCGTCCGGGCCGCCAGTCCCCCGGCCTCTTCGGCTCGCGGCAGCCCGCTCGCGGCGTGGTCGAGGAGGAACGGCAGCAGCGGACCCGGCGGGAACTTCGGCGCCTTGCCGAATCCTCCTTCCGGCGACTCCAGCTCCCCCAAGCGCACGACGGCGGCGGCGAGCCGGTCCGCCGCGCCGCCGTCGTCGGCCGGAGCGGCCGTGAGGTGAACCGGCGAGGCGAACTCGCTCAAACCCTGGGCGAGGCGGGAGGCCTGCTGCTCGACGGCGTCGCGGCGCTCCGTCCACGCTTCGGCGACGGCGGCGAGAACCTGGCTGAAGGCGGGCATGCCGCGGGCGGGCCGGGGCGGGAAATAGGTGCCGGCGTGGAAGGCGCGGCCGTCCGGGAGCAGGAAGACGCTCATGGGCCAGCCGCCCTGCCCTGTCATGGCCTGCGTGGCGCTCATGTAGACGGCGTCGACGTCGGGACGCTCCTCACGGTCCACTTTCACCGGGACGAGGTGCGCGTTCAGGTATGCGGCCACCGCAGGGTCATCGAAGGATTCGTGGGCCATCACGTGGCACCAATGGCAGGCCGCATACCCCACGGAGAGGAACACCGGGACGTCCCGTGCGGCGGCCTCTGCGAAAGCCTCCGGGCCGAAGACGTGCCAGTCCACGGGCTGCTCGGCGTGCTGACGGAGGTAGAGGCTGCTCTGTCCTGCGAGGTGATTGGCCATGCAGTCACCGTAGCCCGGCGCGGCCGGCCCTGGCGACGGGGGCGTCACGAACGGGCCGCACTCACGACTGCCCCCACCCCCACCCCCCGACCCCACCCCGATCGACTGCTCCATAGGATGTCGTTTTCCCCTCGATTCTGGAGATTTCGGCATCGTATGGAGCAGTCGATAGGGGATGGAGGGGATCACCGACGGCGCTTCGCCACGGGAGTCCCCGACCGGCGTCGTCGGTCGCATCGGATGACCAGCCCGAGCATCAGGAGCACGATCACGGCCTCTATCGTCAGCCACCAGCTCAGATCGGACGCCGTGAAGCCGCGGCTGTCGCCGGTCCCGACGGTCGCCCGGTACACCCCGATCCCGACCACGAAGACCGACACCGTGATCACACAGACCTCGCCGACCCGGGAGCCCTCGATCGAGGCGATCTGCACGGCGAGCAGGCTGATGAGCAGCGCGGCGAGCGCAATGACCCCGGCGACCAGCGCCACCTGGGCACTCGTCTCAGGGTCGATATAGGTGTTCTTCCGGCTCGGCGGGTCGAACGTCACGGCAAAGGTGAGGGCCGCCGTGAGGCCGATCGTGAGCAGTGTCCCCCACACCACCGACCCCAGGCTCGGCTTCCGCGGGGCGGGCTCGCGCGCGGACGTCGGCTTCGGGGCGCGGCTTGTCATGCGGCTCATCGTAAACCGCGGAGCCGGCGCGGCGAGGAATCTCCACCACACCGGCCCCGCTCCACCCGAACATCGACTGCTCCACAGGATGTCATTTCGCCCCTCATATCGAGGGATTTCAGCACCCTATGGAGCAGTCGATCAGGCCGGGCAGTCGATCGAGCGGGAGCAGTCAGACTCAGACCAGCGCCGACTTCAACGTGCTGATCGCCAGCTCCATGGCCGCGCGCGCACCGTGGGTATTGCGCAGAGCGTCCAGCATCACGAAGTCATGGATGACGCCGCCCACCCTGATCTGGGTGACCGGGACGCCGGCTTCGCGCAGCTTGGCCGCGTAGGCCTCGCCCTCGTCACGCAGGACGTCGGCTTCAGCGGTGATCACGAGCGCAGGCGGGAGCCCGGCAAGTTCCTCCGTGGTGGCCCGCAGCGGGGAAGCAGTGATCTGGTTCCGCTCGGCCTCGTCGGTGGTGTACTGATCCCAGAACCACTGCATGGCGTCGCGCCGCAGGAAGTACCCCTCGGCGAACTGGCGGTAGGACTCGGTGTCGAACGACGCGTCGGTCACCGGATAGAACAGCACCTGCTGCTTGAACTCGACCCCGCCCCGCTCCTTGGCCATCAGGGTCAGGACGGTCGCCATGTTGCCGCCCACGGAGTCGCCGGAGATCGCGAGACGCGAACCGTCCAGCCCCTTCTCCGCACCGTGCTCCACGATCCAGCGCGCCGTGGCGAAGTTCTGCTCGATCGCGTGCGGGTAGCGCGCCTCGGGCGACAGATCGTACTCCGGGAAGACGACGGCGGCGCCCACTCCCACGGCGAGCTCACGGACCAGACGGTCATGCGTCGCCGCATTGCCGAACACCCAGCCGGCGCCGTGCGTGTACAGCACGACCGGCAGGGTCCCGGTAGCCCCTGCGGGGCGGACGATGCGAGCGGACAGCGGCCGGTCGCCGCCGATCTCCACCCATTCCTCATCGATGGCCGGCTTCTCGACGCCCTCACCGGACTGCACGTCAAGGACAGCCTTGCGCCCTTCCACGGGGCCGAGGTCGAAGAGGTACGGAGGCTCAGCGGTGGCGGCCGCGAACTCGGCGGCGGCGGTTTCCAGGATCGGCTGGGACATGGCGTTCACTCCTTGATCAATGGTGCGCAAATTACCTTGCACGCAAGGAACCTATCCGAGTTTCACCTTGCGCGCAAGGTATCTATCGAAAAAACTTGCGCGCAAGTTGTACCGTGGACGTATGGCGACACCTCAACACGGCCTCGATCTAGGCGACCAGCTGTGCTTCTCCCTCTACACCGCACAGCGCCTCGTGACGGCGGCCTACCGCCCGATCCTCGACACCCTCGGGCTCACGTACCCCCAGTACGTGGCGATGCTCGCGCTCTGGGAGAAGGCGCCCCAGACCATGGGTGAGCTGGGCGAGAAACTGGGCCTGGACTACGGCACCGTCACCCCGCTCATCAAGAGGCTCGAAGCGACGGGACTGGTCATCCGCGAGAAGGTCCCGGAGGACCAGCGGAGCGTCCAGGTGAACCTCACGAATGCCGGGCAGCACCTCCGGGACAAGGCGGTCACGGTGCCGGATGCGATCGCGGACGCCATGGCCCTCGACACGGAGGAATTCCAGACGCTCAAGGACTCCCTGGAACACCTCAGCGCCAACGTGGCGCAGCGCCTGGGAAGCCGCGCGCCGTCCTCGGACTGACCCTCACGGACTGACCTTAGAGACGCGCGACGACGCCGGGGCGCCCCGGCGCGTCTCCGCGCTTCAGGGGCGCGCGGCTCAGTGGATCACCGGGCTTAGTGGAGCACCGGGCTCAGCGGGCCTCGCGCGGGCCGTTCTCGCCGTCGTCGGTCACGGTCGGAGAGCCGTGGTCCGGCTGCACGCCGTCCTGCCCAGCACCCTCCAGCTGAGTACCGTCCTGCTCCGCAGCCTCGGCGAGTTCGCCGCGGTAACGGACCCGGCGGATGCGGCGGACCATGTCGACGATCAAGAACGCCATGATGATCACGATGAACGCCGTGGCGAGGAAGCCCAGCAGGCCCGGGGTGACCATGTCCTGCGTCAGGCCCGGCTTCAGGCCCGGGAGGGGGCTGGGGCTCGGGTCGTTGGCAAGTTGCACAAGCTGCTGGTACACGCTTCACACCTTCAGGTTCTGGGGGACTCCCCCAATTCTACGCCGGATAGAACTGCCCGGAGACCGGGCCGGGCCCCGGTCGGATGCGGTCGGGGCCGCTCGGCCGAATGGCCCGGCGCGGCACCCCTCGGCCACCCCGCCGTCAGCGGAGGCCGGCGAACAGATCCGTCTCGGGCACGGTGTCCCCGACCTTCGAATCGATCAGAGCGAACTCCTCGTACGGCCAGACGCGCCGCTGCAGCTCCTCGGGGAACGCGAAGAAGAAGCCGTCCGGGTCGATCTGGGTGCGGTGTGCCTTGAGGGCCGCATCGCGCCGCTCAAACCAGGCGCCGGCGTCGATCCGGGTGGTGGGAATGTGCAGCGGCTCGGCCTTGGACTCAAGCCAGCCGTCGATCCACTCGAGGCCCTGGATGTTGAGGCCCTCGGCCCGGGCGGCGTCCCGCAACGCACGCATGCGCTCCAGGCCGAGACCGCAGTCGTAATAGAGCTTCGAGGGCTGCCAGGCGGCACCGGTGCCCGGATAACGCTCCGGGTCGCCGGCGGCGTGGTAGGCCTCCACGGCCACCTTGTGGGACATGATGTGGTCCGGGTGGGGGTAGCCGCCGTTCTCGTCGTAGGCCACCACGACGTGCGGGCGGAACGACCGGATGAGGCTCACGAGAGGGGTGGCCGCGACGTCGAGCGGCTGCAGCGCGAAACAGCCGTCCGGAAGGGCCGGCAGCGGCTCCCCCTCGGGAAGGCCGGAGTCCACGAAGCCGAGCCAGGTCTGCTGCACGCCGAGGATCCGCGCGGCGTTGTCCATTTCGAGGCGGCGGGCGCCGGCCATGTCCCGCTTCGGGTGGGCCTCGTCCACCACGTGCGGGTTCTGGATGTCGCCGCGGGAACCGTCGGTGCACGTGGCCACCAGGACCTCGGCTCCTTCGTCCACGTATTTGGCCATCGTGGCGGCGCCCTTGCTCGACTCGTCGTCCGGGTGGGCGTGGACGAACAGGACGCGGAGGGTCTCCCCGTCGTCGAAGACCCGCTCCGGGGTGGCGGGGGCAGCGGCGCTCATGGCGGCCTCCTGTGAAACGGCCCGGCACCGACGGCGGACAGCGCGCGGGTGACGAGGAACTAGACTGGTGTGGTGACGCCGAGCCAGAGCCCAACGCCGATGGAGTCCAGCCTATCCAATCGCTACGGCCGCCAGAAGCGGTCGGTCACGCGGCGTACCAAGCTGCTGATCCTCGTGGCGGCCCTGGTGCTCGCCGTGGGCGCGGCCGGGTTCCTGGCGATCCGGAACTCCGTCAGCACGGTGGACTTCAAGACCGTGAGCTTCAGCGCCAATGACCCCTCCTTCGCCGAGGTCGACTTCCAGGTGTCCAAGGACCGGGACAGCGCCGCCGTGTGCGCGATCAAGGCGCTGGATGACCACTACGCCGTCGTCGGCTGGAAGTACGTCGACGTCCCGCCCAATGCGGCGGACTTCGGCGCGGAGAACGGCCAGACCACGCAGCGCCGGGTGACGGTCCGCACCGAATCGCTCGCGGTGTCCGGCGTCGTCGACAGCTGCTGGCTGAAACGCTGACCATTCCGGCGCCTGCCGCCGTTGACTTTGGTTTGTCCACCGCTTTGCCTACACTAGGCGAATACCTTTGCCCCGTTGACCTGGTTTGCCCGTCATCCAGCGGCCAGTCAGCGGGGTTCTTTGTGGCAGTTGATCAAGAGGAGTTCTCACGTGTCCAGCACCAATAGCGCATCCGCCGCGTGGCTGACCCAGGAAGCCTACGACCGTCTCAAGGCTGAGCTGGAGCACCTGTCCGGACCGGGCCGAGCCGAGATCGTTCAGAAGATCGAGGCCGCTCGCCAGGAAGGCGATCTGAAGGAGAACGGCGGCTACCACGCCGCCAAGGAGGAGCAGGGCAAGATCGAGGCCCGCATCCGCCAGCTGACCGTCCTGCTCCGCGACGCCCAGGTGGGCGCGGCACCCGCCGACGACGGCGTCGTCGAGCCCGGCATGCTGGTGGTCGCGAAGATCGCCGGCGATGAGGAGAAGTTCCTCCTCGGCTCCCGCGAGATCGCGGGCAGCTCGGACCTGGACGTCTTCAGTGAGAAGTCGCCCCTGGGCTCGGCCATCATCGGCCACAAGGAGGGCGACACCCTCTCCTACACCGCGCCGAACGGCAAGGAGATCTCGGTCGAGATCATCTCCGCCAAGCCGTTCACCGGCTGATCTCCTCTCTCTTCTTCGCGAGGGAACAGTTGAGGCCCCTACCCGGCGTGGGTGGGGGCCTCAACTGTTCCCTCGCGCTGATGGGGACGACGACGGCGGTCAGATCCTCGTGGGCTGCGTCACCAGGAGTGCCCACTGGGCCCCGCGCGGCGCCGTGACGGTCACATCCATGGTGCCGTCGGGTGGGGCCGGGGTGTCGAAGCTGACCATGGACACGCTCCGTGAGCCTGCACAGGATCCACTAGTGCCAAAGTCATTTCCGACCGTGGGATGCAAACTGAGCATGATCTCGCCCTTGCCGCGGCACTGCACGGTATACATGCCTCTCCCCTTGAGCATGTCCCTGATCTGGACCGTCCACGACGTCTGCGTCATCCGGTCGACCTTGAGCACCACGTACTGGGTCACCTTGGACGTGTCCATGATCAACGGGCCGGAGGTCGGCGGAGGGGGCAGCATCGGAGGTTCCGGCGGCGGCTGATCCGGCGAAGGAACCACCGGTACCGGGAGGGGAAGCGTCGGCGTCGGCTCGGCCGTCCACCACGGCATGGACGACTTGTCCGGAGGCGCGGCATACGGTGTGCAGCCGGCCAGCAACGGCACGACCAGGACCAGGATCAGCCAGCGCCTGGCGCCCGCAGCAGTATGTTCCCCCGACATGCCCCGAGCCTAGACGCACAGCCACCCGCCGTCGAGCACCCCTTAAACATCGACTGCTCCATACGATGCCATTCCGCCCCGATTTTGAGGAAAAACGGCATCGTATGGAGCAGTAGATCTATGAGAGCCTGGCCTAGAAATGCACCACGATCGGCTGGAAGCCCTCGGCCCGCAGCGCGTTGAGCACCACCTCGGAGTGCTCGTGACCCTTCGTCTCGAGGTCCACCGTGATCGAGACGTCGCCCATGCTGATGGAACCGCCCACGCGGGTGTGATCCACGCCGGTGACGTTGGCGTCGTGCTCGGCGATGATGCGGGAGATGGTCGCCAGGGAGCCGGGACGGTCGTCGAGAAGGATCCGCACCGTCAGGAAGCGGCCCGCCGCGTACAGACCGCGCTGGATCACCTTGAGCATGAGCATCGGGTCGATGTTGCCGCCGGACAGGATGACGGCCACCTTGCCCGGATTCTCGATCCGGCCTTCCATGAGTGCCGCGACACCCACGGCGCCGGCCGGTTCCACCACCATCTTGGCGCGTTCCAGCAGGAAGATGAGCGCACGGGCGAGGGCGTCCTCGCTGACCGTGACCACGTCGTCCACGAGTTCGCGGATGATGCTGAACGGCAGCTGCCCGGGGCGGCCCACGGCGATGCCGTCGGCCATCGTGGAGACCTTCTTCAGCGGCACGAGCGCGTCAGCGGCGAGCGACGGCGGGTACGCGGCGGCGTTCTCCGCCTGCACCCCGATCACCCGGATCTCGCGGCCCAGTTCACGGGCGCGCTCCTTGATGGCCACGGAGACGCCGGCCAGCAGTCCACCGCCGCCCACGCCCATGATGATCGTGTCCACGTCGGGCACCTGGTCGAGGATCTCGAGGCCGATCGTCCCCTGGCCCGCCACGACGTCCACATTGTCGAACGGGTGCACGAACACCGCCCCGGAGGCTTCCGCGTAACGCTGCGCCTCGGCCAGGGCCTCATCCACGTTGTGACCGTGCAGGATGACCTCGGCGCCGTGCCCACGCGTCGCCGCCAGCTTCGGCAGCGCCACGCCGAGCGGCATGTAGATGCGGGCCTTGATCCCGAGGGCCTTGGCCGCGGAAGCGACGCCCTGAGCGTGGTTGCCGGCCGACGCCGCAACGACGCCGCGGGCCTTCTCCTCCGGGCTCAGGCGGGCCATGCGCACGTAGGCGCCACGGACCTTGAACGAGCCCGCGCGCTGCAGGTTCTCGCACTTGAAGACCACGTCGCCACCCACCATCCGGGACAGCGCCCGGGACTTCTCGATGGGCGTGACGGTAATGACGCCGTCGAGCAATTCCTGTGCGCGGACTACGTCCTGGAGCGTGACGGGTAGGGCCTCAGTGGTCATCACTGGCCGCCTCCTTGGAATTGTTCGGTTTCTCTGGCGTCCCCGGCCCGCTCACGGGGGCCGGAAGTTCAGTGCGCTCTTCAGCGGACGACGACGGCGTCTCCCCCGCCGCGGCGTCGATCTCCTCATCGGAGGTGGCCGGCGTCGTCGTGCCGTCCAGGGCGTCGACGGCGGGGTCGTCGTCCCAGCCGCGTCCGGCGATGTAGCGGATGGCGGTGTTCAGCGCGGCCAGGATCGGCACGGCGAACAGGGCGCCCGGGATGCCTGCGAGGAAGGAGCCCGCGGCGACGGCCAGGATGACCCCCACCGGGTGCAGCGAGACGGCCTTGCCCATGACGAGCGGCTGCAGCACATGGCTCTCCAGCTGCTGCACGGCCAGGACGATCGCGAGCATGATGATGGCGTTCACCAGGCCGTTGGCCACGAGGGCCAGGAGCACGGCCACCGCGCCGGTGACGAGGGCGCCCACCACGGGGATGAACGAGCCGAGGAAGACCGCCAGGCCGAGGGGCAGGGCCAGGGGCACGCCGATCACGGCGGCGCCGACGCCGATGCCGATCGCGTCGACGGCGGCCACGAACACCTGGATCCGGACGTAGTTGCCGACCGAGATCCAGGCCTTGCTGCCGGCGCCGTAGATGGCCGGGCGGGCCTTCTTCGGGGCCAGACGGGTGATGAATCCCCAGATCTGGCGGCCCTCGAGGAGGAAGAAGATCAGGATGAAGAGGGTCAGCAGCAGCCCGGCCGCGATGTGCCCGGCCCCACTGCCCACGCTCAGCGCACCCGTCAGGATGGTGCTGCTCTGGTTCTGCACGGCATCCACCACGTTGCGGATGTAGCCGTCCAGCTGGTCGGCCGTGAGGTGCAGCGGTCCGTCCTGGAGCCAGCCCTGAATCTGCTTCAGACCTTCGAGCGCCTGACCCCACAGCTCCTTGAAGCCCACGGTGGCCTGACGGCCGACGAAGATCAGGGTGACGGTGATGACCGCGATCAGGCCGAGGAGCGTGAGGGCGACGGAGAGACCGCGATGGATCTTGTGCCTGCTCAGCCAGCCGACCACCGGGTTCAGCAGAGCGGTGAGGAGCGCCGCGAGGAGGAGCGGGATGATCAGGAAGCTGACCTTCGAGAGCAGCCAGATGAGCGCGCCCGTGGCGAGGAGGATGACCCCCACGCGCCAGGACCAGGCCGCGGCGATCCGGATGCCGTACGGGATGTCCTCATCGAGTTCTCTGCCACGCGTCGGACGGGGCACCACTGACTGACCGTTCTTGGCTACACCTGACATGCATCAATCGTGGCGCAGCCGCCCCCTATATGGAAATCAGGTTCGCATGGCGGGCGGACGGAGCCGTCCGGCCGGTCGCGGGCCGGCCATGTCAGGTGAGCGGGTTGACCGTGACGATGATGACCTGGACCTTCTTGTCGGCGTCGAACCGCAGGTCGTAGACGACGCGCAAGCCGGTCGATTCTCCGGCCGGAAGAACGAAATAGTGCCGTCCCGTGGGCGCGTCCCCCACCGACTTCGCCCACGTGTCGATGGCCCCGCCGTCGATCCCGTAAGCCGTCCCCGACCGCGCCAGCTTCAGGAAGTCCTCTTTCGTTTCGGCGGTCAGGAAGTATGTCAGCGTGTCGACATCCGACTGCCCCTCGAAGATCAACGCTCTCAGAACATCAGTCTGGGCCTCGATGGTGCCGCGGGGCGCCTTGATGGTCAGACGCATCATGCCCTTGCCTGCCAGATCCACCATCGGCGACTGCATTCCCTCGGCCAGCCCGGCAGCGCTGCGGCTGAGCCGCCCCGAAGAAAGGTCGAATGTCGCGGCGCGATCTGCCTTGATCTTGGCGATCCCCGCCTGATCCAGGGTCGAATTTCCGGTCACCGGTGCTCCTTGCGTGGATGAGGTGTGGTCATGGCCGGGGGTGTCGATCGCGACTCCGCAGGCCGTCAGAACGAAGGTGAGACAGAGCGCCGCAGCGGAAGCCAGCGCCGCTCCACCTGCACCGAGTCGACGAGGCCGCGGACGAGCCCTGGCCGAGGAAGTCATTGGCTGAACTCCGGCAGATGGACAAAGCCCTTCGCGATCCGTTCGGCGATCTGAGGGATGTTGTGGGTGGGACGCGCATCCTGCGTCCGCTGGTCGAAGTCCGAGGCGATGATCTCGCGTGCCTTCTCCGGGTTCGTGGCCAGCAGTTCCTGATAGGCGGGAAGGGTGTCCTTGCTGATGAGATTCCAGCGGTCCTCCCGGACGGAGATGTTCCCGTCCGGCAACCCGGTGGTGAGATCGACCGATCCCTGGAGCGGATTGTCCAGCGGGGTGAAGGGGATGTTGTGGGGACCCGGGCTCTCGATGTGAACCTTGTACGGGAACACCTCGGGGTAGCTCTTGGCACCCGGAATGGACGGTTCGCCCGCCAGCGTGATCAGCCACGTCACGGCCGGTCCGGTGGCTCGGCTTCTCATGGTGTCGTAGTCGTCGGCGATGATCTCATTCTGTTCCCGGTACAGGAGATACCCATTGCCGAGCTTCAGCTGTGCAGGATCGCCGGACGCGATCTGGTCCCACGCCTGAGAGGTTCTCGGGTCGATGACGCCGGCGTCCCTGAGGCGATGCATCTCGTCGAGCCCTCCCGTCATGAACGCCTGATGCTGCCGGGCCTGGTCCAGGAAGATCTCCTTGTTCATGGAGAGCATCTGGGTCTCGTAGGCCTTCACCTCGGCATCGCTCAGCGCCGCGACCGTGCGGAGGGACTGGAGCTCTTCCGAGGGGAAGCCTGCGGGGATGTTCTTGAGGAGTTCCTGGGCGACCGACCGCATCATGGCCATGTCCTGGAAGCCGCCGGCGAAGGACGGTCCGATCATGTTCGCCATACCGGCCCATTGAAGGCGTGGGTCGGACAGGAACGCCTTGCCGTAATACTCGTAGACCTTCTTGATGATGTCCCAGTTGTAGGCCGTGCCCTTGGAGGGGTCCCACTTGACCGGGTCGATGCCCATCTCCCGCATGGCCTGCTGGTTCCAATACGAGCTCAGGAAATTCGCGTACCCGGGCGCCTTCTTCTCGATCAGCCCGGAATCCGCGGCGGCGTCCAGGACACGCTTGGCCTCCTCGGGGTGTTCCAGGGCCCAGCGCTTGAACTCGTCGCTGTTCAGGTAGGTCTCGCGCTCAGCGGGGGTCATCCCCTTCAGACGGTCCTGGAGTTCCTGCGCGGCCGTGGCGTCATAGCCGGGCTTGCCCCCGCCTCCGGTTCCACCGGACGAGGTGCTCGCGGTCTCCTGCTCGTCCGCCTGCACCTGCAGAAGCTGCCCCGAGGCCTTGAGCGCGACGATCGTCCGCTGCAGCAGGGGCAGGTGATCGCTCTGCCACTGCTGCCGGAACCGCGCGGCATCGGGGCCCGTGTGGGCGGCGGCGTTCACCTCGGATCCGAGCTGCTGGGCGGAGAGCTGCAGCTTCTGGGAGGCCGAGGACATCGCCTTGGCCAGCGCGCGAAGCTGCGCCACGTCGGCGCCGTAGAACCCTCCACCCATCGGTGTCCCCCATTCGTGAACGGCCGCTGCGGCCGTTGTGACCATCCTAGGGATCGCGCCCCGGAACCGCGATGGGGACGCTTCCCCATCCGGCCTCCCTCGGCCGGCGCCTCCGGGGACCTGTCACCAGGAGGTTTCGATCCCCCAGCTCATGCTGAACTCCGCGCCGGGCTGGACCCAGTGCAGACCGTCGCCGGAGTTGAAGGCGTTGGCCGGGCCGGTCATCGGTTCGACGGCGAGCGCCTTCGTCCGCCCGTCGAAACCTCCCGTGGCGTAGATGTGCACGTAGCCGCACCGGTCGTCCTGCCACAGCGCGACGGACCGGCCATCGGCGCCGCTGAGCGTGGTCCGTGCGCGCCCCTGCTCGTCACGTTCCAGCCCGGTGTAGGCGGTGTCCGTGTCCAGCTCCGCGAGCACGACGCCGGCCCGCAGGTCGGTGCCGCCGCTCACCGGGCGCTCGGCCCGCGGGATGAGGCGCTCGTCGGTCTCCAGCCACCGGTCCGCGCGGACGGTGAGGGTCAGATCCTCGGCCGGAAGCTCACCCAGCCGGAGGTACGGGTGAGCGCCCAGGACGACGGGAGCCGCGGCGTCGCCGTCGTTGAGGAGCGTCTGCGTGACGCGCAGTGCGCCGCTCTCCTCGAGTTCGTAGGCGACGCGGTGCCGGACGAGGAACGGGTAGCCGTGCTGCGGGAAGACCTTGGCTTCGAGGACCACACGCGTCCCGCTCTGCTCGACGCACGCGTAGGCGGCATTGCGGAGAAGTCCGTGGCTTGCGTTGTTGCGGGAGACCTCGGTGATGTCGAGCTGCTGGGTCGCACCGTTCAGCGTCCACTTCCCGTCCTCCACCCGGTTGGCCCATGGCGCCAGCGTGATGCCGGAGGCGCCGGGCGGGATCTGGTGGTCGCCGAAGGTCTCGGTGAGGAGCACTCCGTCCACGGAGTGGCTGCGGAGCGCCGCGGCAAGCTCCGTCACGACGGCGACGGCCGCCCCTCGCTCAAGGCGGTACTGGGCGCCGCTCGCGCAGCGGACGGCAGGGCTGCTGGAAGATTCAGGCATGGCAACACCGTACCGGCACGGGTCGCGGGCTCCAACGACTCCCAGACAGGTGACGCGATCATTAATGTTCCTTTTTGTTAGAAATTATTCGTTCTTTGCTAGAGTCTGATCAGAGCCCCACAGAGCGGGCGATGGAAGCGAGGGCAGCCATGACATCGGTGACACGTTCACACCTGGCCGACGGCCGCGAGATCATCTATTTCGACGCCGCTCCGGGCCGCACCGCGGACGTCCCGGACACCCGTGACCTTCCCCCGCGGGACCTCGGCCCGGAAGGGTCCGGCGAAGTCCGCTATGACGCCCTGAGTGGCGAATGGGTGGCCGTCGCCGCGCACCGGCAGACCCGCACCCATCTGCCCCCGGCCCACGAATGCCCTATCTGCCCCAGCACCCCCGAGCGCGCGACCGAGATCCCCGCGGAGGACTACGAGGTGGTGGCGTTCGAAAACCGCTTCCCCTCGCTCGGGCCGGTCGTGGGCGACATCCCGTCGAGTCCCGGCTGGGGCACGCTCGCGCCGGCCAGCGGACGGTGCGAAGTCGTCACGTTCACCCCGGAGCACAGCGGCTCCTTCGCCGAGCTGCCCTGGGAGCGGGCCCGCACGGTCGTGGAGGCCTGGTCCCACCGCACGCGGGAGCTCTCGGCCCTCAGCGGCGTGCGTCAGGTGTTCCCGTTCGAGAACCGCGGCGCGGACATCGGCGTCACCCTGCATCACCCCCACGGCCAGATCTACGCCTACCCCTACGTGACGCCCCGCGCCGAGGCCATGGCCCGGACCGCCGTCGAGTACCGCTCCGGCCGACCCGACGGCGAGACGCTGTTGGAAGGCGTGGTCCGCCGCGAGCGCGGCGACGGCGCCCGCATGGTCCTGGAAGGCGAGCACTTCAGCGCCTATGTGCCGTTCGCCGCCCGGTGGCCGCTGGAACTGCATCTGGCTCCGCACCGTCACGTCCCGGACTTCGCCGCCCTCACCGGAGCGGAGAAGGACGAGCTCACCACGCTGTACCTGGACCTTCTCGGACGGGTGGACGGCCTGTACGACTCCCCCACCCCGTACATCGCCGCCTGGCATCAGGCGCCGCTGCTGCGCGGGTACCGTGAGGCCATGGGCTTCCACCTGCAGCTGACCTCGCCGCGCCGCGCCGCCGACAAGCTGAAGTACCTCGCGGGTTCCGAGGCCGCCATGGGGGCGTTCATCAACGACGTCACGCCGGAATCGGTCGCCGCGCGGCTGCGCGACTCCGTCTCGCCGTACCGCGCTGCAGCCGCTTCCCCCGCCCTCGTCCCCTCCGTCTCTCCTGAAGGAGCCCGTTCATGACCTCGCAGCACACCGAGGCCACCAGCCGCCAGGAATCCGGCCAGCAGGACATCCTCGCGGCCTTCCATGACGCCTTCGGCCACGACGCGGACGGCGTGTGGATGGCGCCCGGACGGGTCAACCTCATCGGCGAGCACACCGACTACAACGACGGGTTCGTCCTCCCCTTCGCGATCGACCTCAAGGCCCGGGTGGCCGTGCGCGCCCTGCCGGAATCCCGTACGGTCCGTCTGCTCTCGGCCCAGGGCACGGGATCACAGGGCTCGGGAACACGGGGCACCGGAACACATGGCGCGGCCGACGTGCTCGAGTTCGACCTCGACCACCTCACACCCGGAGGCGACTACCGCTGGGCGAGCTATCCGCTCGGCGTGGCGTGGGCCCTGGAACAGTCCGGTGTGGCCGTTCCGGGCTTCGAGCTGTACCTGGACTCCACGGTCCCGCTCGGCTCCGGGCTGTCCTCCTCCCACGCGATCGAATGCGCCACCATCACCGCACTCGCCGAGCTGTCCGGCGCGTCACTGAGTGCTCAGGATCTGGTGCTGCTGACCCAGCGCGGCGAGAACGATTTCGTCGGCGCACCCACCGGAATCCTGGATCAGTCGGCCTCCCTGCGCGGCGAGCGCGGCCACGCCGTGTTCCTGGACTGCCGCGACCAGCACGCCGAGCTCATCCCCTTCGACGCCGAAGCCGATGACCTGGTCATGCTCGTCATCGACACCCGCGTGGCGCATTCCCACAGCGACGGCGGGTACGCCAGCCGCCGCGCCTCCTGCGAAGCGGGCGCGGTGGCCCTCGGGGTGCCCGCGCTGCGCGATCTCGGCCTGGAGGACCTGCCCCGCGCCGAGGAGCTCCTGGACGATCTGACGTTCCGCAGGGTCCGCCACGTGGTCACGGAGGACGCGCGGGTGCTCGAGACGGTCGCGGTTCTCCGGGCCGAGGGCGCCAAGGCCATCGGTCCGCTGCTCGACGCCAGCCACGTCTCGATGCGCGATGACTTCGAGATCTCCTGCCCGGAACTGGACGTGGCCGTGGAGTCGGCCCGGACGGCCGGCGCGATCGGCGCCCGCATGACCGGCGGCGGCTTCGGCGGCTCGGCCATCGCCCTCACGCCCCGGGGCCTCGAAGACGAGGTGCGCCAGGCGGTGCTCGATGCCTTCGCCTCCTCAGGTTTCGGCGAACCACGGCTCTTCACGGTGACGCCGGCGGAGGGCGCACGCCGCCTCGCCTGACACCCGCAACCCTGCCCGCTGAGTCCGCTGTCCGTGGTGCGAGTCCGCTACACGATGCAGCGGACTCACGCCCTGCATAGCGGACTCGGCAGCGGACTCGGCGCGGCGCTCTCCCCCGCACAGCCGCCAACAGCACAGCCGCCAACGACAGTGCCGGCATACGACGACGGCGCCGCTCCCCTTCCGGGTGAGCGGCGCCGTCGTCGTGTGTCAGCGGAGTCCTGGTGAGGACCCGCGGAGAGAACTAGTCGTTGCCTCTCAGGATGGCAATCAGACGCAGCAGCTCCACGTACAGCCACACCAGGGTGACCGTCAAGCCGAACGCGGCGGTCCAGGAGTAGCGTGCGGGGGCGCCGTTGTGGACGCCGGCCTCGATGTTCGTGAAGTCCATGATCAGGGAGAACGCCGCCAGGATCACGGCCACCACGCCGATGATCAGGCCGAGCGGGATGCCGCCGATCGTCATGCCACGCAGGCCCCACGGATCCTTCACGACGCCGAAGATCATGAGGAAGAAGTTGATGAGGCTGAACGCCGCGTAGCCGATCATCGCGATCAGGAAGAAGCGCATCATCTTGGGGGTCGCACGGACCTTGCCCGAGGTGAAGAGCAGCAGCGTCACGCCGAAGACGGCGAGCGTCGCCAGCACGGCCTGGAGGCCGATGCCGGGAAGGCGCATCTCCAGGACCTTCGTGATGCCGCCGAGGAACAGACCCTCAAAGCCGGCGTAAGCCAGAATGAGGGCCGGGACCGGCTCCTTCTTGAACGTGTTGACCATCGCGAGCGCGAAACCGCCCAGCGCGCCCAGGATCATGAGGCCCAGTGCCAGCCCGGGGCTGGTGAACCAGGTGATCGCGGCGCCGACCAGGACGGCGCCGAGGCACAGGAGGGTCTTGACGATCACGTCGTCGAAGGTCATCCGGCCGGTCTGCGCAGGGCCCGCGGAGGGCTGCGAGTACATCTGCTGGAGCTGCTCGGCGGAGAGCTGCTGCTGACCGTACTGGGGCTGGCCGTACTGCGGCTGACCCGGCTGGGCGTAGCCCGTCTGGCCGTAGCCGTTCTGCCCGGGGGCCTGCTGGCCGTACGGGTTCATCATGTTCGGGGGTGGCGGCGCCTGCAGCGCGCCACGGAAGTTCTTGCCGTTGAAGATCGGGTTGCCTCCGGCAGCCATCTCTCATCCCTCCTGGACGTTCAATGCGAGTTGTTCCAAGCTACCAAGTCCAACGAGCCACCGGCGGAAAAGTTCCCGGCGCCTTCTCAGCTTGCCCCGAATCCGCCCGTGGCTAGACTGGAGAACGAGGCCCTGACCGGCCTGCGGACGAGGGAGCAGTACCCGCACAGGACAAGACTGACTCAGAAAGAGCCTTGTCATGGCATGGATCGTTTTGATCATCTCCGGAGTCCTGGAGGCGGTGTGGGCCTCGGCCCTCGCGGCGTCCCAGGGATTCCGCAAATGGAAACCGGCGGCCTTGTTCGTCATCACCTCTGCCGCCAGCATGATCGGCCTCGCGTACGCCATGCGGGAGCTGCCCGTCGGCACGGCGTATGCGGTGTGGGTCGGAATCGGCGCCTGCCTTACGGCCGTCTGGGCCATGATCACCCGTCAGGAAAAGGCCACCGTTGCCCGGATCGCTCTGCTGGCGCTCCTGGTCGGCAGCGTTGTCGGCCTGAAGGCGGTGAGCTGAATGCCGTGGATCGTCCTGCTGGCCAGCGCCCTCATGGAAGCCGTCTGGGCCACCGCGCTCGGCCTGTCCCATGGCTTCACCGAGGTCGGCCCGACCATCGTCTTCGCCATCGGCCTCGTGCTGAGCATGATCGGCCTCGGCTGGGCCGCCAAACACATCCCCATGGGCACCGCGTATGCGGTGTGGACCGGCGTCGGCGCGGCACTGACCGTCGGCTACGCCATGGCGACCGGGGCCGAGAGCGCCAGTCCGCTGAAGCTCCTCTTCATCGCGGGGATCATCGCCGCGGTGGGCGGGCTCAAGCTGCTGCCGTCCAGTTCACCCGGCAAGCACTGACTCCCGGTAAGCAGTGACCGTCAGTCGTCGGTAGCGGGCTGCCGCCGTTCACGCAGCAGCACTGCCACCGCCATGCCGACGACGGCGCCCAGCAGGGTCTCCACCGCACGGTCGGTGAGCACGGGCACGGGATCGCCCGGGTTGGACAGCAGCGTCACCAGCAGCACGACCGGGGTCAGGAACGCCTGCGCGAGCCCGTAGTTCCGCCGCATGAAGAGCTCCGACGGGAATTGCAGGAGCGGGATCAGCAGCACCAGCATCATCGTGGACGGTTGCGGCCAGAGGATCAGAGCCGTGAGTCCGATGCCCACCAGCGTTCCCACGATCCGGTGCACGCCCCGTTTCAGACGGGCGCTCAGCGCTCCCGCGGCCAGCGGGATCGCGGCAGAGGCCATCGCCCAGTAGGGATGACCCCAGCCACTCGCGATCCCCGCCACACCTGCGACGCCGACCGCCACGAAGTACCGCAGCGCCTGCCGCAGGATGACGCCGTCGCGCCAGGGACTGGAGACACGGAGGCGCCGCTCCCCGATGGCCGCGTCGGGAGCCAGCCTCCAGACCACGAGGCTCAGGGCCAGGCTCACCGCCGAGGACGCGCCTCCCACGACGAAGGGCACCCACAGCGGCATCGGATGAGTGACGGAGGCGGAGGCGCCCAGGGCGAACAGGGCCCAGAACGGCCCCACGGGGTTGAGTTTCGCAGCGTCGGCGGCCACCGATCCGAGCGCGGCAAAACACGTCTCCACCAGCACCAGGACGGGGGTGGGGGCGTGCAGATGAGCCAGCACGGTGCCGATCAGGACGGCGGAGACCAGCAGGGCGGACGCCTCCAGCTGGTGGACCACCCGCCACAGATGAGGTTCGCCCCGGCCGTACATGCTGGTGAAGGCGCCGAACACGGCATAGATCGACCATTCGGGATGGCCGATCATCAGAAGCGTGACCATGGGGATCGCCACACTGAGCGCCACGCGAACCGCGGCGACTCCGTGGTTCCCGGCCGGCCCTGTGGCGAAGAATCCGCGACCCGTGCTGAGGAGTGCGCCCACCAAAGCCTTTCCTGGTGAGGCTGCTTCGCCAGGTCACACCCCGGCCGCGGCAGCCCCGCCCGCTTCCCGGGGATCCTCGCGGATCCCTTCAGGGAAATCCTAGGTCCCCCTCAGGTCTGCGGGCGAACCGGCCCCGTCACGAACCGGCCCCGTCACGAGGTGGCGCTCAGGCGCTCGCGCGGGACACCTCATGGAGCGCGGCGACCAGGGCCGACAGCTCCTGGTGCTCGCCGGCGTCGCTCAGGATGCGTTCAAGCGCCTCGTCATGGACGGGCTTCGCCTTCTCATACAGCTCGCGGCCCGCGGCCGTGAGCTCGGTGTAGATGCCCCGGCGGTCATCCGCACAGAGGATCCGGGTCAGCAGGCCGCGGTCCTCCAGCCGGGTGACGAGGCGTGTGGTGGCGCTGGCGCTCAGCGCGGTGGCGCGAGCGAGCTGCTGCATGCGCATGTGCCAGCCATCCTGCCGGCTCAGCGCGTCGAGGACGGTGTATTCGACCACGGAGAGCTTCACCTCGTCGCTGAGGGCGCGCTCCAGACCTGCTTCGATCACACCGTGCAGTGCGGCGAGGGTGCGCCAGCCCTGGGCGCGCACTTCGACGGCGTCGTCGTCAATGCTCATGGGGACCTCCTGAAGGCTCGGTTTGCATCGCTTGCTTGCGTGTGCAACTATTGCATCTGCAAGTGAAATAACCAGCGCTTGCAACTAAATCCAGTCTAGCAGGAGTGTTCACCACCATGCCTATCGGTCTTCTCGCGCTCTCCGTCGGCGCCTTCGGGATCGGGCTGACCGAGTTCGTCATCATGGGGCTGCTGCCCGAGGTCGCCACCGACTTCGGCGTCTCCGAAGCAACCGCCGGATGGCTGATCTCCGGATACGCCCTCGCCGTCACCGTCGGCGCACTACTTCTCACCGCCGCCACCACCCGGCTCCCCCGCAAGCCCGTGCTGCTCGGGCTCCTCATCCTCTTCATCGCCGGCAACACCCTGTCCGCGATCGCCCCGAGCTACGGCGTCATGCTGACCGGCCGCATCCTCGCGGCCCTCTGCCACGGCGCGTTCTTCGGCATCGGCGCGGTAGTCGCCTCCGGTCTCGTGGCACCCGCCAAGAAGGCCCAGGCCGTGGCCATCATGTTCACGGGCCTGACCGCGGCCAATGTGCTCGGCGTGCCCTTCGGGACCCTGCTCGGTCAGCAGTTCGGCTGGCGCTCGACCTTCTGGGTCATCTCCGCCACCGGCGTCGTCGCCTTCATCGGCATCGCCGCCTTGGTGCCGGCGCTGCATCAGGACGGCAAGGCGCCCAGCCTTCGCCACGAGCTCACCGCGTTCCGCAGCGGACAGGTCTGGCTCTCGCTCCTCGTCACGATCCTCGCCTATGGCGGCATGTTCGGCGCCTTCACCTACATGGCCTACACGCTCACCGGGATCTCCGGCTACCCGAGCAGCGCCGTGCCGTGGCTCCTGATGCTCTCCGGCGCCGGCCTGTTCGTCGGCAACTGGATCGGCGGCAAGCTCGCCGACCGCGACATCGACAAGACCCTGATCTTCTTCGTGGCCGGCCTGCTCGTGACCCTCGTGCTCTTCGGGCTCCTCGCCTCGATCCCGTGGGTGGCCGCCGTCGCGCTGTTCGTCATGGGAGGCTTCGGCTTCGGCACGGTGCCCGGACTACAGTCCCGCATCATGCAGTACGCGGGCGGCGCTCCCACCCTGGCGTCCGGCGCGAACATCGGCGCCTTCAACGTGGGCAACGCCCTCGGCGCCTGGGCCGGCGGTCTGGCGATCTCCGCCGGGCTCGGCTACGCCTCCCCCGTCTGGACCGGCGCGCTGATCACCGTCCCGGCGCTGATCATCATGATCAGCGCCGCCCTGAAAGCCCGGCGGGAACAGCCCGCCACCCTCACCGCCGAACCCGAGCAGGCTCCGGCCACCGCCTGAGCCCGCCACTCCATCCATCTCCCAGGAGGACGACACGATGACCACCATCCCCACCATCACCCTGAACAACGACATCGAGATGCCGCAGCTCGGCTTCGGCGTGTTCCAGGTCCCAGACGCGGGGACGACGGCGGCCGTCGCCGAAGCGCTCAGGGCCGGCTACCGCAGCATCGACACCGCGGCCATCTACGGCAACGAGCGCGGCGTCGGGCAGGCGATCGCCGACTCCGGCATCGACCGCGGCGAGCTGTTCGTCACCAGCAAGGTGTGGAACGCGGACCAGGGCTTCGAGGAGACCCTCGCCGCCTATGACGCGAGCCTGGAGAAGCTGGGCCTGGACTACCTGGACCTCTACCTGATCCACTGGCCGGCCCCCGCGAACGGCCGCTTCATCGACACGTGGAAGGCCCTCGAGAAGCTGTACGCCGACGGTCGCGTCCGGGCGATCGGCGTCTCGAACTTCGAGCCCGATCAGCTGGAGCAGCTGCTCGCCGAGGCCACCGTCGTCCCCGTGGTGAACCAGGTGGAGCTGCACCCCGCTCTCCAGAACCGCGCGGTGCAGGCCTTCGGCGCCGAGCACGGCATCGCCACCGAGGCCTGGAGCCCGCTCGCCCAGGGCGCGGCGCTGCAGGACCCGTCCGTGCTGGCGATCGCGGAGGCCCATGGCCGTACTCCCGCCCAGGTGATCCTGCGGTGGCACCTCCAGCAGGGCCGCATCGTGATCCCGAAGTCCGTCACGCCGTCGCGCATCGCAGAGAACCTGGACGCCTTCGGCTTCGAGCTGAGCGCCGACGAACTCGGCGCGATCGACGCCCTGGAGAAGGACGGCCGCACCGGCCCCCACCCGGCGACCTTCAACGGCTGATCCCTGTTTCCGCCCCGCGCGGGAGGCGGCGATGATGATCGCCGCCTCCCGCACAGGGTGGAGATCGGATGTCTCGCGGGCTGAGATCCGCGAGTTCCGGCGTTTCCGGGGCCCCGAGGTTGCTAGCGTGACGGCATGGATCGAATCGTGGGGGCGTTCAGCCGTTGGGGCCATCTTGGGGTGGCCATCGTGTTCTTCATTCTCTGGTGCGTCGGCGAGGCCGGGCGCATGGGCGGCGGGGACTGGACGGCCTTCTTCGGCTGGTCCGGTTCCTGGATGCTCGTGGCGGTGACGGCGTCGATCGCCCTGTCCCGCTGGACGCCCTATCTCTCGTTGAGCGCGACCGCGGCACTCTTGGTGGCACAGCTGTTCCACCTGCTGCCCTTCCCGCAGGCGAACCACTGGGCCATCTATCTCGGCAGCTTCATCGCGCTGGGGTTCATCCTCTGGACCGCGCCGGTCAGGACGGCCTGGATCGCCACCGGGGTGAATGCGCTGTTCCTCGGGGCCATGACCGTGCTCATGGTGTCGGCGCACTACGGCAATGGCGTGGGCTGGTTTCTCCCGACGGGTGTGAGCATGCTCCCGTACTACGGCCCTGGCGCCATCGTCTCTCTGTCCACGTTCGCCGCCGTCATCAGCCTCCCCGGCCTGCTGCTGCGCCTGCGTGGCCGCCAGGTGGCCGCCTTCAAGGAACGCCAGGAAACCGAAGCGACGCTGCATCTGACGGAGATGGACCTGGTGGTGGAGCAGGAACGCGGCAGGATCTCCCGGGATCTGCACGACGTCCTCGCCCACTCCCTGGCCGTCATCGCCGCGCAGGCGGACGGGGCACGGTACCTCGGCGCGGACCAGCCCCAACCGGTGTTAGACGCGCTGAAGACCATCGCGGCCTCGGCCCGCACCGCGCTCGACGATGCCCAGCGGGTGGTCCAGGGCACGGAAACAGGCGAGAGCGCGGCGCCGCAGCCTCGCCTCGAAGACGTCGAATCACTGCTGGACCACATGCGGAGCAGCCTGAAGGTGCACCGCACGGACTCGGGCGAACCCGTGGCGCTCACGGAAGGCCAGCAGGTGGCCGTGTACCGGATCATTCAGGAATGCCTGACCAACGCCTTGCGACACGGCGGGCAAGGTTCCATCGCACGGCTGCATCTGGACTGGCAGGGACCCGGCCTCACGCTCCACGCCGCCTCCACCGGACACGCCATAACGCAGGCCGCTCCCGGCACCGGGCGGGGCATCCCCGGGATGCAGGAGCGGGCTCATCTCGCCGGCGGCTGGCTCGTGGCCGGGCCTGATGGCGAGGATTTCCGGGTCACCGCGTTCATCCCGTATGGCCAGTTCACCGCTCCCGCCCTACCCGACTCCCGGCCCGCGGTTTCCATGGCAGGAGCGGGCTCCCATGCCTGACGCCCCGGCGACCCTGGACGTCATCACGATCGCCGTGGTCGATGACCAGCCCCAGTTCAGGGCCGGAATCGCCATGCTGCTGCAGAGTCAGTCGGATTTCTCTCTCAGCTGGCAGGCGGGAGACGGCGCGGAAGCGGTCGAGCGGGCCGAGAAGCACCCGGTCCACGTGATCCTCATGGACCTCCGGATGCCCGTGATGTCCGGAGTCGCGGCCACCCAGGCCATCGTCGCAGCCGCTGACGCAGGCGGGCGTGAACGTCCTCAGATCATCGCCCTGACGACCTTCAACCGCGATCAGGCCGTGGTGGAAGCCGTGCAGGCAGGGGCTGCCGGGTATCTCCTGAAAAGCGCCGAGCCGGAATTCCTCCTGGCTTCCATCCGCACCGTCCACGCGGGTTACTCTGTCATCGCGCCCGGATCGGCTCACGATCTTTTCCAGCATGCGGCCCGTCAGAGGCCCCACCCCACGCCGGACCTGGAGGCCATATCCGCCTTGACCGCGCGGGAACAGGACGTGTTCCTCCTCGCGGCGAAAGGACTGCCGAACGCCGAGATCGCACGGAGCCTGTTCGTCTCGGAGGCGACCGTGAAAACCCATCTTCGTGCGGTGCTGACCAAACTGGGTCTCACGGCACGTCTCCAGGTGGTGGCGTTCGCTTACGAGCATCACCTGCTCGGCTGAGGCGAGGGCGCGGTCAAGTCCGCGCTAGTCCGCCGGGAGCGCCCCGCGCACGGCGTAGCGGTGCAAGGTGACGCCCGCTTCAAAAGACGCCTGTTCAAGCAGCTCGAGTTCCAGCGGTTCGTCCACCTGGTCGAAGAGCGGGCGCCCGCGGCCCAGGATCGCCGGGTGAGTGAACAGCATGACCTCGTCCAGGAGACGCGCGTTCAGCAATTGTGTGGCCAGAGTGGCGCCACCGACGCCGATATCGCCGCTCTCCTCCGCTCTCAGTGCGGCCAGCTGGGCGATGGCGTCGTCCCCGCCGATGATGCGGGTGTTGTACTCGGCGCTGGTGCGGGTCCGGGAGACGAGCACCTTCGGGACGTCCGTCCAGATCTCGCCGTATTCGCGCATGAAGTCGGGTAAGGACGTGTCGGTCCGGGCCTTCGGCCAGAACGATTCCATGGTCTCGTAGATGACCCGGCCGGAGACGTCCATGCTGAGGCCCCTGGCCCTCGCATTGAACTCACGATGCAGCGACTCGCCGATGCGCATCCAGTCGCCGCCACCCTCCTCCCCCGGCTCGCCCTCGATCATCAGGTCCAGCGAAACATTCATCCAGTACACGAATCGGGCGGCCATGCCCTCACCTCCGGAAGGTCGGATGGGGTGGCGCCGACGGCGCGGCACCGGTGTCCGTGGCCTGGGAGGCCGGGCTTCCGCCCGGACGAGGCCACGGACTGCCATCGTAAGACGGCGGGTTCCGGATGGCCAGAGTCCAGGTCCAGCCCGCGTGCGGCGCGGCCGCGCGTCAGGCCTCCCGCATCGCCTCGGCCTCGGGAAGTCCCGTCGGGAAGCCGTCGATGCTGGAGCGGTTGCGTTCCTGCTGATAGGCGAGCAGCCCCTCGGTTCCCTTCTTCTCAGCCCAGGAGTCCATCAGCGTCCGCTGTTCCTGGAATTCGTAGAGCGGCACCCCGAAGCCACAGGACGTCTGGACCAGGTCGATGTCCAGGACGAAGAGGTTCCTCGCGCCCAGCAAGAGTGGGAAGAGACTCACCAAGCCGTCCCACTCCGGATCACCCGGATGCACGGCCCGGGCCGCGCCGTACACGCGCAGAATGTTCGGCTTGCCACTGAAGGCGCAGAACATGAGCGTCATCCGTGGGGTATCGAGCAGATGGGCGGCGGTCTCATTGCCGCTGCCGGTGCCATTGAGCCACACCACGCGGTCCGGTCCCAGCACTCTCAGGGAATCCAGTCCTTTGGGTGACACATTCACCCGCCCGTCCCGGGCCGCCGTCGCAACGAAGAACATCTGCTGTTCCCGAATGAAGTCCGTCAACCGGTCTGTGAGCTGTTCGTACTGTCTCGCCATGACCTCATGGTCGCACGCGGGCACGCGATGGCGCCCCAACAGGGACTCGAACCCTGACTGAGCGGATTTTAAGTTCCCAGATTCGCCCTCCGAGTAGGTCTCCCGCCGTCATGTTCCGCTTGATTCCGGGGGATCAGACGCCGAGCTACTCCGAGGAAATCACGGGTCGTCCCCAACTTTTCCCACCAAATATCCCACCAGTTGGCGGATGCGGTTAAGGTCCCCACCGATTTCCACCAGGATGCTGCGGTATGCATCCTCGTGGAAATCAAGGGAGCGAGCCACCCCGCTACTCGCATGCCTGCCCCTAGATCTGCCGCAATGGAGATTGTCGACGCTGAAATGACGAAAACCCCATCACCTCAATCGAGGCGGCGGGGTTTCTGGCGGTCACGAAGACCTCTGTCGAGGACTGCAGGCATTGTCAGCCCCGGCGACGCACATTCGGTGTCGCCGGCTCAGTGTCCACTTGCCGGATACCAGCCTCGGACTTCTTGAACTCCCGCTCCGCAGAGAAAGCAACTGCAAGATAGAGCGTCGTCAAGATGAGTGTGAAAGAGAACGAGTTCGAATTGAACCCATCACGAAGGACCATCGGGAGCACGAAGGCCGCCAATGCCACCACGTACACCACGGCAAACAGAATCCTCAAGAACCACTTGTAACGCATTCAACCTCCTCAGCGCGAGTGCCCACTCTGTCAGCTTACAACTAGCGACACTGCGGTCCGGAGTAAGCGTAGGGTCCCCAAGTTGCGACCGGCGGGATTCCCCAAATCGACGCTGCAACACAGTCGCCCTGGCCCATGGCGATATTAGCGGCGATGACCACGGACCCGAAAATCAGTCCGCATGCGGCCTGAGCCCAGAACGGCTGCTTGCCACATGCGACGGAGAAGATCGTCTGAGCTGCTGCTCCGCCCTGAGCGAGAGCTCCGGTTTCAGAACGGTTGAACCAGATCGAGCACCAGCCAATTCCGCAGCCCGTCTCCGGATCGGCAACGACTGGGTACGCGGCCCCACGGTGCTGAACAATTTGGGTCACCACGTTGCCGGCAATGGAATAGCTGGTGGGGAGGTCCTTGCCGTTTGCATCCGTGGCCCAGGGCTTCTGGATGTAATTGACTTGCTTGCCAGCAGCGTTCTTGACAGCGATGCTTCCGTCGGAGTTGAGAGTAAGCCGGGTCTTCGCGTCCCCGATGGTGAACTTGTACTCGGTAGGAGCATCGGCGCTGTTCACGACAATGTAGCCAGCTTCGAGGCCATTTCGGCCGGGGCCCGTGACAACGCCATACGTGTTGTCGTTCGCCCGGTGAACCTTCAGGTCCCCCTCCGTGGTCGTAGCCGTTTCGGGAACAACTGCCGAGATATCGACGGGCGTGTAGATCGCTTTCGCGGCGGACGGAGCCTTTGCATTCTTCTCTGCTACGACCTGCCGTGCCTGCACGGCGGCGTCGCCCACGAGTCCGCGACCCTCAACGACGGCGAGCGGGTCGGGTCGATGTTCAGCAGTAGCCGCGTTGGCAGGGGCAGCCACGGCAAACGACGCGAGCAGCGTTGCAGCAGCGAGAGCTGCTACGACCGATTTTTTCAGAGTTTTCATCAGAATTATCCTCAAAACTGGTTTTCACGAAGCGGCTTGGCAAATTCTCAAGACCCAATTCACGCTACTCGGGACAGCCGGACCTGCAGGTCATTCGCTAGGACGAAATTTGAGAAGCTCCGTTGCGAAACTTCACCCTTTGGAGGCTTCCTGCAAATGTCGGACACTAGTACACTTCTCCTGGTGAGCGGTTCCCCGCTGGGACAACCTCCCTAAGCTCCTCCTACGAGCTGGCCGACCACCCTCCGTTGTAACGATCCTTCCTGCCCAGGTGCTCGCCTGCAGGAACTGGTCGGGTGCGCGGGAAGAAGGGCAGACGGTGCCCTTATCGGTCTGGTGGCGGACACCGCTCAATCCCACCGAAGGGCAATGTGGGCAAACGGATGCTGAAACCGCCTCGGGCCGGACATCTTCGCCCTGAACGAGCTACCGAAGTACAACGAGCAGGTGTAGGCCGAAGAAGGGCCAAACCGTCAGCCATAGACGGCACCCAGCGGTGAACCATCGAGCTGATGTTCTGCCGGCGGAACGGCAAACCCATCCCTGGGACAGAGGACTATGAGTACTGGCAGCGCTTCCTCGCCGCCGGCATGCCGCGCGCTCGTGTCCACGACGCCCGACACACTGCCGCCACGGTCGCGCTGGCCATGGGCGTGGATCCCCGCGCCGTGATGGAGATCCTCGGGTGGTCCAGCATCACCATGCTGCACCGGCGACTTCACGCGCCGTCGATCGTTATAGCCACAGCAGTAGCGAGTCTCATCAGAAGCGAAAAAGGCCCTGCACCCGGTCGAGTGCAGGGCCTCATTTCTAATGGCTAGCAGAACGCCAGGCTCAGAGTCGGCTCAGACTTCTGAAAGGCATCGTCGTCCGGACCTCCAAGCGCCATCGCAAGCGCGTCGTCGGCGATTCCCGGAACCAGCGATTGCGGGTCAAGGCCCACAGGGCAATCGATGACCAGCAAGAAGGTCAGCTCACCCGCATCGAGATCTGCAGCGATGTCGATGTCCTCAATAGCGATGTTCTGCTCGAGGCTGGTGAAGATGCCGTCGAGCATCTCGTCGGTGATCTGCTCACCGTCGTTTCGCCGTACCTTGATCTCTACTCCGAGCAGGATTATTCTCCTGCTCCGTCCTTAACACGGTGGTTGAACTCTTCGACGCCAGTCTGCTCGGCGAAAAACTCGAGGCGCTGCTTGGCAAGCGATGCCCCCGAACGAAAGCATGATCTGCTTTCCTCGACCGTTGTCAGGCCAATAGGCCACACCGGTCGCTCCGCGACGCTGCCTCGGATACCAGCCGTTCTCCTCGAGGATCTCCGCGACGCGCAAAATGCCGTCGCCGAGTTGAGTATCGAATGCGTCACATCGAACAGATCCAGAAAATCAGAAACGAAGCGTGCGAGGAGTCTCGCTAGCCTGCATTCCGCCAAATTTCCCACCAAATCTTCCACCAACGGACGCTCTGAGTCGTCTCGAAGGCGATCAACGGCCCCGGCTCCATTGAGATTCCGGGGCCGTTGTTGGTGCCCCAACAGGGACTCGAACCCTGACTGAGCGGATTTTAAGTCCGCTGCCTCTGCCAATTGGGCTATTGGGGCGCGGATCCATCCTATCCGCGTGCTGCGCTCACCATGGCACCCCCGGCCCCCTCCGTCGTCGGCACGTGCGTGCTCAGTTGTTGCGGGTCGAAGCCTTCCGGACCCGCGACAACTGAGCACACAAGCCGGGGCGCCAGAAGAAGCCCCGGATACGACGACGGCGCCGCCCACCTTCACGGTGAGCGGCGCCGTCGAGCGCTGGCAAGCGGCAGCCGGGCCTCCTCGCGGAGGCCGAGGACTTACTTGGCGGCCGGTTCAGCCGGCTTCGGGGCCGGACGAGCGGCGGCCTCGAACGCGCCACGCGGGTTGTCCAGGTCCACGAGCTGAGTGGCGTCACGGCCCGCGAACAGGCTCAGGAACCAGCCACCGACCACGCGGAACTTGCGCTCGAACGTCGGCATCGCCATGCCGTGGTAACCACGGTGGGCGAGCCAGGCCGGCCAGCCCTTGAGGCCGATGCGGCCGAGCAGGTTGATGTTCGCGACGCCCTTCCAGGAGCCGAAACCGGCCACGGCGCCGAGGTTCTTGTGCTTGTAGTCGTGCATCGGCTTGTCCCAGCGGGAGGCCCACAGGTTCTTGGCGAGAACCTTGGCCTGGCGCAGTGCGTGCTGGGCGTTCGGCACGCACGTGCCGTCCGGCAGGCCCTTGCCCGTGAGGTCGGGAACGGCGGCGACGTCGCCTGCGGCCCAGGCGTTTTCGATGATGCCCTCGTCACCGGCGATGCGGAGATCCGGCAGCACGCGGACGCGGCCGCGCGGCTCGAGCGGGAAGTCGGTGGAACGGACCATCGGGTTGGCCTGGACACCGGCGGCCCAGATGAGGGTGTCCGCGGCGAACTCGCCCGCCGGGGACTTGTCCGCCATGTTGATGAGCTTGAGCTTGTCCTCGGCGTCGGCCAGGGAGGTGTTCAGCAGCACCTCGATGCCGCGGCTGCGCAGGTGCTCGACGACCCATTCGGCCTGTTCGGCGGTGACCTCGGGCATGATGCGGCCCATGGCCTCGACCAGCACGAAGCGGATCTCGCTCTGGTCGACGCGGGGGTTGTCGCGGACGGCCTGACGGGCCATGTCCTCGAGCTCCGTGATCGCTTCGATGCCGGCGAAGCCGCCACCCACGACCACGAAGGTCAGAGCGGCCTTGCGCTCTTCGGGATCGGTCATGGTGGAGGCCAGCTCGATCTTGCTGAGGACCTGGTTGCGCAGGGCCACGGCCTCTTCGATGGTCTTCAGGCCGATGCCCTTGTCCGCCAGACCCGGGATCGGGAAGGTGCGGGTGATGGCGCCGGCGGCCAGCACGACGTCGAAGTACGGGATCTCGAACGGAGCGCCACCGTCCGCGGGGGCCACGACGGCCTTGCGGTTGGCGTGGTCGATCGCGGTGACGCGGCCCTGGATGAGCTCGGTCTCCTTGAGGTGCTGACGGTGGGAGACCACCGCGTGGCGTGCCTCGATGTTGCCGCCGGCCACCTCGGGCAGGAACGGCTGGTAGGTCATGTAGGGAAGCGGATCGACGACGGTGACGATGCCACCGGCCTTCGCGATCTTCTTCTGAAGCTTGAGAGCTACGTACAGTCCGACGTAGCCGCCGCCGACGACGAGAACGCGCGGGCGGTCCTGCAATTGGGGAGCAAGGGGCTGCTGAGTGATTGCCATACCCTCAGGATAGCGCAGTTTGTGAAAACATTCACATAGTGTGAACGGGACCGATCAGCCCCCGGACGGCGGCCCTCCGGACGTCTTCTCGGACACGTCATCCCCGGCGGCCACCGTGGCGCCGCGGGCCTCACCGGGAGCCTTGTTCTCGGTCGCCACCGCGGGAGCGGCGCCGTCCCCCGGAGCCCCGGGAGCGGCCTCACCGTTCTCTCTCCTACCCACCGCGCGGACGTGCAGCACCGCGGCGACCAGCATGGCCAGCAGCACCACCGAGAATCCCAGGACCAGGGTGGCGGGCAGCGCCGAATCGAGCCCGTCCGCGCTCTGCGCGACGGGCGGGGCGGCGTCGCTCGCGGTCGGCTGAGGCATAAGATTGCCCGCCCCCGCCGGAGGCTTCCGGGTCGGCTCTCCGCCGCGCCGGTGCACTCGGATCCACTCCGAGATGCTGCCCAGCGGATTGCTCTGCGCCTCGGGCACGTCGGCCGTGAGCGCCTTCTCCGCATCCAGGACACCGAAACCGTACAGAGGATCACGGCCGGGCTCCCCCACGTCCTTCGCGGTGGTGACGATCCGGTTGATGACCTGCTTGGCGCTCATGTCCGGGTACTTCGACCGGATGAGTGCGGCCACACCCGCCACGATCGGCGCGGCGCCGGACGTCCCGCTCCAGGTGGCGTACCCGCCGCCCGGCAGAGCGCCCTCCAGTTCCTCGGCGGGCGCCGCAACGGCGATGCTGATGCCCTGCGAGGACGAATCCTGGCTGGCGATGTTCTTCCGGTCGAGACCGGCCACCGTCACGACCCCGGGGATGGTCGCGGGAGCGCCCACCTGGAGGTTGCCGCTCCCCCGGTTCCCGGCGGCCGCGACCACCACCACGTCCTTCTGCTCCGCGTAGAGGAACGCGGCGTCCCAGCTCTGGGGCCAGTCCGGGGAGGAGCTGCCCAGCGAGATGTTGATGACCTTCGCGCCGTGATCGACGGCCCAGCGGACGGCTTCGGGAATCTGGTCCTCGTCCGATTTGCCCGCCGGATTGGGAGAGCCGAGCCACGTGGAGACGGAGAGGAGCTGCGCCTCAGGGGCCACACCCACCATGCCGTCCGGCCCGGCGCCCATGCTCTGCACGGTGGGCGCAGCAGGCTTGCTGGGAGTGGGCGAGGACGTCGCCTTCGGCCGGGTGCCATGCCCGCGGCCGGCCAGGAGGCTCGCCACGAGCGTGCCGTGCTCCGGCTTGGCGCCGATGCTCTTGGTGCCCCCGGCGTTCCCGGCGCCCGAGACGTCCGTACCCTCGACCACGGAACCCTTGAGATCCGGGTGCGCCGTGTCGATGCCCGAGTCGATGATCGCGACCTTGACCCCGGCCCCGCGGCTCTCCTTCCAGGCCTTGGTGACGCCGTAACCGTCCAGCCAGTACTCACCCGACCGGATGCTGTCCGCCTGGGCGGGGGCCGCCAGGGAGAGTGATGCCGCGATGGTCAGCACCAGCGCCGTCGACAGGACCCGGACACACCGGCCCCGTCCTCGTGCGCGGTGCGCGTCTTGTGCCCTCATGTGCTCCCGTCGTTCCGTCTCGGGGTCCGGCCAGTCACTCCCGCAACCGGCCGTCCCGGGCGAAGCCCCTCAGGCGATGCTGAGGGCGATTCCGTCCAGAATATCGTGTTCGCTGGTCACGGCCTCCTGGAGACGCCCTTCGCTCAGGTCCTCGAGCCGGCCGAGCACCGTCCGCCACACCAGGGCTCCGGCGCCGATCACGTCGACCCGGCCGGGGTGCATGAACCCGAGCGCGGCACGCTCGTCACGGGTCATGGACAGCAGGCTGTCGCACGCGCGGCGCAGCTCGGCGAAACTCAGGTGCACGCCGTGGATCCGGCTGGAGTCGTACTGCTCCAGGCCCAGCGCGTGGGCCGTGATGGTGGTGATGGAACCCGCCACGCCGACGACGGCGGTCGCGCGGTCGAGCGGGACGGTCTCGAGCACGAGGTCGAGGGCCGCGTTCACATCGGCTTCCGCGGAGGCGATCTCCTCGGCGGTGGGCGGGTCGCTGCGGAGGTGGCGCTCGGTAAGCCGCACGCAGCCGACGTCGACGCTGCGGGCCGCCTGCACGCCGTCGTCGTCGCCCAGGACGAATTCGGTGCTGCCACCGCCCAGGTCCACCACCAGCGTCAGTTCCTCGCCGCGCGGCGGCAGGACACTCGCGGCGCCGGCGAAGGACAGCGAAGCCTCCTCGTCCCCACTGATGACCTCAAGGTCCACGCCGAGGCGCTCCCGGATGCCGTCCACGAACGTCTGGCGGTTCCGGGCGTCGCGGCTCGCGGAGGTGGCGACGAAGCGGATATCGGCCGGGGTGAGGGCGACGGTGCCGTCCTCGGCGGAGTCGCCTGCGGGGGCGGGGTTCTCCGCGATCAGGCGGGCGTACTCCTCGGCCGCGGCGAAGGTGCGCTCCAGCGCCTCCGGGGCGAATTCGCCGGTCTTGTCCACGTCCTGGCCCAGGCGCACGACGCGCATCTCCCGGACCACGTCCTCCAGACGACCCTTGGCATCGCGGTCGGCCACCAGGAGGCGGATCGAGTTGGTGCCGCAGTCGATCGCCGCGACACGGCGCGTCGTGGAGCGGCGGGGCGCGGGACGGCCGACCAGATCGGGGCGTCCCTGCGGGCCGTGACGGCTGAGATCCTTGGCGGGAGCCTGTCCGCTCGTGTCCCAGGCGCCGTCGCAGTAGCAGCGGTCCGCGGTCCACCACTCGGCGATGCCCTCGAGCGCCTCGTCACCCAGGAGGTTGACGCCCGGGCCGGCGGCGAGCGAGTGGCCCACCAGGACATGGAGGCACTTCACGCGTTCGGGCATGCCGCCGGCGGAGATCCCGTCGATCTCCGGAACCTCCCCGACACCGCTGATGCGGCCGATCTCGCGACGTGCCGCCAGGTAGGCCTCGTGCGCGCCGCGATGGGAGGCGGCCAGCTCGGGATCCTGGGCGAGGCGTTCGTTCATCTCGTTCATCCGGCCGGTCGCTTCGAGGCGGGAGACGGCCGAGGTGATGACGGGATGCGTCAGGTAGAAAGTGGTGGGGAACGGCGTGCCGTTGCCCAGCCGCGGGGCGGTGGCCGCCACGAGCGGATTCCCGCACACGCACCGCGCGGAGATCTCCACGACGTCGCGGACGGGACGGCCCAGCTGACGGCTCAGCGTGTCCAGGTCCTGTTCGGTGACCGTGCGGTCCTCGCCACCCGTGGGCTGGTGCGCCGTTGCGCTCATGTTCGAAATCCTCACTGCGACTGATCAGACCTGTGGCACAGGGCCCAGGGACGTCGTGTTACTTGGTGGCTTCCCGGACCGAGTCCAGGAACTTCTGAGTCCAGGGGGTGTCCCCCGGCACGGGAGCGGTGGTGCCCTCCGGAGCGCTCACTCCAGCGGTGCCGCCTTCCTTCCCGAAGACCCAGTACCCGATCTCACCGGGCATCACCATGTTAATGCGGTCGCGGGCCTGCTGCTGGACGTAGGCGGGATCATGCCAGCGGACGATCTGCTTCTGCAGTTCGTCCTGGTCCGCCTGCTTGTTCCGGATGTCCTCCTGCAACTGGGCGATCTGCTGGCGCTGATCCCACCAGTTCTTGACCGTGGGCGCCAGGAGGACGGTGATCGCGAGCATGACCAGGCCGAGGGCCAGTAGACGGCCGGAGAACGCCCGCGCGGGAACCGGCGTGGGTTCCGCGGCGGCTTTCCCCGCGCTCTGGGCTGTGGACGACGACGCCGGGCCGGCCGACTTGGCGGACTTCCCCCCGGTCGCGCCCGTAGGCTGCTTCGGCTTGGCCGAGCCGGACACGCCACCGCTCGCCGGCCTCGACGCAGCGGACGCCGCCCCCGAGCCGCTCTTCTCCCGGGCCTTCGCCGTGAAATCCGCGACCGTGCGTTCGGCTTCGACCCGCTGGGATGCTTTCTGCTGACCTGTCCCCTGTGACCCCGTGGGGCGGGCTCCGTGTGAGCGGGACTCCTCGGAGGCTGAGGCGCCCGCCCGGGAAGCCGGCTTGCGCGTCGCGGAGGAACCGCCGTCGAGCAGTGTCGCGCGCGGAACCTTGGGGCGGCGGGTGGCCACGGTGATCACCTCGGAAGTTAGGTCGGGGGTGGTGCCGGCAGGACGGTCATCTGCCAGGGGTTAAACGCCGGAACGGCGGTCATGGTTCCTCAACCATAACCGCCGTTCCGCACAGCGTCCGGGCTTTAGCCCTTGAAACGCGGGAAGGCGGCGCGGCCGGCGTAGACGGCGGCGTCGGCGAGCTCCTCCTCGATGCGCAGAAGCTGGTTGTACTTGGCGACGCGCTCGGAGCGGGCCGGGGCGCCGGTCTTGATCTGGCCGGCGTTGGTGGCGACGGCGATGTCCGCGATCGTGGTGTCCTCGGTCTCGCCGGAGCGGTGGGAGGTGATCGTGGTGTAGCCGGAACGCTGGGCCAGGGAGACGGCGTCCAGGGTCTCGGTCAGGGAACCGATCTGGTTGACCTTGACGAGCAGGGAGTTGGCCGTGCCCTTCTCGATGCCCTCGCGGAGACGCTCAGGGTTGGTGACGAACAGGTCGTCACCCACCAGCTGAACCTTGTCACCGAGGGTGTCGGTGAGGTGCTTCCAGCCGTCCCAGTCGTTCTCATCCAGCGGGTCCTCGATGGAGACCAGCGGGTAGGCGTCGACGAGCTCCGCGTAGTAGGCGCTCATCTCCTCGCCGGAGAGCTGCTTGCCCTCGAACTGGTAGGCGCCGTCCTGGTAGAACTCGGAGGAGGCGACGTCCAGGGCCAGGGCGATGTCCTTGCCCGGGGTGTAGCCGGCCTTGACGATGGCTTCCTGGATCAGGTCCAGTGCCGCACGGTTGCTCGGGAGGTTCGGGGCGAAACCGCCCTCATCGCCGAGGCCGGTGGACAGGCCCTTCTCCTTCAGCACGGACTTGAGGTGGTGGTAGACCTCGACACCCCAGCGCAGGCCCTCGGAGAAGGTCTCGGCACCGAGCGGGACGATCATGAATTCCTGGATGTCCACATCGGAGTCGGCGTGGGAGCCGCCGTTGAGGATGTTCATGAGCGGCACGGGCAGCACGTGGGCGTTCGGGCCGCCCAGGTACTTGTACAGCGGGAGGTCGGCGGACGCGGCGGCGGCGTTGGCGACGGCCAGGGAGACACCCAGGATCGCGTTGGCGCCGAGCTTGCCCTTGTTCGGGGTGCCGTCCAGTTCGATCATGGCGGCGTCGATGCTGCGCTGGTCCGTGGCGTCGAAGCCTTCCAGCGCCGGGCCGATCTGCTCGATCGCGGCGTCGACGGCCAGCTGGACGCCCTTGCCGAGGTAGCGGCCCTTGTCGCCGTCACGCAGTTCCACGGCTTCGTGCTCGCCGGTGGAGGCGCCGGAGGGAACCGCGGCGCGGCCCAGGGAGCCATCGCTCAGGAGGACTTCAACTTCAACGGTCGGATTGCCACGGGAATCGAGGATCTCGCGGGCGTGGATGGCATCAATGAGCGCCATGTAAAAGCTCCTGTTCTTCAGCTGACGTATCACCGTGTGACACATCGCTCACTCAGTCGTGGATGGGCCGTGCGGTGCAGGACGGCCTCGTCCCGCCACAAGCCTAGCGCAGGGCTTCGGCGCATTCCTCCCGGGCAGGACTTTTAACGTCGCCATCGCACGGTGTGAAGAAACACCGCTAAGAAACACCGTCGCGGGGCTCGCGACGGCGCAATGCGGCACGCAGTGAGCGTTCGGCGTCGAGCCCCCGTTCCTGAGCGTCCGCGACCAGCGCAAGGAGCGCCTCGCCGAGGCTCTCCTCGTCCTCGCAATGCACCGGCGACGCCGACGGCGGAGGCAGCAGCGCGCCGCCGTCGCGCCGGGCGCGGGACAGCAGCTTGGCCGCCCGCGCCAGGGCGGGAAGAGACGCGGGGACCCCTTCGAAAACGGACTCGCGCTGGGGTTTCTCCGCCCGTTTCACGGCGTCCCAGCGGGCTTCGATCTCCTCAACGGTGGCCGGGAAACGGTCCCGCAGGCTGCCGTCCGCATGGAAGACGTGGGGATTGCGCCGCACCAGTTTGAGCCGGAGGCCCTCGGCGACGTCTGCGAAGGCGAAGCGGTCGTCCTCCTCGGCGATCCGTGAGTGCAGCACCACCTGGAGGAGCACATCGCCCAGTTCCTGGGCCAGCTCCTCGGGGTCCGCCGTGGCGTCCTCGATGGTCTCGACCACCTCATGAGCCTCCTCGATCAGGTACTCGAGGAGACTTTCATGGGTGAGGGCACGGGTCCAGGGACAGTGGGTGCGGAGGGCCGCGATGCAGTCCAGGAGCCTCTCGGTCCTCTCCCCCGCGCCCACTGACGTCTCCATGGTCCGTGCCGCTCCTCAGGCGAGGTCGGCGTAGGCCTCGTTGATGTACTCCACCAGGGCTTCCTTCTCTTCCAGCGGAAGGAAGGCGGCCTCGGCGGCGTTGAGGGTGAGCTCCAGCAGATCGTCCAGGTCGTAGTCGAAGGTCTCGACCAGGAGGTTGAACTCGTCCGTCAGAGTGACGCCGCTCATGAGGCGGTTGTCCGTGTTGATCGTGACGTTGAAGCCCGTCTGGTACAGCATGTCGATCGGGTGTGCCGAGATGTCCTCGCCGAACGACGCGATCGCGCCGGTCTGCAGATTAGACGACGGGCAGACCTCGAGGGCGATCCCGCGGTCGCGGACCCAGGCGGCGAGGGTGCCGAAGGACACCATGCCGACCTGCTCGCCGTCGTCGTCGGCCTCGAAGTCGACCGTGACGTCTTCCGCGATCCGGACGCCGTGGCCCAGGCGCAGCGCGCGGCCGTCGACCAGGGCGGACTGGATGCTGGCCAGGCCGTCGGCCTCGCCGGCGTGGACGGTGGCCGGGAAGTTGTTCTCGGCCAGGTAGGTGAACGCGTCGCGGAAGCGCGAGGCCGGGAAGCCCAGCTCGGCGCCGGCGATGTCGAAGCCGACGGCGCCCTTGTCGCGGTGGCGGACGGCGAGCTCGGCGATCTCCTGGCCACGGTCGGCGTGGCGCATGGCGGTGATCAGCTGACCCACCTGGATCTCACGGCCGGTCTCCTCGACGGCGGCCATGCCGGCTTCCAGGCCTTCCTGCACGGCCTCGACGACCTCGTCCAGGGTGAGGCCCTTCTGCAGGTGCTGTTCCGGAGCCCAGCGCACCTCGCCGTAGACGACGCCGTCGTCGGCCAGGTCCTCGACGAACTCCTTGGCCACGCGGATCAGGCCCTCGCGGGTCTGCATCACGGCGATGGTGTGGTCGAAGGTCTCGAGGTAACGGACCAGCGAGCCGGAATCCGCGGAGTCACGGAACCACTGGCCGAGTGCGACCGGGTCGGTCGAGGGAAGGTCGTGTCCGACGGCGGCAGCGAGCTCGATGATGGTCGCGGGACGCAGCCCTCCGTCCAGGTGATCGTGGAGGGAGACCTTCGGCAGGTCCCTCAGGTCGAAGTCGGGGGCGGTTGCGGAATCATTGAGCGCTTCAGTCACGGTGCTAAGCGTAGTCGGCTGGGCCCACGGGGGCGAGGGCCCCGCCTTCCCCTCGCCACTCCCCCTTGTTAGCGTGAAGGCATGCCCGACCTCGACCCACGGCTCGTCGAGCTGTACGACATCGACAATCCGGATGGCCCGGACCACGACTATTACCGTTCTCTCGTGGACCATGCCGGCGCCCGTGCGGTGCTGGACCTCGGCTGCGGCACCGGGATCCTCACGGTCACCTTCGCCGCGCCCGGCCGCCGCGTCGTCGGCGTCGACCCCTCTCCCGCGATGCTTCATTTCGCGAAAAGACGGCGCGGTTCCGAACAGGTCGACTGGATCCTCGGCGACAGCCGCTCCATCCCGCCCGGCGCGCACGACGTCGCCATTCTGAGCGGGAACGTCGCCCAGCACATCCCGGACGGCGCGTGGGAGCGCACCCTGGCGGACCTTCACGCCTCACTCCGGCCCGGCGGGCTGATCGCCTTCGAGAGCCGCAACCCGTCCGACCGCGCCTGGGAAGGCTGGGCCTCGGCAGCCCCGACCGAACGGGACACTCCGCACGTCAGCCTCCAGGAGTCGTTCGAGCTGCTCCACACGGACCTCGACGAGGCGGGCGACGGCTCAGTCACCCTCCGCTCCCGGAACATCCTGGACGGTGAGGACTTATCCCACGACTTCACGCTCGCTTTTCGGTCCGAAGCCACACTCGTCGAGCAACTGGACCGCGCGGGCTTCGACGTCCGGGCCGTCTGGGGCGACTGGGACCGCACTCCCGTCCGTGAGGACTCCCGTCTCCTCGTGATCGAGGCGATCCGCCGCTGAATGGCCGCGTGCCGGCCTCTCGGCTAGGCTCCGGACATGGGGAACGACGACGGCGCGCCGCGCCCAGGGGACGATCTCGCGGAAGACTTCGCCCAGGCCATGCTGGGCTCGCCGCGTGGGCTCCGCCTCACCTTCACGTGCTTCCAGAACCACCTCGTGAAGCTCATGGACGGCGACTACGACGGCCCGGTGTGGCAGGACCGTTCGGCGTTCTTCGACGCCTGCCACGACGAGCACGTCGCCACCGAGCTGTCCCGCCGCGCACCAGGTGAGCGGGGCTGGCAGGGACTGCCGCGGCGTGTAGGCCCAGGAGTGCACGAACCGCCTGAACCGCGGTTGCCGGACCCGCTCCCCTACGAGCAGCTCGCGCAGCGCATCCGCCAGTATGAACCCTCGCCCCTGACCGGAGCGGAGCTTGTCGAAGCCCTGGAGGTCACGGTCTCCCAGGCCTCCTACTGGGGTGACATCCACGGCGAGGAGATCCTGGCCGCGCAAGAGCGGATCCGCCAGGCGCTGTTCCCCTTCGCCCGTGAGGCCGCCCGCGCAATCCTCACCTTCGGACTCGACGCACGTCCCGTGGCGGACACCGCCTGGGTCGTGGAATTCGACAACAGCGCCGCGGGCCTCCCGTTCGGCGCCCCTCCCGCGCAGGACGACGCCGCTCAGGTGCTCGAAGAGTGGTGGGACCGGACCACGGCCTGGGAGAGCCGGATGGTCCTCGAGCTTCCGGCTGACCCTTCGACACGCCACTCGGGCGAATGGTGGTCCACCCCGCCGTCGGGGCTCGTCCAGTCCTGCCCCGCCTGGCCCACCGCCATGATCGATCCACACCACGGAGCTCACCCCGGCGAACCGGTCGGACTGCGTCTCGTGGAGGATCCGCACGGCTGGCAATGTGCCGTGGCGTACCGCCTCGAGATCCCGCGCCCGGCGGAGGACCTGCGGCTCTTCGTCATCGACGGCCCACGGGACTGGGCCTGGCTCTGCGCCCGGTTCCCCTTCGACGCGAGCGCCACCAAACGGCACGACTGGCACCGCGTCACGGGCGAAGTGGAACCCTGGATCCTTCCCGACTTCGACGCCATGGCGGCGGAGTTCGACGCCGTCCACCTCACCCTGCGGGGGTACCTCAGCTCCGCGGGCGTCGCCATCCCGGTGCCTCGTCTGGTGGACCCGGGCGAGAGGCCGGAGGTGCTCGAGGAGGAACTGCCTGCCCGTCCGCCCGCAGGTCACTCGGTCATCGCGGGATGGGCGCCCCTGAGCACGTACTGGCTGGTGAACGCCCGCGTGGATCCTGACTCCGGGACCGCCTGGGCGAGTGACGGGCAGCGCGCCTGGTGGCCGTCGTCGTCGGCACGCTGACGCAGGACACGACGCCGCAGGACACGAAGCCGGAGCCGCCACAGGTGCGCGGAAACACGTGAGGCCCCCGCGGCAGCGGGGGCCTCACTCCGTCAAGAACGGGGATCAGGGGGTCGGCGGATTCTCGGCCGGCTTGGACACGGTCGGCTCGGCGGCGCCGTCCGTGTCGGCTCCGAGCGCCCGTTCCTTCTTCAGGCTCACGGGGCGCTCCGGGACGTCGTTCCGGCCGAGACGCTTGTGCCACCAGCGCAGCACATGATCGATCACGTAGCCCAGGACGATCGCGAAGGCCACGGCGATGCCTGCACTGGCGAGGGGATTGTGATGGAGCCACGGGATGGAGCTCGCCACCAGGCCGATGACCAGCGAATACACGACCCAGGTGAAACAGGCCAGTGCGTCGAGGGCGAAGAACCGCCGGTGCGGAAAGCCCGTGGTGCCGGCCACGTAGTTGACGGCCACACGGCCCCAGGGGATGTACCGCGCGGTGAAGATCAGGACCGCGCCACGCTTCTGCAACTCGTAGTCGGCCCATTCGAAGACCTTCCGGACCTTCGGCCTGCGCATCCACGCCCACCGGTCGAGACCGATCTTGCGGCCGAGCATGTACGCCATGTTGTCACCGGCCATGGCGCCGACGAGTGCCGTCAGGCCAAGGATCCAGAGGTTCGGTTCCCCTGCGTGCCGGGAGTAGGCGGCCAGCGCCACGATGAGGGTCTCACTGGGGACGACCATGGCGAAGCCGTCCACGAAGAAGAACACCAGGAGGACGGGATAGATCCACCACTGGCCAGCAGCATGGAGGATCGCCTGATCAATGAATTCCACGCGGGCCGTGTCTCCTGTTTGATTTTCGAAATGATGGGGAAAGTGTCCCACGGTGGCCGTGCCGTTCGCTACACGGCCACCGTGAAAGTCACACATTAAACAGTAGGCCCGGGTCCCGCACTGCGGCGTCAGCCCCTCGGCCGAAATGCACCAGCCCCGCTCTCATACCCAGGACGGAGACGATCCGTTCCCCGGGGGCAGAGCGAGGCTGTGCCGTGCCGCCGCTGTGCCGCCATACGCCGGTCTGGAGGGCGGGTCAGTCGGCCGCGATGCGGTCCAGGACCAGCCGGTTGCCGGCCCGCGAACCCTCCGGCGCGATCAGGGTGGCGCCCTCCAGCGCCTCCTTGGCCCGCTCGAAGCGTTCCGGGGTGTCCGTCAGGAGCGTCATGAGCGGCTCCCCCGCCCGGACCACCGCGCCGGGCTTGGCGTGCAGACGCACCCCGGCCCCGGCCTGCACCACGTCCTCCTTGCGGGCGCGGCCCGCGCCGAGACGCCAGGCAGCCACTCCGACCTTGAGGGCATCCAGTTCCACGAGCACACCGTCGGCCGGAGCCAGGATGGTCTCGCTCTCCTTCGCCACCGGGAGCGGGGCATCCGGGTCGCCGCCCTGAGCGGCGATCATCCGGCGCCACACGTCCATCGCGCGGCCGTCCCGCAGCGCTGCCGCTGGATCGGCGTCGCGCACTCCGGCGGCCTGCAGCATCTCCTCGGCGAGGCGGACCGTCAGCTCGACGACGTCCTCGGGACCGTCGCCGGCCAGCACCTCCACGGATTCCTCGACCTCGATGGCGTTGCCTGCCGTGAGGCCGAGCGGCGTGGACATGTCGGTCAGAAGCGCCACGGTGTTCACCCCGGCGTCGTGGCCGAGGGCCACCATGGTGCGGGCCAGCTCACGGGCCTGCTCCTCGTCCTTCATGAAGGCGCCGCTGCCCACCTTGACGTCCAGCACCAGCGACCCGGTGCCTTCGGCGATCTTCTTGCTCATGATCGAGGAGGCGATGAGCGGGATGGCCTCCACGGTTCCCGTGACATCGCGGAGCGCGTAGAGCTTCTTGTCCGCCGGGGCCAGGCCCGAACCGGCGGCACAGATCACGGCGCCGACGTCCTGGAGCTGGGCGAGCATCGCCTCATTGCTGAGGTCCGCCCGCCACCCGGGGATGGCCTCCAGCTTGTCCAGGGTGCCGCCCGTGTGGCCGAGGCCGCGGCCGGACAGCTGCGGCACGGCCACACCGTAGACCGCGACGAGTGGCGCCAGCGGCAAGGTGATCTTGTCACCCACGCCACCGGTCGAGTGCTTGTCCGTGGTGGGCATGGATCCCTGGGCGTTGACCGGGCCACCCGGGCGCGGGCGGAGCGAGGAGAAGTCCATCCGCTCGCCGGAAGCGATCATCGCCGCCGTCCAGCGCGCGATCTCCTCGCGGCTCATCCCGTTGAGCAGGATGGCCATGTTGAGGGCGGCCATCTGCTCCTCGGCCACGACGCCGCGGGTGTACGCGTCGATGATCCAGTCGATCTGGCCGGGGCTGAGCACCCCGCGGTCACGCTTGGTGCGGATCACGTCCACCGCGTCGAATGCCTCAGTCATGCGTCCCCTCCTGGTGGTCCTCACCCTCCGGCGCCGCCGGACGGTCCTCCTCGAGATGCTGCGGACCGAACGCGTCCGGCAGCACCTCGTCCATGGTCTTGATCCCGTGGCTCGTCATGAGCACCATGTCCGGGGCCCGGAATTCATAGAGCAGCTGTCGGCAGCGGCCGCAGGGCATCAGCACGGAGCCGGCGCCGTCGACGCAGTAGAACGCGCGGATCAGGCCGCCGCCGCCCATGCGGATCTGCCCCAGCAGGGTGCACTCCGCACACAGCGTCAGCCCGTAGCTCGCGTTCTCCACATTGCAGCCCGAGACCACCCGGCCGTCGTCCAGGAGGGCCGCCGCACCCACGGGGTACCGCGAGTACGGCGCGTACGCCTTCTCCATGGCGACGACGGCGGCCTGCCGCAAAGCGTCCCAGTCGAGCTCCGCGGTGGCCGCGGCCGCCGTCGTGTCCCCCACGCCTATTCCTTCACGTAGGGGACGCCGCTGGCCGCAGGCGGCCGCGAGCGGCCCACCAGACCGGCGACCGCCAGGATCGTGACCAGGTACGGCAGCATGGCCATGAACTGGCTCGGAACCGGGGTCCCGATGATCGTGACGAGCGACTGCAGATTGTCCGCGAAGCCGAAGAGCAGCGCGGCCAGGAAGGCGCCGATCGGGTTCCAGCGGCCGAAGATGAGCGCCGCCAGGGCGATGAAGCCACGGCCGCCCGAGATCTCCTTGGTGAAGGAGTCCACAGCCACCAGGGTGAAGTAGGAACCGCCGATGCCGGCGATCGCGCCACCCAGGGTGACGTTCCAGAACCGCGTGGCGTTGACGTTGATGCCCAGGGTGTCGGCGGCCTGCGGGTGCTCACCCACGGCGCGGACCCGCAGGCCCCACTTGGTCTTGAACAGGCCGACCCACACGACGAACACGGCCACGTACATGAGGTAGCCGATGATCGACTGCTTGAAGAGGATCGGGCCGATCAGCGGGATGCTGGACAGCACCGGGATCTCGATCACCGGCAGGTGCGCCGGGGAGTTCAGCTTCTCCGGGTCGCTCTGCATGAGGGTCGAGAAGAAGAAGCCCGTCAGACCGGACACCAGCACGTTCAGCACCACGCCCACGATGATCTGGTTGACCAGGTAACGGATGCTGAAGACGGCCAGGACCATCGAGACGAGAGCACCGGCCACCGCGGCCGCCAGCAGGCCCGCGAAGGCGTTGTGCGTCACGCTGCCCACGAGGGCCGCGGTGAACGCGCCACCCAGGAGCTGGCCTTCGATGGCGATGTTCACGACGCCGACGCGTTCGCAGAGCACGCCGGAGAGGGAACCGAACACGAGCGGCACGGCGAGGGTCACCGAACCGGCCAGCAGACCGGCCAGGGAGATCTCGTGCAGGCGGGCGCCACCGACGACGGCGGTCAGGAACGCGATGACGAACGCCGCCGCGAAGACGGCCACGGCCCAGATCGGCACCGAGCGGCCGCGGTTCCGCAGCACGACGGACCACGCGGCGATGGCGAGCATGATGATGCCCAGGACCAGTCCGGTGGCCTTCGCCGGGAGCGTCACCACGGGGAGCTGGAAGAAATCACCGTCCTGGGAGATCTCGAACCCCGCGGTCGAGTCCGGGCCCAGGATCCCGCAGAACAGGAAGGTGGCGACGGCCACCACGCCGAGCATGACGGGGATCTTCCAGCCGACGGGCTTCAGGCCGGCCTCCACCGGGGCGGGACTTGCGACTGCTGTGCTCATACGGCACCTCCGGTGAGCGGGACGGCCTTGGTGGCCTTCTTCTTACGGTTCATCCCGAAGACCGCCTTGACCAGCGGCGGGGCCGCGATGAACAACACGATGAGGGACTGGACGATCAGGACGATGTCGATGGGGGTTCCGGTCTGGATCTGCATCTGGACCGCACCGGCACGGAACGCTCCGAAGAGCAGGCCGGCGGCGAAGGTGCCCCACGGGGTGGAGCGGCCGAGCAGGGCGACCGTGATGGCGTCGAAGCCATAGCTCGCGGCGACACCGTCGGTCAGGACCTTCTCGGTGCCCGCGACCTGCGCGACGCCGCCCAGACCGGACAGCGCGCCGGCGAAGGCCATGACCAGGACGGTGGCACGGGAGACGTTGACGCCCGCGGTCTGCGCGGCCTTCGGGTTGGCGCCCACGGCACGGAACTCGAAGCCCCAGGTGGAGCGGTTCAGGAGCCACCAGACGAACACGGTGGCCGCGATCGCCAGCAGGAAGCCGGCGTGCAGACGGTACTGGTCCCCGGCGATCAGCGGGTAGACGGCGTTCGGATCGAGGGTGGGCGAGATCGGGTTGGTCTCCCCCGGGCGCTGGAACTCCGGAGTGGTCAGCAGGTACCGCAGGAAGTACAGGGCCACGTAGTTGAACATGATGGTCAGGATGACCTCATGGGCGCCGGTGCGTGCCTTCAGGTAGCCCACGAGGCCACCCCAGACCGCGCCGCCCAGGACACCGGCGATGATCACCAGCAGCAGGTGCAGGAACGGCGGCAGGTGCCAGGTGAAGCCCAGGTACGCGGCGAGCGTGCCGGAGACGATGATCTGGCCCTGGGCGCCGATGTTGAACAGGCCCGCACGGAACGCCAGGGCCACGCCCAGCGCCGCCGTGATGAGCGGGGTCGCGATGGTCAGGGTCTCCATGAAGGGCCCGAAGTGACCCAGAGGACCCGTCGCCTCCGGGGAGTACACGGCTCCCTGGAACAGCGCGACGTACGAATTGGTGGCGGCCTTCCAGAGGGCGCTCAGGAAGTCGGTGGGACGGGCGAACAGGTACCCCGCCGTGGTGGCGACGTCCTTGTCCGTGGCCGCGATGAGCAGGCCGCCCAGCACCAGGGCCAGGAACACGGCCAGGAAGGAGACCATCGCGTTGCCCGTGAAGATCTTCTTCACGATCTCCTGGCCGTCCAGCCGAGGCTGTTCTTGCTTACTCACCGGCTTCTCCTGCCTGATCCGTCTGAATGTCGCCGGCCTGGTGGCGGCCGGGATGCTGCTGCGTGGCGGTGTTGTGAACGGCGTCCTCCGGGGAGAGGCCCGCCATCATGAGGCCGAGCACATCGCGCGGGGTGTCCGCGGGGACGATGCCCACCACCTTGCCCTTGTAGAGGACGGCGATGCGGTCCGCCAGTTCCACCACCTCGTCGAGCTCGGTGGACACGATCATCACCGGGATGCCCTTGTCCCTCTCCGACACGATCCGGCGGTGCAGGAACTCGATGGACCCGACGTCCACGCCGCGGGTGGGCTGGGACGCGATGAAGAGGCGCAGCGGCCGGGACAGTTCCCGGGCCATGACCACCTTCTGCTGGTTGCCGCCGGACAGCGATCCCACCGGGGTCGCGCCGGACGGGGTGCGGATGTCGAACTCGTCGATCTTCGCGGTGGCGTTGGAGGCCACCTTGCCCGGATCCATGGCGACACCGCGGGCGAAGGGCGCCTGGTCGTACAGGTCCAGCACCAGGTTCTCCGCGACCGAGAACGGCCCGACCAGGCCGTCCTCCTTGCGGTCCTCGGGGACGAAGCCCACACCGGCGTGCAGGACCTCCTTGACGTTGCGTCCCAGGAGTTCCTTGCCGTCCAGCGTGATCGAGCCGGCCACGTGATCCTGAAGACCCAGGATGGCCTCGGTCAGCTCGGTCTGGCCGTTGCCCTGCACACCCGCGACGGCGAGGATCTCACCTTCGGCGATGTCCAGGTCGATGCCGTCCACCACCCGCTGGCCGTTCGGGGCCAGGACGGTCAGGTCGCGGATCGAGAACGTGGTCTTGCCGGGGTTCGCGGGTTCCTTGTTCAGGGTCAGGCTGACGGGACGGCCCACCATGAGCGCGGCGAGTTCCGTGGTGGAAGCGCTCGGGTCGGCGTTGCCCACCACCTTGCCGCGGCGGATCACGGTGATGGTGTCCGAAACGGCCCGCACCTCGCGGAGTTTGTGGGAGATGAAGAGGATCGAAGTGCCGGAGGCCTTGAGCTGGCGCATGATGTCCAGGAGCTCGTCGGTCTCCTGCGGCGTCAGCACGGCGGTGGGCTCATCCAGGATGAGGACCTTCGCGTCCCGCACCAGCGCCTTGATGATCTCCACGCGCTGCTGCACGCCCACGGGGAGGTCCTCCACCAGGGCGTCAGGGTCGACGTTGAAGCCGTACTGGTCGGAGATCTCGCGGATCCGGGTCTTGGTGGACTCCAGATCCAGGAAGCCACCGGCCTTGGTGTTCTCCCCACCCAGGGCGACGTTCTCCGCGACAGTGAACACGGGGACCAGCATGAAGTGCTGGTGCACCATGCCGATGCCCGCCGCCATCGCATCGCCCGGACCGCGGAAGCTCACGGGCTTCCCGTCCACCACGATCTCGCCCTCAGTGGGCTCGTAGAGGCCGTAGAGGACGTTCATGAGAGTCGACTTCCCCGCGCCGTTCTCACCGAGGAGGCAGTGGATCTGCCCCGGCTCAACCACCACATCGATATGATCGTTGGCCACGAAAGTGCCGAAGGTCTTGGTGATCCCCCGAAGCTCAAGTTTCACGCTGTTGTTTCCGTTCCATCAGATGATGCCCTGTGCGGTCGTCCCATTGCATCGAATACCCAGCAGGCTATCCCAGCGCCGGGTCCGCGGTGCAGGTCTTCACTCACGCAAAGCGCCGCCGCCCCCGGCCCGGCGGAATTCACCGGGCGACGGGGGCGGCGGCACTCACGCCGGAAGCCCTACTGCTTGGGGCTGGCCTTGGACTCGACCTTGATCTTGCCGTCCACGATGTCCTTCTTCAGGGCATCCAGCTCGCTCTGGAGATCGGCCGGCACAGCGGAGGCGAGGTCGTGGAACGGCGCCACGTCCACGCCGCCGTTGGCCAGGGTGCCGACGTACGGCTTGGCGGTGAACTTGCCGTCTTTGTCGTCCTTGACCACGGTCTCCACAGCCTCGTCCATCTTCTTGATGACGGAGGTCAGCATGAGGCCCTTGTACTCGGGGGCGGTCAGGTAGCCGTCGGAGTCGACCCACACGAGCTTGACGTCCTTGCCACCGGCCTTGGCTTCCTTCAGAGCGCTGGCAGCGCCCTTGCCCACCGGACCGGCGACGGGCATGATGATGTCCGCTCCGCCGTCGAGCAGGGACTTGGTGACCTGCTTGCCCTTGTCCTGCTTCTCGAAGTCACCGGTGAAGGTGCCGTCCTGCTTGTCCTTGTCCCAGCCGAGGACCTGGACGTTCTTGCCCTTCTTCTCATTGAAGTACTTCACGCCGTCCGCGAAGCCGTCCATGAAGATGGTGACGGTGGGGATCTTGATGCCACCGAAGGTGCCGACCTTGCCGGTCTTCGTGGTGGAGGCTGCGGCATAACCGGCCAGGAACGCGGCCTGAGCCGTGTCATAGATGATCGGCTTCACGTTGGCGATTTCCTTGTCGTACGCGAAGTCGATGATGGTGAAGTGCTTGTTCGGGTTGGCCGCGGCCTGCGCCTTGGTGGCGTCACCCAGGAGGAAGCCGACCGTGACGGTCAGGTTGCAGCCGGCGCTGACCATGGCACGCAGGTTCGGTTCGAAGTCGTTGTTCGACTTGGACTCGATCTCCTTGGTCGTGATGCCCAGGTCCTTCTCGGACTTCTTCAGACCTTCGTAGGAGGACTGGTTGAAGGACTGGTCATCGAAACCACCCGAGTCGGAGACGATGCACGCCTTGTAGTCGCTGCTGCCGGCCGCGGAACCGGACTTCTGCTCCGGGGCTGCGCCACAGGCGGAGAGCAGCAGTGCTGCGGCGCTCATGCCTGCGACGCCGACCAGCGAACCGCGCTTGGCTGCGCCGAGGGCGCGCGCCTGCTTGGAAATCTTCAAGGATCCTCCAGAAAACTCGAAATGCCCAAGCATCCATGGCCCGGGCGGTGATGAAGGCAACATTACTCAGTGATCCACGCCGCCCGCTACCACGGACGGCTGGATATGCACTGATCGTTGAATATTTGTTACCTACGGGTAGGCCTAGGCCTCGTCGAGATCCCTGATGGTGCGCAGCGCGGCCCCGGCCAGGACCCTGATCCCGTAGCCGAGCGCGCGCTCGTCGAGGATGTAGTCGCCGCGGTGCAGATCGTACTCCTCGCCCCCGGGAGTGCGGGTGCCCAGACGCATCATCGCGCCGGGGACGTCGGCCAGGAACCAGGCGAAGTCCTCACCGCCCATGGACTGCGGGGTGAGCACGACGGCGCTTTCGCCGAGCTCCGCGCGGGCCGCCGCCTCGATCAGGGCGGTCTCGTGTTCCGAGTTCACCACCGGCGGCACGCCCCGGGTGTGCTCCAGGTGCACGTCCACCCCGTACGGGGCCGCGACCTGCTGCACCACGCTGTCCAGGAGCTCGCCGGCGCCGTGCCAGGCGTCGCGGTCCAGACAGCGCATGGTGCCCGCCATGTACCCGCTGGCCGGGATGGCGTTGGGCGCGGAGCCGGCGCTGATCTGCCCCCACACCACGGAGACGGCGCTGCGGACATCGATCCGGCGGGACAGCACGGCGGGAACGCTCACGGCGATCTGGGAGAGCGCGAACACGAGGTCCTCGGTCAGATGAGGGCGTGAAGTGTGGCCGCCGCGCCCCGTCAGCTCGATCTTGATGGTGTCCGATGCCGAGGTGATCGCCCCGATGCGCGTGCCGATGTGCCCGACGTCGATCTTGGGGTCGCAGTGCAGCGCCATGATGCGCGGCACCCCGTCCAGGACGCCCTGGGCGATACAGGACAGCGCGCCGCCCGGCATGGTCTCCTCGGCGGGCTGGAAGATGATGCGGACGGAACCGCCCAGCGGCTCGGCCTGGTGCATCGCGTGCAGGACGAGGGCGACGCCGAGCATGGTGGTGGTGTGCACATCGTGCCCACAGGCGTGCGTCACGCCGTGATTGGTGCTCGCGAACGGAAGGCCCGTCTCCTCGATGATGGGCAGGGCGTCGATGTCCCCGCGCAGCGCCGTCGCGATGGGGCCCTCCCCCACGTCCACCACGACGCCCGTGCCCTCGAGCCGCCGCGGGGTCAGCCCCGCGGCCTCCAGACGCGCCACGAGACGGTCCGTGGTGCGGAACTCCTTGAAGGAGAGTTCAGGGTGCGCATGCAGATCCCGGCGGAACTCGATCAGCTCCGGCAGGAGCGGTTCCAGCCAGGGTCCGGCAAGCTGCGGCGGGTTCGATTCGCTGGAGTAGTTGCGCACCCTGACACTTTAGAGCGGGCGTGCGGAAAAACCTCAAAAGGTCACGCGGAGTTACAGAACGTCCGTATCGCCGCTCGCCTTGAAGGCGTCCACCGCGCTCTTCACGCGCTGTGCGTGCTCCGTCGTCGTCACCAGCAGGGCGTCCGGGGTGTCCACGATCACGACGTCCTTGATGCCGATCAGCGCGATCACCCGCTTGGTGTCCGCCACCACGACGCCGCTGGCGTCCTCGGTGAAGACGCGGGGGTCATCGCCCAGGACGGTGACGTCGTCGACCTCACGCGCGCTGTTCAGGCGGCCGATCGCTGCGAAGTCCCCGACGTCGTCCCAGCCGAACTCCCCGGGCACGACGGCGACGTCGCCGGCGGCCGCGGCAGGCTCGGCCACCGCATAGTCGATGGCGATCTTGGGCAGGGTCGGCCAGATGCGCGCCGTGACGGCGTCACGCTCCGGAGTGTCCCAGGCGCGGGCGATCTCGAGGAGACCGGCGTGCAGCTCGGGCTGGTTGATCTCCAGGTGCTTGAGCATGAGGGCGACCGGCGCCACGAACATGCCGGCGTTCCAGACGTAGTCCCCGCTGTCGAGGTACTGGCGGGCCACGGTCTCGTTGGGCTTCTCCACGAACTCCACGACGGCGTGGGCGTTCGGGGCCTCCTCGACGTTCAGGAGCTCGCCGACCCGGATGTAGCCGAAGCCCGTGGAGGGGTGGGTGGGCTTGATGCCGATGGTGACGATCTTGCCGGTGGCCGCGGTGTGGATCGCTTCCCGCACGGCGGCCTGGAAGACGTGAGTGGGGCTGATCACCTGGTCGGCGGCGAAGGAGCCCATGATGGTCTCCGGGTCCCGCTCGTGCAGGATGGCGGCGGCCAGGCCGATCGCGGCCGCGGAGTCCTTGGGCTCGCTCTCGAGCACCAGGTCGCGGTCCGAGAGTTCGGGCAGCTGGCGGCAGACGGCGGCGCGATGGGCCTCGCCGGTGACCACGAGCACGCGGCCTTCCGCCAGGGGCTCGAGCCGGTCGTAGGTCGCACGGATGAGGGTGCTCCCCGAGCCGGTCAGATCATGCAGGAACTTGGGTGCGGCCGCCCGGGAGAGGGGCCACAGACGGGTACCTACGCCGCCGGCAGGGATGACCGCGAAAAAGCGGGCCATCGCGTGGCTGCGGGCGTCCACATTGTCGTTACTCACCCCCACATGGTAGGCGACGGACCCCCTGATGACGGTGCAGGCCTGCCCGGGCGCACCGCGCGTTTGTGGCATTTATCTCATGCGCAGTCGCATTTGCCCGGATTCCGCGCTCGCATTATTGGGGCAAGGCAAAGCTAAATTGAATAAGCTGTGAGCGAAGCCTAGATTTGGCTTGGGCCATCAGGCTCACACAGCATGCGTTCCCCCGCATGGACTACATGCCAGCGCTGCCGTGTTCCAGGGAGGTTTATTCAGTGCCGACGAAACCAGCTGGCACCTTGTACCGCGGCCGGGAAGGCATGTGGTCTTGGGTTGGGCACCGCATCACCGGTGTTGTGATCTTCTTCTTCTTGTTGGTGCACGTCCTGGACACGTCGCTGGTCCGCGTGTCCCCGGAGGTCTACACCAGCGTCATCGGGGCGTATAAGAACCCCCTCATGGCCGTGGGCGAGACCGGCCTGGTGGCCGCGATCCTGTTCCACGCCTTCAATGGCCTGCGCGTCATCGCGATCGATTTCTGGAAGAAGGGCGCCAAGTACCAGCGCCAGATGCTCTGGGCCGTGCTCATCATCTGGGTCGTGGTCTTCGCAGCCTTCGCCATCCGTCACCTCAGCCTGGCACTGGGAGGTCACTAAGCCATGAGCACGATTCAGGCTCCTCGCAGCGGCAACAGCCGCATCGCCCCGCAGTACCGCCGCACGTCCGGTTCCAAGGGCAACTTCGAGATGTTCGCATGGCTCTTCATGCGGCTCTCCGGCGTCATCCTGGTGGTGCTGATCTTCGGCCACCTCTTCGTGAACCTCATGGTCGGTCAGGGCATCCACGCCATCGACTTCGGCTTCGTGGCCGGCAAGTGGGCCGACCCGTTCTGGCAGTTCTGGGATCTGGCCATGCTGTGGCTGGCGTTCCTGCACGGCAGCAACGGCGTCCGCACGATCATCAACGACTACGCCGAGAAGGACAGCACCCGCCGTGTCCTGAAGACGCTGCTCTACGTGGCGTCCGCCGTCGTCGTGGTCCTGGGCACCCTGGTGATCTTCACCTTCGACCCGTGCCCGGTGCTCAACGGCCAGCTCATGGACGGCGCGCCGTCCTTCTGCCCCGGCCCCGTAGCGTCCAGGCCGCCCGCGGCCTGAGCAGAAGATTTTCCTGGAAGAGAGAAGGCATCTGAGAATGCAGGTCCACAAGTACGATGTTGTGATCATCGGCGCCGGTGGCGCCGGAATGCGCGCAGCGATCGAAGCTGGCCAGCGTGCCCGCACGGCCGTGCTGACCAAGCTCTACCCCACCCGCTCCCACACGGGCGCCGCTCAGGGCGGCATGTGCGCCGCACTCGCCAATGTCGAAGAGGACAACTGGGAGTGGCACACCTTCGACACCGTCAAGGGCGGTGACTACCTGGTGGACCAGGACGCGGCCGAGGTCATGGCGAAGGAAGCCATCGACGCCGTGCTGGACCTGGAGAAGATGGGCCTGCCGTTCAACCGCACGCCCGAAGGCCGCATCGACCAGCGCCGCTTCGGCGGTCACACCCGCGACCACGGCAAGGCGCCTGTCCGCCGCGCCTGTTACGCCGCGGACCGCACCGGTCACATGATCCTGCAGACGCTCTACCAGAACTGCGTCAAGCACAATGTGGAGTTCTACAACGAGTACTACGTCCTCGACCTCCTGACGGTCGAAGAGGACGCGGTCCGCGAGGACGGCACCCCGTACAAGCAGAAGCGCGTCGCCGGTGTGGTCTCCTACGACCTCGCGACCGGTGAGCTGCACGTCTTCCAGGCCAAGAGCGTAGTGTTCGCCTCCGGCGGCGCCGGCAAGGTCTTCAAGACCACGTCCAACGCCCACACCCTGACCGGTGACGGCATGGGCATCGCGTTCCGCCGCGGCATCCCGCTGGAGGACATGGAGTTCTTCCAGTTCCACCCGACCGGCCTGGCCGGCCTCGGCATCCTGCTCTCCGAAGCGGCCCGTGGTGAAGGCGCCATCCTGCGCAACTCCGAGGGTGAGCGCTTCATGGAGCGTTACGCCCCCACCATCAAGGACCTGGCGCCCCGCGACATCGTGGCCCGCTCCATGGCCAACGAGGTCCGTGAAGGCCGCGGCTGCGGTCCGAACAAGGACTACGTGCTGCTCGACCTGACGCACCTGGAGCCGGCTCACATCGACGCCAAGCTCCCGGACATCACCGAGTTCGCCCGCACCTACCTGGGCGTGGAACCGTACACCGAGCCCGTGCCGGTGTTCCCGACGGCGCACTACGCCATGGGCGGCATCCCCACCAATATCGCCACCGAGGTCCTCCAGGACAACGACACGGTGATCCCGGGTCTGTTCGCTGCCGGTGAGGTGGCCTGCGTGTCCGTGCATGGTTCCAACCGTCTCGGCACCAACTCCCTGCTGGACATCAACGTCTTCGGCAAGCGTGCCGGCGTCGCCGCCGCGGAGTACGCCAAGGGCGCCGACTACGTCGAGCTGCCGGAGGATCCCGAGGCGTTCACGATCGGCCTGCTGGACTCCGTCCGCAACGCCGACGGCACCGAGCGCGTCGCCGCGATCCGCAAGGAACTGCAGGACACCATGGATGCGAACATGCAGGTGTTCCGTTCCGCGGAGACCCTGAACCAGGTGCTCCAGGACATCGCCTCCTTCGAGGAGCGGTACAAGAACATCTCCATCCAGGACAAGGGCAAGCGCTTCAACCTGGATCTCCTCGAGGCCGTCGAGCTCGGCTTCCTGCTGGAACTCGCCAAGGTCATGACCGTGGCGGCCCTGCACCGTGAGGAATCCCGTGGCGGTCACTACCGCGAGGACTTCCCCGACCGCGACGACGCCAAGTTCATGAAGCACTCCATGGCTTACAAGGACTCCGAGTCGTCCGCCGAACACGTCGCCGGCATCCGTCTGGACACCAAGCCGGTGATCTTCACCCGTTACGAGCCGATGGAGCGTAAGTACTGATGACTGCCGCAACCGCTGAACCCGCATCCAAGGTGGAGCTGCCGGCGAGTGCCGGAGGCGGCGGGGAGATCCCGTCCTTCGACATCACGCTGCGCGTCCGTCGCTACAACCCGGAGGTCTCGGAAGAGGCCCACTGGGATGACTTCACGCTCACCATGTACGGCACCGACCGTGTCCTGGACGCCCTGCACAAGGTCAAGTGGGACCACGACGGCTCGCTCTCGTTCCGCCGCTCCTGCGCCCACGGCGTGTGCGGCTCCGATGCCATGCGCATCAACGGCCGCAACCGTCTGGCCT